>NZ_JBVMUY010000031.1:0-171558 GCF_055632325.1 Nocardiopsis sp. KDC1DS13DA1
ACGGTGAGGCGCTTCAGGAGCTGTGCCTGGACGGTGTGGGCGCGGGCACGGCCACGGGGGCCGGCGCTCCCCGGGATCGTTGCGAACGGCCCCGGGCGCACCGGTCCGCCCGCATCAGGCGGACGCCGACATCCGTCGGGTGCGCGTGCAAGACCCCCGGCCCGGCCGCGCCCCCGCCGCTCAGCCGTCCGTCCGGCGCAGCTCCTCGGCGCCGCGCCGCCCGATGCGCAGACGGCTGCCGTCCGCCCCGCCCACGGTGACCTCCCTGGCGGTCGGCGCCCCGGCGGGGCTCGTCCACGGGCACGCGCCCGGGGGCGCCTCCGGGACGAAGTCGGGGAAGTCGCCGCCCATCAGGTCGAGCGTCAGGCGGTGACCGGCGCGCAGCCGGTAGGCGAGTTCGAGCAGGTCGACCACGACCGCCTCCCCGTCCATCGCCGCGTCGAGCCGCACCTGCCCCCGGGCGATGAGCCACACGCCGCCGTCGGGCGCCGTGTCCAGCAGCCGGGCGTGGACGGTGGCCCCGGCGTCGGCCCGCAGCCGCAGCCGGAGCACGGCGGACCCGAGCAGGTCGGTGTCCCGCGCCGCGGCGGGGCCGGTGAACCGGAGCACGTCCTCCCGCAGCCCGACCTCCCGCAGGTCGGACCGGTCGAACAGGGCGGCGAAGGGGTCCGCGCCGGGGGAGGGGACGGGGTCGGCCGGGTCGTGCACCCACCGCAGCGTGTCCGGTTCGGGGGCCGCCTGCGCGGCCAGTGCCGGGGCGGGGCCGCCGGTCAGGTGGTACTCCAGCTCCGCGGTCTCCCGGGGCGGCCACGCGTCGCTCCGGCGCCACCCGCCGTGGCAGACCTCGTAGCGCACGCGCGGCAGCGCCGCCAGGTCGCCGGAGCGGCCGAGGACGGCGTCGAAGAACTCGATCGCCGGGTCGACGTAGCGGGGCAGCAGCCGCTCCCGGGCGCCGGGGTCGGCGGCGTGGTCGTCGTGCGGCCCGACGGGGGCGTCGGCCAGCCGGTGGTTCTCGTGGTCGATGGCCTCCAGCCGCAGCCGCAGGTGCGCGGCCCAGCCCGGGTCCCGGGACAGCGCGCGCACGTCGTGCCAGGACCAGACGGCGCAGTTGTCGAACCAGCCGATCGTGTACAGGGCCGGGATCGGCGGCCCCTCCAGCAGGGCCTTCAGCGGCGGCGGCACGAACCGGGGCTCGCCGCCGAACTCGCCGTCGAAGTTGGCCGAGCGCCGCCCGAGTTCGGTGAAGAACTCCTCGAAGGTGTCCCGCAGCGGGCGGCGCGTCCAGTCGGGCGTCCACTCGTAGCGGTCGGCGTCCACGAAGTGGGTGGCGAAGTAGACCTTGCGGCTCGTCTGCTCCACGTCGCGGGTGCCGTCCCCGTGGTCCAGCACGGTCGACAGCTGGGATCCGGTGACCCGGGGCGCGATCGCCCTCAGCGCGGGGTGCCCGGCGGACGCCGCCGCGATGGCGGTGAAGCCGTAGTAGGAGTCGCCCCACATGACGACGTCCCCGTCGCACCACTCCTGGCGGGCGATCCAGTCGACGGTGTCGTGGCCGTCGTCGGCCTCGTGGACGGCGAACTCGGGTACCCCCTCCGACCGGTACTTCCCGCGGACGTCCTGGACGACGACGGTGTACCCGCGGGCGGTGAAGCGGCGGGCGATGTCGGGCATGAAGCAGTAGGCGCCGTCCTTGTCGTAGGGCAGCCGGACCAGGACGACGGGTCCCGGCGCCGCCGCGCCGGGTCGGTACAGGTCGGCCGCCAGGCGGACGCCGTCCCGCATGGGGACGGTGAGTCGCTCGGCGTCCGGCGGAACCGCCGCCGGTCCGGTGCGTTCGATGGTCGGCACGTGGTGTCTCCGTGGTGGGTGGGGAGGGCGGATGGATGTCAGGGGGTGTCGAGGGCGCGGCGGTCCCGGGCCAGGCGGTCCAGGTCCCATCCCGGGCCGGGGACCGAGTCGATCAGCAGGCGGGTGTAGGGGTGCTGCGGATCGCGCAGGATCCGCTCGGTCTCCCCCCGCTCGACGACCCGGCCGTGGCGCATCACGACGGCGGTGTCGGTGACATGCCGGACCACCGCCAGGTCGTGGCTGACGAACACGTAGCTGACCCCGGTCTCCCGGCGCAGCTCGTCCAGCAGGGCCAGGATCTGGGCCTGCACCGAGACGTCGAGCGCGGCCACCGCCTCGTCCAGGACCAGGACCCGGGGCGTCACGGCGATCGCCCGGGCGATCGCCGCCCGCTGGCGCTGGCCGCCGGACAGTTCGCGCGGCCTGGCCGTGCCCGCCCGGTGGCTGAGCCCGACCCGGTCCAGCAGCCCGTCCACCCGGGCCCGGTGGTCGCGGGCCGAACCCGGCTCGTGCAGTCGGAGGGGTTCGAGGACGGACTCGGCGACGGTCAGCCGCGGATCGAAGGACCCGTACGGATCCTGGAAGATCATCTGGAGCCGTCGGGCCCGCCGCAGCCGCGCCCGGCGCGAGCGTCCCCGGACGGCCTCGCCGACGACCGTGACGCCGCCGGAGGTCGGCTCCTCCAGTCCGGCCAGGACGCGTGCCGTCGTGGTCTTGCCCGATCCGGACTCCCCGACGATGCCCAGCGAGCCGCCGGGCATCAGTTCGAAGCTGACGTCGTCGACGGCGGTGACCTCCCCGTACCTCTTCACCAGGGACGTCACCGTGAGGACGGGTTCGGTCACGGCCGCACCCCTTCCGGTCGCAGGCACGCGACGGCGGACGTCCCGTGCGGTCGGAGGCGGGGCACGCCCAGGGCGCAGTCGTGGTCGGCGCGCGGGCAGCGGTCACGGAAGGAGCAGCCCGGGGGTGCCTCCGCCAGGGGTCGGGGCCGTCCGGCGACGGGCCTGATCTCGGCCCTCTCGCCGTGGACGGACGGGCTCGCGTCGAGCAGCGCCCGCGTGTAGGGGTGGGCGGGCGCGTCGGTGAACGAGGCGCTCGCGGACTCCTCCACGATCCGGCCCGCGTACATGACGTAGATCCGGTCGCAGACGGCGGCGGCCAGGTCGAGGTCGTGTGTGACCAACAGCAGACCGGTGCCGTGGGCGCGTTGCAGGTCGCGCAGTACCCCGACCACCTCGGCCTGCGTGGTGACGTCGAGCGCGGTGGTCGGCTCGTCCGCCAGGAGCAGGTCGGGCGCGGTGGACAGGGCCCCGGCGATCATGATCCGCTGGAGCATCCCGCCGGAGAACTCGTGCGGGTGGCGCCGCATCGCGCCCCGCGGGTCCCGGATCCCGACCTGGTCGAGCAGGTCCAGGGCGCGCCGCGCCGCCTCCCGCCTGGGCGTGCCGCCCGCCCGCAGGCCCTCGGTGAGGTGGTCGCCCACGCGCCGCAGCGGGTCGATCGAGGCGCGCGGGTCCTGGAACACCATCGAGACCCGGTGCCGCCGCAGGTCGCGCAGGGCGGTGCGGTCGGCGGCCAGGACGTCGACGCCCGCGACCCTGACCCGCCCGGTCGCGCGGGCGCCCGGGGGCAGCAGGCCCAGGGCGCTGCGCGCGGTCAGCGACTTGCCCGATCCGGACTCGCCGACCAGGCCGACGGTCTCGCCGCGGCCGACCCGGACGGTGACGTCGGCGAGCAGGGGGACGTTCTCGCCGTCCGCGCCGAGCGACACGCCCAGCCCGGTGATGCCGAGGGCGTCCTCGGTGGTGGCCGCTGTGGTGGAAGGCGCGCTCACGCCCGTTCACCCCGCTTTCCGGAGATGGTCGCGCCGACGTGTTCGCCCAGGACGTTGACGCTCACGACGGTCAGGAGTACCGCGAGTCCGGGCACCAGCCCGCTCCACGGCGATCCCTGGAGGATGGCGGTCTGCGCCTGGCTGATCATCGCGCCCCAGTCCGCGTCGGGCGGCCGGACACCCAGCCCGAGGTAGGACAGCGACGCCAGGTCCACCAGCGCGTAGCCGAAGGAGAGGGTGCCCTGGGCGATGAGCACCGGGGTCACGTTGGGCAGCAGGTGGCGCAGGGTCACCCACAGCTCGCCGAACCCCATGACCCGGTAGCTCTCCATGTACGGCCGCGCCCCCTCCTGGAGGGCCACGCTGCGCACGACCCGGCCCAGGAAGGGCGCGTAACTGACGGCCAGGGCGCAGACGGGCGCGGTCAGGCCCGGACCGAACACGGCGACGGCGATCATGGCCAGCAGCAGGCCGGGGAAGGCGAAGACGATGTCCATGCCCCGGGAGAGCACGGCGTCGACCCGTCCCCCGGCCCGCGCGGCCACCAGCCCGACGGTGACGCCCAGGACGCTGGACAGCAGCACCACGCCCAGCGGGGCGAGCAGGGAGAGCCGGGCTCCGTACATGACCCTGGACAGCACGTCGCGTCCGGTGGAGTCGGTTCCCAGCCAGTGCCCGGGCGTTCCCGGCGGTGCCAGGGCGTCCATCAGGCTCGTGGCCTGGGGTGAGTGCGGTGCGAGCACGGGGGCCAGGAGGCCGGTGAGGGCGACCAGGAGCAGGAACCCCGCCGCGAGCCGGACGCCGACCGGGCGGCGGCGCCTGCGGGCGCTCCGGGCCCGCAGCGCGGGAATCGTGAGTGTCATCGGGCGAGGCCTCCCGCCGTGACTCGGGGGTCGACGAGGGTCAGGGCCAGGTCGACCAGGGTGTTGACGAGGACGAACACGGTGACCGCGACGAGGGCGACGCCCTGCACGACGGGGAGGTCGCGCCGCGACACCGAGCTGACCAGCAGGGATCCGACACCGTCCAGTCCGAACGCGGTCTCCACCACGGCCGTGCCGACGAACAGGCTGGCCACGAGGACGCCCACGACCGTGAGCAGCGGGGCCAGGGCGCCCCGCAAGACGTGTCGGCGCACCACGGCCGCTCCGCCCACCCCGCGGCTGCGCGCCACCTCCACGTGTTCGCGGTCCAGCTCCTGGCTGAAGGCGGCGTTGCCGACCCGCGCCAGGACCCCGAAGACGGCGACGGCCATGGCGGTGGCGGGCAGGGTCAGGTGCCAGAGGCGGTCGGCGGGGCCGGCGCCCGAGCCGGTCGCGGGGAACCAGCCCAGACCGACGGACAGGGTCGCCAGCAGGACGATGGCGGCGACGAAGGGCGGGGTGGCGGTGGCGGCGGAGGCCACGACGCCCGCGGCCCGGTTGACCGGGCCGCCCCTGAGCGCCGAGACCAGTGCCACGGCCGTGCCGAACAGGACCGCCAGGACCGCCGAGTACAGGATGAGCGGGACGGACACGTCCAGCCGGCTCGCGATCAGCGCGCTGACGTCGGTCCGGTAGTTCAGCGAGGTCCCCAGGTCCAGCCGCAGGGCGCCGCCGATCCACGTCAGGTAGCCCTGGACGGGGCCCTGGTCCAGGCCGTGGGCCTGGCGCACGGCCTCCAGCTGTTCCGGGGTGAGGCGGCGGCCGGCGGTCAGCGCCAGGACCGGGTCTCCGGGGACCAGCCGCAGCGAGGCGTGGATGAGGACGGAGGCGGCCAGGACGGTCAGGAGCGCGCCCAGGACGCGGCGGCCGATCCAGGCGGTGAGTGCGCGTGCCATGGTCAGCGGCCGCCGAGCTGCGTGGCCCACGGCGTGTACAGGTAGTTCTGCCGCGGGACGAGTCCGGCCAGGTCCGGTCCGTAGTAGACGTTGACGTACTGGGTGGCGACGGGGATGGTGATCAGGTCCTCGGCCATGATGGCCTGGGCCCGGACCACGTGCTCGGCGCGGGCCGCGGGGTCCTCCTCGACCATCGCGGCGGCGACGGCCTCGTCGTACTCCTCGTCGCTGTAGCCGGAGAAGTTGTAGTAGTTCCCGGTGGTGAAGTACTGGTAGTAGGCCAGCGGCTCGGGGAAGTCCAGGTACCCGGTGGACAGGAACAGGTCCACGCCCTCGCGGGCCTGCGCGGAGGAGAACATCGCGGCGAACTGCTCGGCGGTCAGCGGTCTGAGTTCGACGTGCAGCCCCACCTCGGCGGCGGCGTCGGCGACCGCGGTGGCGATCCGGGTCTCCTCGTCGATCGCCGTCGTGTACGCCAGGACGATCGTCTGGTCCGAGGTGGTGGACCGGCTGACGTGGTCCATGGCCTGGTCGAGGTCCTGCACGGGTGCGGGCAGGTCGTCGTGGGCCGCCTGGTACTCGTCCTCGGCGTAGCCCCACGCCGCCGGGGGCACCAGTGCCCGCAGCGGTTCGGCGGCGCCCTGGTAGACCGACGCGACGATGCCCTCGTAGTCGATCAGGGACCGCACGGCGCGCCGGATGGCGGGGTCGGACAGCGCCCCCTCCTGGTCGACGACCGCCAGGAACGTGGGTGACAGGCTCCGCCCGAAGAGCATGGTGCCCTCCTCGGCCAGCTGGGCGTGGGCGGAGCGCGGGACGTTGAACTGCCCGTCCGCGTCGCCGCTGGAGAGCGCGGCGGTCTGCGCGTACGGGTCGGTGGTGAAGGTGAACCGCAGGTTGGCGACCTTGGGCTCGACCTCGGTGTTCCACCACTGCTCGTTGCGGGTCAGGGTGATGTGCTCGCCCTGGGACCACGCGTCGAACCGGTAGGGCCCGGTGCACATCACGCCGCCCGAGGCGGTGCCGAAGTCCGCTCCGGCGGACTCGGCGAACTCCTCCTGCACGACGGCGAAGGCGGGGGTGGCCAGGAAGTTGGGCACCAGCACGTCCGGTGCGTCCAGGGTGACGGTGACCTGGTGGTCCCCGGTGACCTCGACCTCCTCCAGGTGGGTCGCCCAGCCCATCCACGGTGATCCGAGTTCGGGGTCCAGGACGCGCTCGACGCTGTAGACGACGTCCTCGGGCGTGACCGGGTCGCCGTTCCAGAACACGGCGTCCTCGCGCAGGTCGATGACGTGGGTGAGCGGGTCCGGCCGGTCGACCGCGACGGCCAGGGCGGGTTCGCGCTCGTAGTCGGGGCCGAAGGTGAACAGGCCCTCGCACATGTTGGCCACGACCGTGCTGACGGAGTCCGTGGCCGAGCGGGCGGGGTCCAGCGAGGCGGGCTCGCCGCTGGGGACGTTCCAGGTGACGGTGTCGACGTCGCCGGTGGCGGCGGGGACGGAGGTGGTGGGGGTCGGCGCGGCGGCCTCCTCCGGGGCGGGTTCGGCGCTGCCGCCGCACCCGGCGAGGGTGCAGGCGCCGACGAGGGCCGCGGCGAGCGCGGCCGGGCGGGGACGTGTCATGGGATGGGTCCTTCGGGGTGCTGGTGCGGGGCTGGTGCGGACTGCCGCCGGGCGGGAGGGCCCGGTTCGTCGTGGGCGTCGTTCTCGCTTCGGTCCAGCGTGCTGCGGTTCTCAATTGATTGTCAATACTGCAAAACAAAAAATCGTGAACTGAGGGTGTCCGGAGTTGTGGCACCCATCTTTCGGATGTGTCGTCGCAGGTAGCATCTGGTCGACCCGATAGGAGAAAAGCCGCGCACGCCGAGGGGGCCGCCGTTGTCGTCGCGGCGGCCGGGGGAGTTATGCTGTGTGGTGAATTCCTCGCCGAAATGGACAAAAAAGGAGCGTCGGATGGGCAGACCGAGCCTCGCCGGTCAGCGGCGGGAGCAGATCCTGCGGGCGGCCGCCAGGTCGGTGGCCCGGTACGGTCTGGCCGGAAGCACCCAGGACCGGATCTCGGCCATGGCCGGTATGAGCCGTTCGCACGTGCGGCACTACGTGGGCAACCGCGACGAGCTGATCGACGCGCTGTGGGACCACGTCATCACGCCCTACGCCGACTCGGTGCGGGCCGTGTTGGACGACCCCGACCCCGAGGAGCGGTTGCGCGCGCTCGTGGACCACCTCTTCGGACCGCGGATGGCGCGGGGCGACGACGATCTGGTCATCGAGGCGCTGATCAGCGGGGCGATGCACGACGTCCGGCTGCGCGGGCGGATCTACGACAGCTACAGCCGGCTGGAGCGCGACGTCGCCGACGCCGTTCGCCTGGCGGTGCCGGGTTGTGGCCCGGCGGAGAGCCTCCAGGCGGCCTACGCCCTGCTCAGTATGGCGTTCGGCAGTGCCACGCTGGCGTCGCTGCCCTTCCCCGCCTCGCGCCACGCCGGTGTGCGCGAGGCGGCGCTGCGGATGCTCCAGGGTCTCGGGGCGCGCGGCTGAACCCGGGCGGGCCGCCGCGGCGCCGGTCGGAGTGCGACCGGCCGGCGCCGGTTCAGGGCCACGTCCGCGCCTCGGGTCCCCGGGCCTCGACGGCCGCGGCCGCGTCCAGGAGCAGGTGCTCCTCGAAGCGCCCCCCGATGAGCTGGACGCCGACGGGCAGGCCCTCGACCCGGTCGACGGGGACCGTGACGGCGGGGAAACCCAGCACGGGAACACTGGTCATCGGCCACATCGCCGCGAACAGCTGCGCGGAGCGCTCCGGTCCGCGCAGGTCGGCGTCCTGCTCGAAGGGGAGTTCGGCGCACGCGGGTGTGAGCACGATCCGGTCCGAGCCCAGGAGGTCCTGGAGGCGGCTGATGAGGGTGGCGCGGCGCGCCCAGCCGTCGATGTAGGTCTGCAGGGACGGCCGTTCGCCCCACACGGTGGCGGCGTCCGCGAAGTGCCCGGCCAGGGCGGTGCGGATCGCCTCGTCGCCCACCCGCTCGACCACGGGCAGCAGCGCCCGGGTGTCCTCGGTGAGCAGGAGCGACCACAGGCGGCTGGCCTCGCGCAGCAGCGGGGCGTCCCCGACCTCCTCGACCGCGTATCCGGCGTCGGCCAGGCGGCGGGCGGCGTCGGTGAGGGCGCGGTCGACGCCCGGGTGGTTTCCGACGGTGCCGATGCCGCGGACGACGTGCACCTCGACGGGGCGGTCGCCGCGCGGGCGCCGGTCCGGAACACCCGGGACCCCGTGCGGGTCGCGCAGGTCGGGTGTGGTCATGACGTCCAGGGCCAGTCGCGCGTCGGCCACGGTCCGGGCGAGGGGGCCCTGGACGGCGCAGGCGTGGACGGTGGGAGGCAGGTCCGGCCCGGCCGGGTCGTGCGGGGCCCAGTCCGAGACGCGGCCGACGGTGGGGCGCACCCCGACCACCCCGCAGCAGGCGGCCGGGAACCGGATGGACCCGCCGATGTCGTTGCCCTGGGCCAGGGCGCCCATGCCCGCGGCCAGGGCGCTGGCGGCGCCGCCGCTGGACCCGCCGGGCGTGCGGCCGTGGTCCCAGGGGTTGAGGGTGCGCCCGTGCAGGTCGTTGGTGGAGAACCAGCGCAGGGAGAAGGCGGGGGCGTTGCTGCGGCCCAGCAGGACGGCCCCGGCGGCGCGCAGGGCGGCGACACAGGGCGCGTCCCGGTGGGACACGTGGTCGGCGAACGCGCGGACGCCGTTGCTGGTGGGGTGGCCCCGCTGCTCGGTGTTGATCTTCGTGGAGACCGGGACGCCGTGCAGGGGGCCCAGGTCGGCCCCGGCGGCGACGGCCTCGTCGGCCCGCCTGGCCTGGTCGAGGGCCTCGTCCGGGCGGACGTCGGACAGCGCCCGGAGATCGCCGTTGGTCTCCTCGATGCGCTCCAGGTGCGACCGCGTCACCTCGACGGCCGAGACCTTCCGGTCGCGGACGGCCGCGGCGATTTCGGTGGCGTCCAGCCGCCACCACTGGTCCGATACGTGTCCCATGGCCTACCTCTTCGCGGGAAGTGCCGGCCGTCGCGGCGGCCGGGCACGGGGGGATGGAGTGCCGGGCCCGCCCGGGGGCGGCACGGCACCAGCTTAGAACGTTGTCATATAACAGCGTTTTATCTCACCACGAGCTTGCGCCGAACCCCCGTGCCCTGTCAAGCCCCCCGGGCCTCCGACGTGCTCAGTCTTCGGCGGCCGCGTCGTCCGCACCGCCGCCCAGGAGCTCGACTGCGGCGAGCGCGGCGCGGGTGCCGCGCTCGGCCGACCACCCCTCGGGGTCCTCCAGGGTGGACAGCCAGTAGCCGCGGAACAGCAGGTGGAGGATGTCCGCGCCCAGTTCGGGGTCGCCGATCCCGGCCTCCTGTGCGAGCGCGGCCAACTCGTCGTGGTGGTGTCGGGACCTGGCGCTGCGGGTCGCCTCGATCTCCGATCCGGCGCCGGGGCCCGCGCCGGCGATCTCCGTCAGCAGGCGCCGCAGCACCTCGTCGTCGCGTTCGGTGGTGCACATCCACCGGGTCGCCGCCCGGAGCCGTCGCGGCCCGGTGGCGCCGCCGAGGGCCTCCTCCAGCTCCCGTGTCCAGTCCTCCTCCGCCTTGCGCAGCGCGTTGAGCATGAGTTCGCCCCGGTTGGCGACGTAGTTGGTGATCATGGCCGTCGATCCGCCGAGCTGGTCGGCGACGGCGCGGATGGTGACGGAGCGGACGCCGCGTTCGCGGGCGACCTGGATGGTGGCGGCGGCGATCTCGTCGAGTCGCCGTGCCTCGTCCACCTCGATGGGCATGGCAGGGGCCTTTGCTGGGTTGACGTCACGGGCGTGTCCTGCAATGTTGTCATATAACACTGTTTTATGAAGATGCCCGACCCGAGAACGGAGCCGTCCGATGACCCTCACCCCGTCCCTGACCCTCGCCTTCGAGATCCGGGCGCGGGTCACCGCCCCCCTGCACATCGGTCACGGCGACGGTGAGCGCACCGAGTTCACCCCCATCACCGGGGGAACCGTGCACGGCCCGCGTCTGAACGGCACGGTCCGCGCGGGCGGCGGCGACTGGTCCAACACCCGCGGCGACGTCTGCGAACTGGAGGCCCGCTACCTCATCGAGGCCGACGACGGCGCCGTCATCGACATCGTCAACCGGGGCTACTACCACGAGGGCCGGCCCTGCCCCGACCAGTACGACGGTGATCTGAGGGTCGCCGAGGCCGGCGTCTACTTTCGCACCAGCCCCGTCTTCCGCACCGACGCCCCCGCGCACCGCTGGCTCGCCGAGACGGTCTTCGTCGGGCTGGCCCGCGAGGAGGACGGCCACATCGTCATCCGCTGCTACGGCGTGGACTGAGCCCGCGCCGTACGCGCGGGAGGGCGCCCCCGCCCGGGGGCGCCCTCTCCGTGTGTCGGCGGCGGGACCGGAGTGTCAGGCGAACGGCAGTCCGGTGTAGTTCTCCGCCAGGTCGGCCGCGGCGAAGGGCGAGGTGGCCACCCGGTCGAGCTGGGACAACTGCAGACGGGTGTCGAACCCCGGCTGCGCGGGATCGGTGTGCAGGGTCGTGGTCATGAGGTACGAGAAGTGCTCCGCCCGCCACACCCGGCGCAGACAGGTCGCGGAGTAGGCCTCCAGTTCCTGCGCGGACCCGGTCGTGCGCAGGTGCGCGAACGCCCGGGCCAGGACGGCCACGTCGGAGACGGCCAGGTTGAGCCCCTTGGCGCCCGTGGGCGGCACGATGTGCGCGGCGTCCCCGGCCAGGAACAGGCGGCCGAACCGCATCGGCTCGGTCACCGAGCTGCGCATCGGCAGCACCGACGTGGCGGTGATCGGCCCCCGGTTCAGGCGCCACGCGCCGTCGGCGCCCAGGCGCGCGTCCAGCTCGTCCCAGATCCGATCGTCCGGCCAGTCCGCCGGGTCCTCGCCGTTGGGCACCTGCAGGTACAGGCGGCTCACCGACGGGGAGCGCATGCTCGCCAGCGCGAACCCCCGGTCCGAGTGCGCGTAGACCAGCTCGTCGTAGGCGGGCGGGGCGTCGGCCGTCACCCCCAGCCACGAGTACGGGTAGACGCGCTCGAAGGTGCGGCTCGCGCCCTCCGGGACCGCCCGGCGGGCCACCCCGTGGTAGCCGTCGCAGCCCACCACGTAGTCGCAGGTGAGGGTGTGCTCCCGGCCCTGGTGGGTGTAGCGCACGGTGCAGCGGTCGGTGTCGGTCCCCTCCACCGCGTGGACGGGGGCCTCGAACAGCAGGGGTTCGCCGTCGGCCAGGCGCAGGGCGACCAGGTCCTTGACCATCTCCGTCTGGGCGTACACCCAGACCCGTCGGCCCCCCGTCAGGGATGGGAAGTCGACGCGGTGCCGCCGGCCGTCGAAGCGCAGCTCGATGCCGTCGTGCGGGATGCCCTCGCGGTCCAGCCGGTCGGCGGCGCCCGCCGCGCGCAGGGCCTCCACCGTCCCCTGTTCCATGATCCCGGCGCGCTGGCGCCGCTCCACGTACGCGCGGTCGCGGCTTTCCAGAACGACGCAGTCGACGCCCGAGCGCTGCAGCAGCCGTGCCAGGAGGAGCCCGGCGGGCCCCGCCCCGATGACGGCGACGGTGGTGTGGCGTGGGTGGGACACGGTCACTCCTCGTTGAGGTCGGCCAGCACGCGCTGGGCGGTGGCGAAGGCGGAGTTGGCGGCGGGCACCCCGCAGTAGATCGCGGACTGCAGGAGCACCTCGCCGATCTCGTCGGGGGTCAGGCCGTTGGTGAGGGCGGCGCGCACGTGCATGGCCAGCTCGTCGAGGTGCCCGCGCGCGACCAGGGCGGTCAGCGTCACACAGCTGCGGGTGCGCCGGTCCAGGCCCGGGCGGGTCCAGATCTCCCCCCAGGCGTAGCGGGTGATCAGGTCCTGGAAGTCGGCGGTGAACGCGGTCGTGCGCGCCACCGCGCGGTCGACGTGCGCGTCGCCGAGCACGGCCCGCCGCACGGTCATCCCGGCCGCGTACCGCCCGCGGTCGGTGCCGGGGGACAGGTGTGCGAGCAGGGCGGCGGTGACCGCCTCGGGCCGCTCGACCCCGGCCAGGTGGCCCGCGCCCGAGATCTCGGTCAGGTCCGCGCCGGGGATGCCGTCGGCGAGCGCGCGCCCGTGTTCGGGCGGGGTGGCGCCGTCCCCGCGCCCGGACACGACGAGGGTCGGGGCCCCGATGTCGCCGAGGCGGTCCCGCAGGTCGTGGGCGGCCAGGGCGTCGCAGCAGGCGGCGTAGCCCGCGGGGTCGGCGTGCTCCAGGTCGGCCAGCAGCCCCCTGCCCGCGAGCGTGTCGGCGGTGGCCGGGTCGGCGAACCACCGCCCGGGCGCGTCGGCCAGCAGGGCGGCGGTCCCCTCGCGCCGCACCAGGTCGGCGCGCCCGCACCACGCGTCGGGGTCGCCGAACCGCGCGGACGAGCACACCAGGGCCAGGGACGACACCCGCTCGGGGTGGTGCGCGGCCAGGTGGGCGCCGACGGCCCCGCCCAGGGAGACCCCGGCGTAGCGGAAGGTCGCCCACCCCCGGGAGTCGGCCAGGTCGAGGACGAGGCGGGCCAGGTCGGCGACGGTGGCCCCGGACCCCGGCAGGAGGGAGGCGGGTGACCGCCCGTGGCCGGGCAGTTCGTAGCGCAGGACCCGGTGGTCGCGGGCCAGGGCGGGCAGCTGGGGCTCCCACACGGACAGGGAGGTGCCCAGGGACGGGCCGAGGATCAGCGGGGGCGCGTCCTCGGGGCCGTCGAGGCGGTGGTGGAGGTCGGTCACGGGTGCTCCGTCAGGTGTGCGTGTCTGTTCGTCGTGCGTGCCGGGCCCGGATCCGGCCAAGGAGTGCGGGGCGGCGGAGGGGTGAGTGTCCGGCGCGCGGCCCCGGCAGGACGGTGGCCCCGGTGCGGTGGCCTCACCCGGACCCCCGGGGGTCGGCCAGGGCACGGTCGACCAGGAGGGGAGCCGCGCCCAGGTAGGCGGCCGGGTCGGTCAGGTCCGCGAGGAACCCCTCCGGAAGGTCCGCGAGCTCGGGCGCGTCGCGCAGGGCCTCGGCCAGGGGCAGTCCCTCCTCGGCCGCGCGGTGGGACGCGCGGGTGAGCAGCTCCTTGGCGCGGGCCCGGCCGACCCGGTCGGCCAGGGCGGCGGCGATCCGCTCGGAGGTGATCCGCCCGCCGGTCAGGGCCAGGTTGGCCGCCATCCGGCCGGGGTCCACGCGCAGGCCGCCCACGAGCTCGGCGGTGTCGCGGGCGGCGCCGCCGACCAGGCGCAGGGCCTCGCGCAGGGTCTGCCACTCGGCGTGCCAGGCACCCGCGTGGCGTTCGTCCTCGCACGCGAGCCCCGAGACCAGGACCGAGGCCAGGGCGGGCAGCTGTCGGGCGGCCGCGCAGACCAGGGCGGCCCGCACCGGGTTGGCCTTGTGCGGCATCGCCGAGGAGCCGCCCCCGGAGGCCTCGGCGACCTCGGCGATCTCGGTGCGCGACAGCACCAGCACGTCGGCGGCGACCTTGCCGAGCGCTCCGGCGGTCAGGGCGAGCGCGGCGCCCAGGTCGGCGACCGGGGTGCGCAGGACGTGCCAGGGCAGGAGCGGTTCGGCCAGACCGGTCCGCTGTGCGAAGGCCGCCAGCAGGCGCGGGCCCGTGTCGGGCGCCCGGTCGGGGGCGTACTCCGTGAACGCCGCCAGCGTTCCGGCGGCACCGCCGAGCTGGACCGGCAGGGCGGCGCGGACGGCGGCCAGCCGGTCGCGGGCGTCCAGCACCAGGTGGCGCCAGCCCGCCGCCTTCAGCCCGAAGGTGGTCGGAACGGCGTGCTGGGTGAGGGTGCGCCCCGCCATCGGGGTGTCGCGGTGCCGGGAGGCCAGGCCGGCCAGGGCGCGCTCGGTCCGGGTCAGGTCCCGCAGGACCGTGCCCAGCACGCGTGCCGCCACCAGCATGGCCGCGGTGTCCATGACGTCCTGGCTGGTGGCGCCCCGGTGGACGTGGGGGGCGTGCTCCCCGCCCACGGCCGCGGTCAGGTCGGCGACCAGCGCGATCACCGGGTGGCCGTCCGCGCGTGCGCGCAGGGCCAGGTCACGCGGGTCGAACCGGTCCGGGTCGGCGGCCTCGGCGACCGCCAGCGCGGCGGCGGGCGGGACCAGGCCCACGTCGGCCTGGGCCGCGGTCAGGGCGGCCTCCGCGTCCAGCATCGCGGTGAGGAAGGCGGTGTCCCCCGTGGCGTCCTCGGCGGCCGATCCCGCCCGACCCGGGGCGAGCAGGCCGGTGTCGAGCGGGTCGGTCCCGGGCGCGTCCGGGCGGGTCGGATCACTCACGGGAACTCCAGGAACACGGTCTCGCCCTCACCCTGGAGGCGGATGTCGAAGCGGTGGACGCGGTCCGCGCCGGCTTCGGGCCGGGCGACCAGGGTGGCGCGCCGCTCCGGGGGCAGGGCCGCGAGCAGCGCGTCGTCGGGGGCCTCGACGAGGTAGGCGCGGGTGTACAGGTGGTGCAGCAGGCCGCGGGCGAAGACCGCCACGCACACGTACGGGACGCCGCCGGGCGGCAGTGTCCGCACCAGCCAGTGCCCGTCGGCGTCCGTCGCCACCCGACCGAACCCGGTGAAGTCGGCCCCGTGGCGGCCGACGACGCGTCCGGTCACCGCGTCGCGGCGCATCGACCCCGGGGCACCGGTGCGCGATCCGCCCGGCGCGGGCTGCCAGGTCTCCACGATCGCGTCCGGGACCGGCTCCCCGCCGCCGTCCAGGACCCGGCCGCGCAGGGTGAGCGCGTCCGGGTGGTGCGCGGGTGCCACGTCACCGCCGCCGGTGAAGGGCAGGGCGTAGCCGAAGAACGGGCCGACGGTGTGCGACGGCGTGGGTGCGGGGCTCATCGGTCGTCCTCCTCGTCCTCGGTCCACGTGGCGGCCGGGCCGTCCAGGACGATGTCCCACCGGTAGCCCAGCGACCACTCGGGCACGGACAGGCCGTGGTCGTAGGCCGCCACGAGGCGGTCGCGCGCGGCCTGGTTGGTCACGGACTGCAGGATGGGGTCGAACGGGAACAGCGGGTCGCCCGGAAAGTACATCTGGGTCACCAGCCGCTGCGTGAACGCCTCGCCGAACAGCGAGAAGTGGATGTGCGCGGGGCGCCAGGCGTTGGTGTGGTTGCGCCACGGGTAGGCGCCCGGGCGGATCGTGGTGAACGAGTACCGTCCCTCGCCGTCGGTCAGGCAGCGGCCGAAGCCGGTGAAGTTGGGGTCCAGCGGCGCCGGGTGCTGGTCGCGCTGGTGGGCGTAGCGGCCGGAGGCGTTGGCCTGCCAGACCTCCACCAGTTGCCCGCGCACCGGCCGGCCCCGCCGGTCCAGTACGCGGCCGGTGACGGTGATGCGCTCACCGAGCGGTTCACCCGCGTGGTGCCGGGTCAGGTCCCGGTCGAGGTCGGTGACGTCGGTGACGCCGAAGGCCGGTCCGGACAGTTCGACCGCCTCGGGGTCGCGGACCGGGACCAGCGGGTGGGCGGGGTGGCGCAGCGCGCTGCTGCGGTAGGGCGGGAAGTCGCGCGGCGGGTGGTCTCCGGCGGGGGCGGCGGCCTGGGCCCTGGCGATCTCGGTGTCGATGGCGGACTGGGTGAGGTCCGGTGGCAGTGCGGTCATGGTGGTCCCTGGGGAGGAGGGGAGGGGTGGATTCCGTGGTGTGGGGCGGGTCGTGCCGGGGCGGTCCCTAGCGTTCGAGGACCAGGGCCAGGCCCTGTCCGACGCCGACGCACAGGGTGGCGACCCCGGTTCCGCTCCCGGCCCGGGCGAGCTGGTGGGCGACGGTCCCGGCCAGGCGGGCGCCCGAGGCGCCCAGCGGGTGCCCGAGGGCGATGGCTCCGCCGAGCGGGTTGAGCACCGCCCGGTCGAACTCGGGCCACTCGGCCAGGCAGCCCAGGACCTGGGCGGCGAACGCCTCGTTGAGTTCGAGCACGTCCACGTCGGCGAGGGAGCGGCCCGCCCGCGACAGCGCGCGGGTGACCGCCTCGACGGGGCCGAGCCCGAACCAGTGCGGTGCGACGGCGCTGACGGCGCTGGCCGAGATCCGGGCGAGCGGTTCGCGCCCGGTGGCGCGCACCCCCTCCTCGTCGGCGAGCAGCAGGGCGGCCGCACCGTCGTTGAGCGGGGAGGCGTTGCCCGCCGTCACCGTCCCGTCCTCGGGGCGGAACGAGGGCCTCAGCCTGGCCATCGCCTCCAGTGAGGCGTCCGGCCGCACGCTCTCGTCGCGGTCGACCGTGACCGCCGCGCCCCGCCGCCGGGGTACCCGGACAGGGACGATCTCGGCGTCGAACAGCCCCCGCTCCCGGGCGTGGGCGGCCTTGAGGTGGCTCTCCAGCGCGAACGCGTCCTGCCGCTCGCGGGTGATGCCGTGTTTGTCGGCGATGAGCTCGGCGGACTCGCCCAGCGGCACCGTCCACTGCGGCTCCATCGCGGGGTTGACCATCCGCCAGCCCAGGGTGGTGGAGTACAGCTCCGCGTGGCCCGCCGGGAAGGCGCGGTCGCTCTTGGGCAGCACGTAGGGGGCGCGGGTCATCGACTCCACCCCTCCGGCGACCAGGACGGACGCGTCGCCCAGGGCGATGGCCCGGGCCGCCTGGACGACGGCCTCCAGCCCGGAGGCGCACAGCCGGTTGACGGTCACCCCGGGCACCGAGGTGGGCAGCCCGGCGAGCAGGGCGGCCATCCGCCCCACGTTCCGGTTCTCCTCGCCCGCCCCGTTGGCGTTGCCCAGGTAGACGTCGCCGATCCGTGCCGGGTCCAGTGCGGGGGTCCGCTCCAGCAGCGCTCGGACGGTGTGCGCGGCCAGGTCGTCGGGGCGCACGGCCGCGAGCGCGCCGTCGTAGCGGCCCACGGGGGTGCGGACGGCGTCGACGACGTAGACGTCCCTGGTCCTCACGCCGACACCTCCTGGCCGACGCGCACGCGCGCCCCGGTGCGGGAGACGATCTCCTCCGCGGTGGCGCCGGGGGCGGTCTCGACGAGGACGAGTCCGCCGTCGGTGACGTCCAGGACGCCCAGGTCGGTGATGATCCGGTCGACGCAGGCGCGGCCGGTGAGCGGGAGCGTGCACTCCTCGACGATCTTGGGACCGCCGTCCCTGGCCGTGTGCGCCATGGTGACGACGACGCGGCGGGCGCCGTGCACCAGGTCCATCGCGCCGCCGATGCCGGTGACCAGCTTCCCGGGCACCGACCAGTTGGCGAGGTCGCCGCGGGCGGAGACCTGCATGGCGCCCAGCACGGCGGTGTCGACGTGGCCGCCGCGGATCATCGCGAACGACATCGCCGAGTCGAAGAAGGCGGCGCCGGGAAGGACGGTGACGGTCTCCTTGCCCGCGTTGATCAGGTCGGGGTCGACCTCGTCCTCGCGGGGGTAGGGGCCGGTCCCGAGGATGCCGTTCTCCGACTCCAGCACCACCTCCACCCCCGGCGGCAGGTGGCCCGGGATCAGGGTGGGCAGCCCGATGCCGAGGTTGACGTACTCGCCGTCGCGCAGTTCGCGCGCGGCACGGGCGGCGATCTGCTCGCGTGTCCAGCTCATCGGGTGGTCCCCTCCGTCACGGTGCGCTTCTCGATGTACTTCTCGGCGGCCTGCTCGGGGCTCAGCTCCACGACCCGCTGCACGAACACGCCGGGCAGGTGCACGTGGTCGGGGTCGATCCCGCCCGGCTCGACCAGCTCCTCCACCTCGGCCACGGTGACGCGTCCGGCCATGGCGGCCAGCGGGTTGAAGTTGCGGGCGGAGCGGCGGAAGACGAGGTTGCCGTGCCGGTCGCCCCGGGCGGCCCGGACCAGGGCGAAGTCGGTGGTGATGCCGTGCTCCAGCACGTGCGGGACACCGTCGAAGCCGCGGACCTCCTTGGCCGGGGACGCGACGGCCACGCCCCCGTCACCGTCGTAGCGCCAGGGCAGTCCGCCGTCGGCGACCTGGGTGCCGACCCCGGCCGGGGTGTAGAAGGCGGGGATGCCGCTGCCGCCCGCGCGCAGCCGCTCGGCGAGCGTGCCCTGGGGGATGAGTTCGAGCTCCAGTTCGCCCGCCAGGTACTGCCGGGCGAACTCCGCGTTGGAGCCGACGTAGCTGCCGGTGACCCGGCTGATCCGGCCCGCGGACAGCAGGACCGCCAACCCGGTGTCCATGGCCCCGCAGTTGTTGGACACGACCGCCAGGCTGGTGGCGCCCTGGTCGAGCAGGGCCCGGATGAGGACCGCCGGGACGCCGCTGACGCCGAAGCCGCCGACCGCGATCGAGGCCTCGTCGTGGATGTCCGCCACCGCCTCCGCGGCCGTGGCCACCACCTTGTCCATCCGTCCCCACCCTCTTTTGTTCGCTGAGTGAACTAAAGTTCATTTATGAACCGCTGCGAGTTTCGCCTGACCGCCTCAGGTGTGTCAAGGCCCGGTAGCGTTCGATCGGGACGAGCAACAGTGGAGGTCCGCATGCAGGCCAGCGCGACGACGCCCGCCAAGGCCACCGGGGAGTCCGTGGCCACCCTGGAACGGGGGCTGGCCGTCGTGCGCGCGCTCGCCGCGGCCCCCTCGACGCGTATGCGCCGAAGCGACCTGGTCCGCTCGACCGGCCTGGCCCGGGCCACCGTCGACCGGGTCACCCGCACCCTGGCCCACCTCGGCTACCTGCGGATCGAGGACCAGGACGCCGTGCTCGCGCCCCGCCTGGGCGAACTCGGCAACGCCTACCTCGCCGCCGACCCGCTCGCCGACGCCGCGGACGCCCCCGCGCGGCGGCTGGCCGACGAACTCGACGAGTCGGTGTCGGTGTGCGTCCCCGACGGCGACGGTGCGCGCTTCGTCGTCCAGTGCCCCCGTCGGCGCGCCATGGCGGTCACCTTCCACGTCGGCGACCTGCTGCCCGCCGAACGCTGCGCTCCCGGAGCGCTCTTCGCCGCCGACTGGGACCAGGCCACCTGGCACCACCACCGCGCGCGCGTCGCCGCCGGACCGGGCGCGGACCGGGGCGACGTGTCGGCCCGCGCGGCCCGCGCCAAGCGCGCGGGCTGGGCCGTGGACGACCAGCTCGTCGAACCCGGACTGGTCGCCGTCGCGGTGCCGGTGTACGGGGACGGCGGCCGGGTCCGGTGCGCGGTGAGCGTCGTCAGCCACACCAGCCGCCACACCGCCGGCAGCCTCGCCGAGTACGCGCTGCCCCGGCTGCGCGCCTGCGCCGACACCGTCGCCGGTCAGTTGGCCGGTCCCGCCGCCGCACCGCCCGGGGCGGCGCCACCGCCGGTCCGGGCCGACGCCCTGCGCGCGGCCAAGGACGAACTGGGCGCGGACTTCCTCCAGTCGCTGGCCCGGGGACTGGCGGTCCTCACCTGCCTGCGCGCCCCGGGGGGACGCACGCTGAGCGCGGTGGCCGAGGCCACCGGCCTGGCCCGCGCCACCGCCCGCCGGTCGCTGCTCGCACTGGCCCAGCTCGGCTACGCGGCCCAGGACGGGCGGACCTTCACCCTCCTGCCCCGCGTCCTGGAACTGGGCTACGCGCCGCTGTCCCGGCTCACCTTCGAGCGGATCGCCACCCCCCACCTGGCCGACCTGGTGCGCCGGGTGCACGACTCGGCGTCCGTGTCCGTGCTCGACGGCGACGACATCCGCTACGTGGCGCGCGTGGCCACCACCCGCATCATCGGCGTGGACCTGGGGGTGGGCACCCGTCTGCCCGCCTACCCCACGTCGATGGGCCGGGTCCTGCTGGCCGGGCTCCCGCCCGGGGAGCTCGCAGACCGGCTCGGCCGGGCCGCGCCCGAGCCGCTCACGGGCCACACCCGCACCGCCCCCGAGCAGCTCACGGCCGCCGTGGCCGAGGCCCGACGGTCCGGCTACGCCCTGGTCGACCAGGAGCTGGAGGAGGGCCTGTGCTCGATCGCGGTGCCCGTCCGCGACCGGTCCGGGCGCGTCGCGGCCGCCGTGAACGTGGCCGCGCACGCCGCCCACCGGGGGGCGGACTGCCTGCGCGAGGAGGTCCTGCCCGAACTGCGGGCGGCGGCCGGGCGGATCGAGGCCGACCTGGCCGCGGCCAGCGAGCGCAACCCGGGAGCGCTTCCGCGCTGACCCGCCCCGCTCCGCCTCCGGTCGCCCCGGCGATCCCACCGCAGCCCCGCCCGCGAGCGGCCCCGGGGAAGGCAAGCAGGTTGAACCACAAGTTGGTACTGGGATGGGTGGTTCGTGGGGATATTGGCGTTAATGGAGATACAAGGTGCGTCCGACCCTGTAGAGGCGATTGGCCATGTCGCAGTTCCGTCCACGTGTCCTGTGGGTCCGGCGTGACGGGAGTCCCCGGTTCAGAGCGGGCGGGCCCAGCGTCGCCGGGCAGATGTTCGTCCTCCAACTGCTGGTCGTGGTGGTACTGGTCGCCCTGGGGGCGGTGGCCCTGGTGCTGCAGAGCCGGTATGACAGCGAGTGGGGAGCGAGCGCCCGGTCACTGGCCGTCGCCGAGACCTTCGCGCGGGCGCCGGGGATGGAGGAGGCACTGGAGTCCCCCGATCCCTCGGCGGTGCTGCAACCGCTCGCCGAGGCGGCCCGGAAGCGGTCGCGTGTCGACTTCATCGTGGTGATGACCCCTGAGGGCACCCGCTACACCCACCCGAACCCGGACCGCATCGGGGAGACCTTCATCGGCACCATCGGGCCCGCCGCCGCGGGAGGGATCGTCACCGAGACCTACACCGGCACCCTCGGTCCCTCCGTGCGGGCCGTGGTCCCCGTCACCTCGGAGGACGGCGAGGTCGTGGGTCTGGTGGCCGCCGGGGTCACGCTGGAGAGGATCGGCGCGACCGCCGGAAGGCAGCTGCCCCTCCTCATCGGCGGCGCGGTGGTCGCGCTCGTCCTCGCCACGGGCGGGTCGGCGCTGATCGGCCACCGGCTGCGCAAGCAGACGCACGGGCTGGGGCCGGCCGAGATGACCAGGATGTACGAGCACCATGACGCGGTCCTGCACTCCGTCAAGGAGGCCGTCCTGATCACCGACGGGGACGGCCGTCTGCTGCTCTCCAACGACGAGGCGGACCGGTTGCTCGGTCTGCCCCCGGACGCCGTCGGCCGCCACGTCGACGACCTGCGCCTCCCCGCCTCCATCGCCGCGCTGCTGGTCTCCGGACGCATCGCCACCGACGAGGTGCACCCCGCCGGAAGCCTGCTGCTGGCCGTCAACCAGCGGACCACGGACCTGCGGGGCGGGCCGCAGGGCAGCGTCATGACGCTCCGGGACACCACGGAGCTGCGCGTGCTGTCCGAGAGGGCCGAACTGGCCAGGAAGCGCCTCAAGCTGCTGTACGACGCGGGAGGGCGCATCGGCACCACACTGGACGTGCGCCGCACCGCCGAGGAGCTGGCCCGGGTGGCCGTCCCCCAGTTCGCCGACTTCATCGCCGTCGACCTGTCGGACCCCGTGCTGCGGGGCGAGGAACCCGGACCCGACAGTACCGTCGTGCGACGGGTCGCCCTCCGCGGCGTCCGTGACGATCCGCCGCTCTACCCGGTGGGGGACCTGATCGAGTTCGTGGCGTCCACCCCGCAGGCGCGGGGGATCGGCAGCGGGAGGGCCGTACTGCTGCCCGATCTGACCGACGCCCCCGCCTGGCGGGCCCAGGACCCCGAACGCGCGGAGAGGATCGTCGGGTACGGGATCCACTCACTCATCTCGGTCCCGCTGCGTGCGCGCGGCAGCGTGCTCGGAACGGCCACCTTCCTCCGTTCGCGCCAGCCCGCCCCCTTCGACGAGGACGACCTGTCCCTCTCGGAGGAGCTGGCGCTCCGCGCGGCGATCTGCATCGACAACGCCCGCCGCTACACCCGCGAACACACCATGGCGGTGACGCTGCAACGCAGCCTGCTCCCACGGGGACTGCCCGAACAGAACGCCTTCGAGGTCGCCCACCGCTACCTGCCCGCACAGGCCGGCGAGGCGGGCGGGGACTGGTTCGACGTCATCTCGCTGTCCGGTGCGCGTGTGGCGCTGGTCGTCGGCGACGTCGTCGGCCACGGGATGCACGCCGCCGCCACGATGGGCCGTCTGCGCACCGCCGTCCACAACTTCTCCAGCCTGGACCTCCCGCCGGACGAGCTCCTGGCACGGCTCGACGAGCTGGTCATCCGCACCGACCTGGAGGAGTCCCAGTCCGCCCCGCCCGACGGCGCCTCCGACGGCCTGGTCGGGGCCACCTGCCTGTACGCCGTCTACGACCCGATCTCCGGACGCTGCGTCCTGGCGCGCGCCGGCCACCCCCTGCCCGCGCTGGTCGCCCCCGACGGCGACGTGACCTTCCCCGAGCTGCCCGCCGGGCCGCCCCTGGGCCTGGGCGGCCTGCCCTTCGAGGCCCAGGAGCTGCTGCTGGCGGAGGGCAGCCAACTGGTCCTGTACACCGACGGTCTGCTGGAGGACCGTGAGCGCGACATCGGCTCCGGCCTGGCCCGGCTGCGCCGGACACTGGCCGCCACCGCCGACAGGGCACCGGAGGAGGCCTGCCGGGAGGTGTTCGACTCGATGCTGACCGACCGGCCGGAGGACGATGTCGCCCTGCTCATCGCCCGCACCCGCAGGCTGCCCCCGGACCGGATCGCCGAATGGGACGTGCCCGTGGACCCCGCGGCCGTCGCACCCCTCCGCGCCGCCGTCACCCGGCAGCTGACCGCCTGGGAGCTGGACGACGTCGTGTTCGTCACCGAGCTGATCCTCAGCGAACTGGTCACCAACGCCATCCGCTACGGCCGCGACCCGATCCGGGTCCGCCTGATCCACGACCGCTCCCTGATCTGCGAGGTCTCCGACGCCGCGAGCACCGCCCCGCACCTGCGCTACGCCGCCAGCACGGACGAGGGCGGCCGCGGCCTGTTCCTCGTCGCCCAGCTCGCCGAACGCTGGGGCACCCGCTACACCGCCGGGGGCAAGGTCATCTGGGCCGAACAGTCCCCGACCGCGTGATCGGGTCCGGCCGGGCGGACCCGCGGCCCCGGTCGGTCAGGCCGTGAAGTCGGCCGGGTGGCGGTCGGTCCAGTCCTGTGCCTCCTCCAGGGCGGCGGCCAACCGCACGAGCACGGCCTCCTCCCACGGGCCGCCGACCAGCTGACTGCCGACCGGCAGCCCGGAGGACGACAGGTACGTCGGCAGACTGACCGCGGGAAGACCGGTGATGTTGCAGAACGCGGTGAAGGAGACGGTCTGGAGTTCCTGCGTGCCCGGCTCGTCGGGGGCTGCGGCGGCCTCGGCCCGCAGCAGGCCCGAGGCGGGCGGGAGACAGGCCATCGTCGGGGTCAGCAGGACGTCGAAGTCACGGCCCCACTGGGCGACGACGGCCCTCGACTCCAACTGGAGCAGGGCGACCGCGCCCGTGTAGGTCCCCGAGTGGCGCATGTGGGCCCGCTCCATCCGGTGCCGCGTGTGCGGCTCCAGCAGCTCGGGCCGCTCGTAGGGCACCGCCCACAGCGCCGCGTCCAGCACGGTGTGCGCGAACCCCAGGAACACCTCCGGGCTGAACAGGAAGGGCGAGACGGGGAACACGCTGTGGCCGAGCGACTCCAGCAGCCGCCCCGTGTGCTCGGCCGCGGCCACGCACTCGGGGTCGACCGGGACACCGGTCGGGGCGGTGGTCAGCAGGCCGACGCGCAGGGACCCCGCGTCCCGTCCGACCTCCTCGCCGAACGGCCGCTCGGGCGGCGGCGCCTGGTACATGGCCAGGCGGTCGGGGACGGACATGACGTCCAGCAGGGCGGCGGCGTCGCGTGTGTGGCGGGTGACGGCGCCCTCGGTCGTCGCGTGCTCCCACAGCATCAGCGACTGCGGGACCCGGCCCCGGCTCGGCTTGAGCCCCACCAGGCCGCAGGCGGAGGCGGGTACGCGGATGGAGCCGCCGCCGTCACTGGCGTGCGCGACCGGTGCCATGCCCGCCGCGACGGCCGCTGCGGCCCCTCCGCTGGACCCGCCGGGGGAGCGGGTGGCGTCCCACGGGTTGCGGGTGGCGCCGTAGCGGTGGTTGTCGGTGTCGGTCAGCAACCCCATCTCGGGGGTGTTGGTCCGCCCCATGAGCAGCAGCCCGGCGTCCAGGAACCTGGACACGACCGGCTCGGTCAGGTTGCCGGCGGTGTCGGACAGCGCCAGCGAACCGCAGGTCGCGGGCTGGCCCGCCACCCGTGTCAGGTCCTTGACGGGGATCGGGACACCGTGGAGGGGCGGCAGCTCGCGGCCGTCCAGCACGGCGCGCTCGGCGGCGCGGGCCGCCGTCCGCACCGCGTCGTCGTCGCGCCAGACGAAGGCGTTGACGTCCGGGTCGTACCGGTCGATCCGGTCCAGACAGGCGTCGACGACCTCGACGGGGCTCAGTTCCTTCCTCCGCACCGCTGCGGCGAGGTCGACGGCGGAGACGAACGGGTCCATGGATACTCCAGACATGGGTCGGACGGGAACGGGCACCGGTGTGCCGCCGGGGCGGCCGCGGCCGCCCCGGTGGACACGTGGCGCCCCGTTCCGGAAGTATCGGGAGGTACGGTCCCCCGGACTGGTACAGGAGCGCACACGTGTCTCCTCTCACGGACACGCAGAACCCACGGAGGAGGTGCCGTGCGCGTCGAACACGGCGATGACGGAGCACTGGTCTTCGGGTACCTCGACCCCGTCGCCACGGCGGGGAGGCGGGCCTCCGACGCCGTGCTGGTGCGGGGCGAGGGCGTCGGCCGGGCGCGGTCGTACAGTCTCGGGGAGGTGGCGGCCTGCGACATCAGCGGCGACCACGGGATGAGCGTCGTCTCCCGCGTCGCTCCGGTGGCGCGTTACCGGGGGCACGCCCTCGGCCTGCTCCTGACCGGACGCGGCGCACTGGAGCAGGACGGCCGCCGGGCGTCGCTCGCCCCGGGCGACTTCGTCCTCTACAGCGGTGAGCGCCCCTTCCGGCTCGACCTCGGCGGACCCCACCGCTACCTCCTGCTGGGCCTGCCGGAGCACTCCGTCCCGCCGGGGGGTACGGGGAGGGTCACCGCAGATCCGGAGCTGTCGCACCTGCCGAGCGGACGGATCCTCACCGCGATGCTGACCGAGACCACCCGTCTGGCCGACCGGTTGGGTCCGGTGGCGCGGCGGGAGATGGGAGAACACGTCACCGCCGTGCTCCGTACCCTGATCCGCGAGTCGGGTCACGGGCGGACCGCTCCCGACCACCGGACCGCCCTGTTGGACCGGATCCTGGACCACATCGACCGCCACCTGGCGGAGGAGCTGTCACCGGAGTCCATCGCGGCGGCCCACCACGTCTCGGTCCGCTCCCTGCACGCGCTCTTCCGCCGCCAGGGCGAGACGGTCAACGGCTACGTCCGCGGCCGCAGACTGGACCGCGTCCGCCGTGACCTGGCCGCTCCCGAACTGGCGCGTCTGCCCGTCTACGCCGTCGCCGCCCGCGCGGGGATCCGGGACGCCAGCCACCTGAGCAGGCTCTTCCGCGCCCGGTTCGGCCTCTCCCCCCGCCGCTTCCGCCAGCGGGCGCTGGAGGCGGCCCCCGCGCCGGACCGCGACGGCGGTACCGGCCGGGGCCGCACCGGGGCAGCGCCCCCCGATCAGAACGGGTAGGAGGCGGCCCGGCCGCGCACGGTGATCCACCGGGTCTCGGTGAACGCCTCGACGTTGGCGGCGGGGCCGCCGAACCGGCCGACCCCGGAGGAACCGACCCCGCCGAACGGCGCGGTCGCCTCGTCGTTGACCGTCTGGTCGTTGATGTGCGCCATCCCCGACGGGATCCGCTCGGCCAGGGCCATCCCCCTGCCCACGTCGGCGGTGGTGATCCCCAGGCTCAGCCCGTACTCGCTGTCGGCGGCCAGCTCGGCCGCCTCGTCCAGGGTGTCGAAGGCCAGCACCGGCGCGACCGGGCCGAACACCTCCAGCGCGTAGGCGGGCATGTCCCGGGTGACGTCGGCCAGCACGGTCGGCCGGTAGAACAGCCCCTCGTGGGTGCCGCCCGCGGCGAGCCGCGCACCCGCCTTCACCGAGGCGACGACCAGGTCGTGCACCCGCTCCAGCTGGCCGGAGTCGATGATGGGGCCCAACGCGACCCCGCCGGTCGCCGGGTCACCGACCGGCAGCGCCTCGGCCCTGGCGGCGAGCCGCTCCACGTACTCCCCGACCAGGCTGGAGTGCACCAGGTGCCGTCCCGAGGACATGCAGATCTGCCCCGAGTGCAGGAACGACCCCCACGCGCCCAGTCCGACGGCGGCGTCCAGGTCGGCGTCGTCGAGCACCACGAACGCCGAGTTGCCGCCCAGCTCCAGGTGGGCCCGTTTGAGGTGGCGGGCGGCGAGCTCGCCCACGGCGCGACCCGCCGCCGTGGACCCGGTGAAGGAGACCACCCGCACCCGGGGGTCGGTGACCAGGGCCCGTCCCGCGTCGGCGCCGCCGGGGAGTACGTGCAAGAGCCCCTCGGGCAGCCCGGCCTCCTCGAAGACCCGCGCGATCGCCGCCCCCGCGCACACCGACGTGCGGGGGTCGGGCTTGAGGACCACCGCGTTGCCCAGGGCCAGGGCCGGGGCGACCGAGCGCATCGCCAGGATCAGCGGGAAGTTGAACGGGGCGATCACCCCGACGACGCCGACCGGTACCCGCCGGGCCACGGACAGCCGGTCCTGCTCGGTGGGCAGCAGTTCGCCCGGCGGGGCCGAGGCCAGCGCGGCCGCCTCCTCGCACTCGCGGACGGACCCGGACAGCTCGACGTCGGCCTTGGCTCCGACCGAGCCCGACTCGCGGACCAACCAGTCCCGGACCCGGCCCGCGTGCCGTTCCAGGACGTCCCCGGCGCGCCGCAGCACCCGCGCCCGTTCGCGGTGGGGGAGGGCGGCCCAGTCGCGCTGGGCGGCTGCCGCACGTTCGGCGGCCCGGTCCACGTCGGCGGGCGAGGCGAGGCCGACACGGCCGAGTTCGGCACCGGTGGCGGGTTCGGTGACGGGTGCGTCGGCGGCGGCGTCGCGCCAGCCGCCGCTGAAGATCCGCCCGGTCCAGACCTTCGGGTCGAGCAGGTCGGGGGTGTCGGTGGGGTCGGGGCTCTCGGTCGTCGGTCGCTCGGTCAAGCCAGGTCCTCCGGTGCCGTCGGTACCGCCGTCGGTGGGCGGGGTGTGCCCGGGGTCGGCGGGTGTCAGGGAACGTCGAAGGACAGGTTCCCGCCCACCGTCCCCGGTACACGGGACGGTTCAGCGGGCGTCGATGTCGGTGAGGTCGCGGCGGCCGGTCTCCCCGGTGAACCAGATGGCGACGGCACTGGTCAGACCGGCGGCCACGAGCATCCACGAGACGCCGTGCGTGGCGGTGCCGCCGCCCGCGGCGGTGAGGAGCGACGCCGCGGCCACCGGGCTGAGCCCCGCGCCGAGGACGGTCGCGGTCTGGTAGCTCACCGAGGCACCGGTGTAGCGCAGGCGGGTGTCGAACATCTCGGCCAGCAGGGCGGCCATCGGCGCGTACATGGCGGTGAGCGCGACGGCGTGGGCGAGCACCACCCCCGCGATCAGCCCGCCCGCGGTACCGGTGTTCACCAGCCAGAACGCCGGGAAGGCGGTGGCCGCCACGGCCAGGGCACCGCCGAGGTAGACGGGCCTGCGGCCGACCCGGTCCGACAGCCGGGCGTAGAGCGGGGTGAGGGCGATGGCCAGGGTCGAGGAGACGACGACGGCCGTCAGCGCGGTCGACCGGCCGTGGCCGATGCCGAGGGCGTAGGAGATGACGAAGGCGGTGAAGACGCCCTGGGCGGCGAACGGGGCGATCCCGGCCAGCACGGCCAGCAGCAGGTTCCGGGGCCGCGTGAGCAGGACCTCGACGAACGGCAGGCGGCCCCGGGAAGGGCCGGAGGGTTCGGGAGCGGACCCGGTGTCGGCCCCGGACCGCGCGAACACCGGGCTCTCGCTGATCCGCAGCCGGACGAACAGTCCGACCCCGATCAGCGCCACGCTGGCCAGGAACGGGACGCGCCACCCCCAGGCCAGGAACTGCTCGTCGGGCAGCAGCCCGGCCAGGGCCAGGGCCAGGGTGGCCAGTACCGCTCCGGTGGGGGCGCCCATCTGGGTCACGCCGCCCCACGCCCCGCGGTCGCCCGGCGCCGCGTGCTCGACGGTCATGAGGGCGGCACCGCCCCACTCACCGCCGACCGCGACGCCCTGCACGACGCGCAGCGCGACCAGGATCGCCGGGGCGGCCAGGCCGATGCTCTCGTAGGTGGGCAGCAGACCGATCAGGGCGCTCGCCGCACCCATGAGGACCATCGTGGTGAGCAGCATCCGCTTGCGGCCGAGCCGGTCGCCGAAGTGGCCGAAGACGACTCCGCCGAGCGGGCGGGCGACGTACCCGGCGGCCAGGGTGCCGAAGGAGGCGATCACACCGACGAGCGGGTCGAGGTCGGGGAAGAACAGGGGGCCGAACACCAGCGCCGCGGCGGTGCCGTAGAGGAGGAAGTCGTACATCTCCACGGTGGTGCCGATGTAGCTGGACAGGGCGACGCGGCGGATCTCGCGCGGGTCGGCCCGGGGGTCGGGAGGCGGAACCGGAGGGGTGGCGGAGGAGGTCATGGGGGGTCGTCCTCTCGTGGGGTGCGGGGTGTCGGGGGAGGGGTTCCGGTTCGGAACGGGGGGAGGGGCGGTCCGCGGGGCCGGGCGGCCGATCCCCGCGGGCCGCACGTTCAGCCGGCGTAGTACCGGTAGACGGCCTGGAGGACGCAGGCGGGCTTGTCGGCGCCCTCGATCTCGACGGTCCCGTCGACGGTGGCCTGCACACCGCCCCCGACGTCGGTCACCTCGGCGAGCCGGGCGGTCAGCCGGACGCGCGAGTCCACCGGGACGGGCGAGGGGAAGCGCACCTTGTTGAGGCCGTAGTTGACGGCCATGTCGATCCCCCCCATCTGCAGGACCTCCCCGAACATGGGGATGACGAGGGAGAGGGTGAGGTAGCCGTGCGCGATGGCGCCGCCGAACGGCCCCTCCTTGGCCCGCTCGGGGTCGGTGTGGATCCACTGGTGGTCGTCGGTGGCGTCGGCGAACGTGTCGATCCGCTGCTGGTCGACGGTGCGCCAGGGGCTGTGGCCGAGGTCGGAGCCCGCGGCGGCGCGCAGTTCGTCGAGGCCGTTGACGGTGGTCGGCATGGGTGCGTCCTTGTCTTTCGGGGGTGGGGCGGCCGGGCCCCGGGGCGGGGCCGGGACGGTCGGTGACGGGTGCGCCGTCGCGGGGCGCGGTGTTCAGTCGGCGCCGTGCGCCCGGCGCAGGTCGGTCTTGCGGAGCTTGCCGGTGGCGTTGCGCGGCAGTGCGTCGGTGAACACGACGGACCTGGGGATCTTGTAGCGGGCCAGGCGGCCCTCGAAGTGGGCGATGAGGTCCCCCTCGGTGGGGGCGGACCCGGGCCGGGGGACGACCACCGCGCGGCCGACCTCGCCCCAGCGCTTGTCGGGAACTCCGATGACCGCGCATTCGAGCACGTCGGGGTGGTCGTGCAGGATGTTCTCGACCTCGGCGGGGTAGATGTTCTCCCCGCCCGAGATGATCATGTCCTTGGCGCGGTCGACGATGGTGACGAACCCCTCCGGGTCCCTGGTGGCCACGTCGCCGGTGCGGAACCAGCCGTCGGCGGTGTACGCGCGGGCGGTGTCGTCGGGCCGTCCCCAGTAGCCGCGCATCACGTTGGGCCCCCGGACGACGACCTCCCCTGGCTCGCCGGGACCGGCGTCGGTGAGGTCGGGGCGCACGATCCGCACGTCGGTGAAGACGTGCGGCCGCCCCGCCGTACCGGCCTTGCGGACGCTGTCGGCGGCGCCGAGCACGAGCACGCCGGGCGCGGTCTCGGTCATGCCGTACCCCTGGAGGAAGGTGAGCCCCCGCTCCTGGTAGGCGGCGATGGTGGACTCGGGTACCGGGGCTCCGCCCGCCATGAGGACACGCAGCGCGGACAGGTCGGCGTCGGCCCAGTCGGGGTGGGCGGCCAGCGCGTCGAACATGGCCGGGACGCCGAACATCCAGGTGATCCGTTCGGTGGTGAACAGTGCGATGGCGCGTGCCGGATCGAAGCCGGGTTCGACGACCACGCGGCCGCCCTTGAGCAGGGTGGGCAGGCAGGTCATGTTGAGCGCGGCGGTGTGGAACAGGGGTGCGGTGACCAGGGCGGCCTCGTCGGCGCTGACGTCCACGTCGATGAGGACGTTGACGCAGTTCCAGGTGATGTTGCCGTGGGTGAGCTCGGCGCCCTTGGGGTGCCCGGTGGTGCCGGACGTGTACATGATCATGCAGGTGTCGTCGAGGCCGACCGGCTCGTCCACGGGGTCGGCGGGGGAGGCGGCGACCAGAGCCTCGTAGCCGTCGGGGGCGTCGTCGTCCACCGGGACCAGGGCGCGCAGCCCCGTCCGGTCGCGCAGCCGCCCGGCGGCCTCGGCCTGTTCGGCGCCGTGCACCAGTACGCACGCACCGGAGTCCTCGATCGCGTACGCCAGTTCGGGGGCGGCCAGGCGGGTGTTGAGCGGGACGAACACCGCGCCGAGCGTCCCGGCGGCGAAGAGGGTCTCCAGCAGGGCCGGATGGTTGGCGCCCAGGTAGGCGACGCGGTCGCCGCGGCGCACCCCCAGACTCCGCAGCGCCGCCGCCAGCCGCCTGACGCGCTCGTGCAGTTCGGCGTAGGTGAACCGGCGCCCGCCGTGGACGAGGGCCGTGCGCTCGGGGGAGGAGCGCGCCCGCCGCGCGGGCCAGGAGCCGATCCCCTCGTCACGCATCGGAGCCGCCCCCCGTCAACCCCAGCAGCCGCGCCGCGTTGTGCTTGAGGATCTTGGGCCGTACCCCGGGCTTGATGTCCAGGCGCTCGAAGTCGGTCAGCCAGCGGTCGGGGGACAGGACGGGGTGGTCCGAACCGAAGAGCACCCGGTCCTGGAGCAGCGAGTTGGCGTAGCGGACCAGCTGGGGCGGGAAGTACTTCGGCGACCACCCGGACAGGTCGATGTACACCTGCGGCTTGTGCACGGCGACCGACAGCGCCTCGTCCTGCCAGGGGAAGGACGGGTGGGCCATGATGATCGGCATCCCGGGGAAGTCGGCGGCCACGTCGTCCACGTACAGCGGGTTGGAGTACTTCAGCCGGATGCCGCCCCCGCCGGGGGTACCCGCGCCGATACCGGTCTGGCCGGTGTGGAAGAGCGCGACGGCGCCCAGTTCCTCCAGCGCCTCGTACAGCACGTAGGCCGAGCGGTCGTTGGGGAAGAACTCCTGGAGGCTGGGGTGGAACTTGAAGCCGCGGACACCGTACTCGGTGACCAGTCTGCGCGCCTGCCGGGCGCCCAGGCGGCCCTTGGCGGGGTCGATGCTGGCGAAGGGGATGAGTGCGTCCGCGTGTTCGGCGGCGGCCTCGGCCACCTCCTCGTTGGGGACGGCGGGCAGCCCGGTGGTGGACTCGGTGTCGACGGGGAAGACGACGGCCGCCATGCGGCGCTCGCGGTAGTAGGCGGCGATCTCGGGCAGGGTCGGCCTGCGGTGCGCAGCGTCGGTCCCGAAGTAGGCGCTGGAGGCGTCGTGCAGGGAGTCGTCCAGGGACTGGTTCCCCCCGGCGGACACCTCGGCGTGGGTGTGGACGTCGATCGCGGTGACGGTGTCCAGGTCGATGCCCATCAGGCTCCCCCCTCCGGGGCGGCCGGGGCGGGGATGCCGACGCTCTCGGGGTCGCGGCCCAGCGTGGCGGGCCAGGCGGCGGCGATCTCCTCGGCGTCCCAACCGCCGTCGGTGAGGGCGACGACCCGCTCGGCCGGGTGTGACCACAGGGCCAGGCGGTCGCCTCCGACGCCGACGCACTGGCCGGTGACGGAGGCGGCGGCGTCGGAGGCCAGGAAGGCGACGAGCCCGGCCGCGTCCTCGGGGGTGCCCAAGCCCTCGCCCTTGCGCAGCCAGCCCGGCAGGGGCGCGCCGTTCTCGCGGGCGGCCTCGATGTGGGGGGCGAAGGCGGGGACGGTCTCGGTCATCGCGGTGGCGGCGACCGGGATGACGGCGTTGACGGTGATCCCGGCCCGGGCGCACTCCATCGACCAGGTGCGGGCCATGGCGGCGATCCCGGCCTTGGCGGCGGCGTAGTTGGTCTGGCCGAAGTTGCCGCGCTGCCCGGCCGGGGAGCCGACCAGGACGAGGCGTCCGCCCCCGCCGCGTTCGCGCATGTGCGTGACGGCGGCGCGGGCGCAGGTGAAGGTACCGCGCAGGTGGACGTCGACCACGGTGTCGAAGTCCTCGTCGGTCATCTTCCACAGCACCCGGTCGCGCAGCACACCGGCGTTGGTGACCAGGACGTCGAGTCGGCCGAACGCCTCCACGGCCCGGTCCACCAGGCGCTGCGCGGTCGAGGCCGGTCCCACGGCCGCGGCCTCGGCGACGGCGGTGCCGCCCTCGGCGGTGATCGCGCCGACGGCCGCCTCGGCCGCTTCGGGGTCGGCGTCGTTGACCACGACCGCGGCGCCCGCGGCCGCCAGCCGTCGGGCGTAGGCCAGGCCGAGTCCGCGCCCGGCTCCGGTGACCAGCGCGGTTCTGCCCGACAGGTTGATGCTGTCCGCCATGGATGTCTCCTCGTTCGTGCGGGTGGTGGCAGGGGCGGGGTGGTGAGGGGCGTCACCCCGACCCGCCGATGGCCAAGACGTTAGGCATATTTATGATGGCAGTCAAGAAGTTGCCCAACTTTATCGGCGAGCGCCGCCGCTACGCTGACGGCGGAGGGAGAACCAATGACGACCGACGAGTCCGCGGAGACCGACGACCTCCCGGAGGCCGACGAGGGCCCCGGAGCACGGCCGCGCCCGCAGTCACTGATGCTGAGCTTCCTGGGCAACTTCGTGCTCGGACGGGACGTCGGCGTGTCCTCCGGGAGCTTCATCGACGTCTTCGCCCGGGTCGGCGTGTCCGAACACGCCGCCCGCTCCACGCTCAGCCGCATGGCGCGGCGCGGCCACTTCCACCGGGAACGGCACGGCCGCCGGGTCTACTACGGGCTCACCCGGCGCTGCGCCCGGATCCTCGCCGACGGTGAACGGCGGATCTGGACGACCGGGGTGGTCAACCAGGACGCGGACGCGCCGTGGACCCTGCTCGGCTTCTCCCTGCCCGAGGCCCGCCAGCGCGACCGCCACGACCTGCGCTCCCGCCTGGCCTGGGCGGGCTTTGGTCCACTGGGGAACGGACTGTGGATCGCGCCGTCGGAACTCGACGCGTGCCAGGTCATCGACGGACTCGGGATCGACGACAACGTCCGCGTGTTCCACGCCCGGCCCGCCGCGCCCACCGAGGTGGGCCGGATCATCGCCGACGCCTACGACCTGGCCGACCTGGCCGCCCGCTACCGGCGCTTCCTGGAGCGGTGGGACACCGCCCAACCGGTGCCCGAGGCGCCCGACGACCTGGCCCGGCTACTCCTGCTGATGACCGACTGGCTGCGCACCATCCGCCGCGACCCGCGCGTCCCGCTCGCGCACCTGCCCGACGACTGGCCCGCCGTCCGCGCCCAGAAGCTGGTGCACGAGCTGCACGGGACCTACGCCGTGCCCGCGCGGGCCGAGGCCGAACGGGTCCTGGACACCGTCCCCATGCCGCCCCCGGACTGACCGGGGCCGGCTCAGGCCCGCACCTCGGACCGGTCACCTCCCCACAGCGTGTGGAAGGAGCCCTCCCGGTCGACGCGGCGGTAGGTGTGGGCGCCGAAGAAGTCCCGCTGCCCCTGCACGAGGGCGGCGGGCAGGCGCTCGGCGCGCAGGGAGTCGTAGTAGGCCAGCGCGGCGGCGAACCCCGGAACGGGCACGCCCTGGCGGGTGGCCGCCACCACCACCTCCCGCCAGTCGTCCTGCGCCTGGGCGACCTCCCGCGCGAACGTCTGGTCCGACAGCAGGCTCGGCAGGTCGGGGCGGGCGTCGTAGGCGGCGCGGATGCGGTCCAGGAACGCGGCGCGGATGATGCAGCCACCGCGCCACAGGGCCGCCACCGCGCCCGGGTCCACACCCCACCCGTACTCGTCGCTGCCCGCGGCGATCGCGTGGAAGCCCTGCGTGTACGACATGATCTTGGACGCGTACAGCGCCTGTTCGACGCGGTCGGCGAAGTCCGCGGCCTCGGCTTCGGGCAGCGGCCGGGGCGTGGGGCCCGCCAGCGACCCCGACGCCCGGCGCAGCGCGGAGTGCCCGGACAGCGACCGGGCGAAGACGGCCTCGGCGATCCCCGACACCGGTACGCCCAGGTCCATCGCGGTCTGCACGGTCCAGCGGCCGGTGCCCTTCTGCTCGGCGGCGTCGGCGACCACGTCCACGAACGGTGCGCCGGTGGCGGCGTCCGGGTGGGAGAGCACCTCGGCGGTGATCTCGATCAGGTACGAGTCCAGCCGTCCGGTGTTCCAGCCGCGGAACACGTCGGCGATGCGTGCGGGGGAGTAGCCCGCCACGTCGCGCAGCAGCTGGTACGCCTCGCCGATCAGCTGCATGTCGGCGTACTCGATGCCGTTGTGCACCATCTTGACGAAGTGCCCCGCGCCGTCGGGGCCGACGTGGGAGACGCAGGGCGTGCCGTCGGGGGCCCTGGCGGCGATGCGTTCGAGGATCGGGCCGAGCGAGGCGTAGGACTCCGCCGACCCGCCCGGCATGATGCTGGGTCCGTGCAGGGCCCCCTCCTCGCCGCCGGAGACACCGGTGCCGACGAAGTGGACGCCGCGCTCGCGCAGGCTCCGTTCCCGGCGCCGTGTGTCGGCGAAGTGCGCGTTGCCGCCGTCGACGACCATGTCGCCTGGGTCCAGCAGGGGTGCGAACTCGTCGATCACCGCGTCGGTGGGTTGGCCCGCCTTGACCATGACGACCAGCCTGCGGGGGCGTTCGAGCGCGGCGACGAAGTCCTCCGCGGTGCGGGTGGGCACGAAGTCGCCCTCGCGGCCGAACTCCTCGACGAGGGCGTCCGTCCTGGCGGACGTGCGGTTGTGGAGGGCGACCGTGTACCCGTTGCGCGCGAGGTTGCGGGCGAGGTTGCGGCCCATGACCGCCAGACCGGTGACGCCGATCTGCGCTGGAGTGCTCATACGTGTGGCTCCTGTGGCTGTTGGGAGTCGGCCCTGCGAGTAAGCGTAGGCCGGTGGCGGCCGCGGGCCCGGTCACCCGGGGCGCCCCGTGCGTCGCCGCCGGGGGCCGGCCCCCGGGCGCCGGCGGCGTCCCCGGACACGCGGGACGCCGCGGCCCTCGGCCGCGCTCACTCCCCGGGCGCCGCGTACACGAGCTCACCCCCCACGTACGTCCGCGCCACCCGGGCCTCGTGGATCGCCCCGGCCGGGCCCGCGAAGGGGTCCCGGTCCAGCACCACCAGGTCCGCCAGGGCGCCGGGACGCAGGACACCGGTCCCGTCCAGGCGGTTGACGCGGGCCGACCCGGCCGTGTACGCCGTGAGCGCCGTGACCAGGTCCAGCCGCTGCTCCGGGAGGAAGGCGGGGCCCGTCGAGCCCGGCAGTGCCCGGTTGACCGCGACGTGGACGCCCTCCAGCGGGTCGGCGCTGCTCACCGGCCAGTCGCTGCCCGCCGCGAGCGGCGCGCCGGACCGGTACAGCGCCCCGAAGGGGTACTGCCACCCCGCCCGCTCGGGGCCCAGGAAGGGGATGGTCAGCTCGTCCATCTGCGGCTCGTGCGCCGCCCACAGCGGCTGGATGTTGGCCGTGGCGTCCAGCGCGGCGAAGCGCGGCACGTCGTCGGGGTGCACGACCTGCAGGTGCGCCAGGTGCGGGCGGTTGGGGGAGGGGCCGTTGGCCCTCCTCGCCGCCTCGACCGCGTCGAGCGCGTCGCGCACGGCACGGTCCCCGAGGGCGTGGAAGTGCGTCTGGAAGCCGAGCCGGTCCAACGCGGTGACGTGGTCGGGGAGCCGCTCCGGGTCGATGAAGCTCGTGCCCCGGTTGGCCGTGGCGCACCCGCAGCCGTCCAGGTACGGGTCGAGCATCGCGGCGGTGCCCGTCTCCGCGATCCCGTCGAGCATGAGCTTCACCGCGTCCGCGCGGAACCGCCCCAGGGTCAGGGCGGCGCGCCGCTCGACGAGTTCGGGGATCTGCTCGGCCCCGCGCCCCCGGTCCCACCACAGCGCTCCCACGACCCGGGCGGTGAGCGCCCCCTCCCGCGCGAGCTCCGCGTAGGCCGCCGACGGGTCGGGGATTCCGCCGAAGGAGCCCACCAGGGCGTCCTGCCAGGCGGTGATCCCCAGGGAGTGCAGGTGCTCCTGCGCCCGCAGCAGCGCGGCGCGCAGGTCGGCCGGGGAGGGCTCGGGGGCCAGGCGGCTGACCAGCCCCATCGCCCCCTCCTGGAGGAGACCGGTCGGCTCCCCGTCGGTGTCGCGCTCGATCCGGCCGTCCGCCGGGTCGGGGGTGTCGCGCGTGATCCCGGCCAGTTCCAGCGCGCGTCCGTTGACCCATGCCCCGTGGTGGTCGCGGTTGGGCAGGTACACCGGCCGGTCCGGGACCACGGCGTCCAGGTCCGACCGGTGCGGCGCGCCGCCCTCGAAGGCCTCCATCGACCAGCCGCCCCCGGTGATCCACGCGCGTTCGGGGTGCGCGGCGGCGTAGGCGGCCACGGTGTCGAGGGTCTCCTGCCGTGTCTCGGTCCCGGTCAGGTCGCACTGCACCATCTCCAGCCCGGCCGGGACGGGGTGCACGTGCGCGTCCTGGAACCCGGGCAGCAGCAGCCGCCCGTCGAGGTCGACCACGGTGGTGGAGGGGCCGGTCAGGCCGTCCGCCTCCGCGGCGCCCACGGCGGCGATCCGGTCCCCGGTCACGGCGACGGCGGTCGCCCCGTCGGGCGGGCCGCCGGGCGTCAGCACGGGGCCGTTGGTGAACACCAGGTCGGCGTGGTGGGAGTGCATGGTTCTCGTTCCCTTCGGTCGTCAGCGGGAGGGGCTCGGGGCGGGCTCCTGCGACGGGGCGGGGCCCGTGTCGCGGAGGAAGTAGGGGGACCGGCGCACCCAGCGGGCCCAGGCGCCGGTCGCGATCCCGGTCAGGACCATCACGGCCGGGACCGACAGCAGGAACCATCCGTTGTCCGGGTGCACCGCGAAGCGGTCCGCGGTGGTGGCGTAGGTCCAGCACAGGTAGCCGGTGACGCCGAGGATCACCGAGGCGCCCGCCAACGGGAGGACCACCGCGCGGACCCCCGCCCACGGCGACTCCCGCAGCAGGCCGCGGAACCGCGCGGCGGCGGCCAGCGCGGTCAGGGCGTAGACGAGGGCGACGAGGATCCCCACCGAGTTGACCGTCGCCACGATCACGTCCACGAGCCGGGGGATCACCAGTGACAGGACGGCCACACCCGCCGCGACGGCGCCCAGGGCCAGTGTTCCCGCGGCCGGTGTGCCAAAGCGCGGGCTGACCCGTGACCACAGCGGGCCCAGGGTGCGGTCCCGGCTCATGGCGAACATGCCGCGGGCGGTGGGGATCACGCCGGACTGGAGCGAGGCGACGGCGGAGAACATCAGGGCCACCAGGGGCAGCGCGGCCAGCGGCTGGCCGGCCAGGTGGCCGGCGAAGACGGCCAGACCCTCGGGACCGCTTCCGGTGAGCTCGTCCTCGCCGAGCACGCGCTGGAAGGCCACCGAGCCGAACAGGAACAGGCCGAGTGTGGAGAACAGGGTGAGCAGACCGGCCCGCGAGGCGTCGCCCGGGTCGCGTACCTCCTCGCTGACGCTGAACGCGGCCTCGAAGCCCCAGTAGCAGAACACCGACAGCAGCAGCCCCTGCGCCAGGACGGTCGGGGAGGGGAGCGCGAACGGGTTGAACCAGTCCAGGCTGAAGGGGTTGGGGCCGACGACGAGGCCGTAGCCGAGGAACCCGAGCAGGACCGTGTACTCGAAGACCAGGAGCGCGCCCTGGAGCCGGGCCGCCGAGCGCAGACCGGTGACCGCCGTCAGCGTGACCCCGACGAGTACGGCCGCGCCCGTCATGACCGACTGGGCCGTCGACCCGGGGTCCAGGGCCAGTCCGGCGACGGTGTCCGCACCCGCCATGCGGACGGTCTGGAGGATCGCGGACCCCGTCACGGCCGTGGTGTAGGCGAGGAAGGCCACGGTGGCGACGATCATCGTCCACCCGCAGAGGAAGCCCAGCCAGGGGTTGAGGGAGCGGCCGACCCAGACGTAGGTGTTGCCCGCGTTCGGTTCGACCCGGTTGAGCCGCGTGTAGGCCCCAGCGATGCAGAGGATGGGCAGGAAGCCCAGCAGCAGGATCGCGGGCAGGTGCGGGCCGACCACCATGGCCATCGCGGTCAGGCCGATGCCGATGCTCGTGGTGGCCGCCGTGCTGGACGCCGCGATCGCGACTCCGTCCAGGACGCCGATGGACCTGCGCAGCGGCGTGCCGGAGGCGGTGGGCGGGGGGACCGCCGAGGTGGGAGGCGGGCTGGAGGTCATGGTCGGCTCCGTTCGCTGGGGGATGTCGGCCCGGTGAACGGATATGCAACACGTCACCCTCTTGGCAGGTCAACAGTGTTGTCATAAGCTCCCACCACAGGACACCGAAGCGATGACGTGCGGAGGGGCCGATGAGTGACCGCGTGGTACCGCCCGGGGAACGGCGGAGGAGACGGCCCACGAAGCGGGGGGTCGTCCTCTCCGAGGAGCTGATCGTCCGGACCGCCCTGGACCTGGTCGGCGAGCACGGCGCCGACGCCCTGACCGTACGGCGCCTGGGCATCGCGCTGGGGGCGGATCCCAGCAGCCTGTACCGCTACTTCCGCAACGCCGACGACCTGCTGCTGGCCGTGGCCGACGAGTTGATCGGCCGCACCCTGCGGGACTGGCGGCCCAGCGGCGACTGGCGCGCCGACCTGCGCGACCTGGGGCTGCGGCTGCACCAGGGCGCGCTGGCGCGTCCGCAGGCGACCGTGCTGAGCGCGTGCCGGGTGACCGGGCGCGCGCACGAGATCCGGGCGGTGGAGACGGCGCTGGGCCTGCTGCGCGGGGCGGGTTTCCCCGACGCGGAGGCCGTGCGGATCTACCACGCGTTCATCGACCAGGCCCTGGGGTTCGCCGCCCTGGACGCGGCGAACGCGGCGCTGCCCCCGTCCGCCCACGAGGCGGAGGAGGAGGTCTGGCACACGACCTACGCCGGACTGCCGGAGGAGACCCACCCCAACATCGCCGCCACCGTCCCGCTGCTGGCCGCCACCATGCGGGGCAGCGCCTACCCGACGGCGCTGGCCATGCTGCTGGCGGCGGCCGAGGCCCGCCTGTCGGTGCACACCCGCGCAGAGTGATCCGCGACAGGGCCGAGGCGGTCAGCCCGCGATGCCGGTGACGACCGACCTCACGTGCGGGGCCAGGATCACGCCCGTGCCGACGACCAGGGTGGTCAGGGCGTATCCCGGTGCGCGGTCCATGTCCAGCGCGCGCATCGACCACCAGCCCACGAGGGAGCCGAGCGCCCACAGGCCCACGACCGCCCCGATTCCGGCCAGGTAGTAGCCCATGGTCTCTTCGTACACCGACGTCATGAACAGGTGAGACCACGAGGCGAGTCCGAGGATGGGGAGGCCCAGCAGCATCAGGACCAGGTGGACCACGGCGAACACGCGTAGTCCGCGTGAGGGCCGGCGCGGCGCGGACTCCGCGGTCGGGGAGGTGCTCAGATCGCTCACACCGTACCGACGCGCCGCCGGGGAGCGCGGTTGACACCTTCGAGAGGCGGAGCCGGCGCACCCCGGCTCGCACCGGTCAGGTGTGCGTACCGGTGCGGCCGAGCCCGGGCCGTATGCGCTCAGCGCGGTGTCCCGGAACACGTGCCCCGGCCCTGTCGGCGCGGTGCGCCTAGGATGCCGCCATGACCACAGGACCGGATGCGGACGCGTTCACCGTCACCACCGCCCCGGACCTTTGGCCCCTGGGGGGAGGACGCCGCCTTGTTTCCGCGCACGGCCGCGATCGCGCGGCCCTACCACGCGCTGCTCGGGGTCGACGACGATCGCCTCGACCGCTGGTACCCGGAATTCGGCGAGCGGCCCACGCCCGAGGAGACACGCGCGGACCTGGAGCTCACGGAGCGGGCGTGGCGGGAGGGCTCGCGGCTGCCGCTGGCCGTCGCGGTGCGGTCGGCGAACGGTTGGCGCCTGGTCGGCATGGCCGACCTGGAGGCCGAGGACACTCCGCGGCGGACGGGCACGGTCGACTGTTGGATCGACGCCCGTTTCGGGGGACGCGGGCTGGTCACCCGGGCCGTCACGGCTGTGCTCGACCAGGCGTTCGGACCGCTGGGTCTGGTCCTGGTCACGTGGTTCGTCCGCGGCACGGACCACGGCGGTCGGAGCGCGGCCCGGCACCTGGGGTTCGTCCAGGAGGGCGTGTTCCAGCACGGCGCCCTCCCGGACGAACGCGACGAGGCGATCTTTCGTCTGCGCGCCGACGCGTGGCACGGGGCGGCACACCGCCCGCGGACGGCCGAACCGGGCTCCGGCGGTCCGTCCGCCGTCCCCTGAACCGCGCTCAGGGCGGGCCCCGGTGCCCGGCCCGCCGTCGCCAGGCCGCCAGGTGCTCCCTGACCTCCGCCGTCTTGGGATGGTCGGGACCCATGACGCGGATCTGGTCCGGCAGCAGCGCGGCCAGGTCCTCGGCCGCGCGGGCGGGGTCGCCGGACTCGCCGCGGAACCGGGCCAGGCTGTGCCGGGTCGTGAGCACGTGCGGGTGGTCCGGCCCCAGGACCCGCAGTGTGTCGGCCAGGCGCGACTCCAGTCCGGCGACGGCCTCGGCGTACTCCCCCACGACACCCTTCCACGCCGCGATCTGGCCTCGGGTGGCGAGCGTGTCGGGGTGGTCCGGCCCCAGGACGCGCAGCTGGTCGGGCAGGAGTTCCTCCAGGTCCCTGAGGGCTCCGCGGGGGTCACCCGACCTGCCCAGCCACCGGGCGACCTGGTTCCGTGTGGTCATCGCGCTGGGGTGCTCGGCGCCGAGCAGCGGCAGTTCGTCGGCGAGCACCGCCCGGAAGGACTCCGCCGCGCCCTCCGCGTCACCCGCCCTGCCCCGGGCGGAGGCCAGGTGCGCGCGGGTGCCGAGGACGTCGGGATGGTCCCCGCCGAGCACCCGCGTCTGCACGGCCGCGAGGTCCTCCAGGTCCTCGACCGCGCCCCGCGGATCGCCCGCGCGGGCACGCCAGCGCGCGCCCTGCACCCGGGCCCTGAGCGTCTGCGGGTGCTCGGCGCCGAGCACCCGCGCCACGGTGTCGGCCAGGGTTCGGAAGGCCTGGGCGGCATGGCGCGCCTCACCCGACAGCCCGCGCCAGAGGAGGATGTCGTGCCGTGCGGTCAGGGTGTCCGGATGCTCGGGCCCCAGGCGCGCGTCGGCCGTGTCGGCCAGTTCCTCGCAGTGGGCCACGGCCTGGGGGAGCGCACCCGCCCTGCCCAGGCTCTGCCCGAACCGGAACAGCAGGGGATGCGCGCCGCCGTCCCACAGCCAGTCCCGGTCGTGCTCGGCCAGGGCCGTGGTGTTGGCCCGCAGCCGCTGTCCGAGGCCGTTCGCGTGGACGCGCGGCTCCCAGACCGACAGGAGCGCGTCGGCGGCCGCGCGGACCGCGTCCCGGTCGGGCCGCGTCGCCCGCCGTTCGCGCGTGGCGCGCTGCACGAGCCGGTGTGCTCCGACCAGGGCGCCGTCCCCGAACCCGGAACGGGTGACCAGGTGCAGCCGGGCCAGCGCGGACAGCGCGTCGTCGGCGTCCTGCTCCGTGGGCCGCCCGCCCTCGGGGCGGGCGCCGCGGAGGTGGTCGAGGACGGGGGAGGACGTCAGCGCCGGAACCGGGATTCCCGTGGGGTCCAGGAGGCTGACCAGACGCATCATCGGCAGGGCGAGTCCGCGCGGGGTGAGCGTGTTCGCGTGCTCGACGGAGATCGCCCAGGTGGTCGCGACCGTCCGCGCGTAGTCGTCCGGGAGGCTCCCCTCCTCCGGGAACAGCCGCTCCAGGGCGCCGCGCCGGTCCCGCAGCAGCGCGCGGTAGGACTCGCACGTCATGCCGCCCCTGCGGTCGCGGACGTAGGCGGCCGCGTGGGACAGTGCCAGCGGCAGGTGGCCCAGGTCGTCGGCCAGCGCCGTCAGCTCCGCCTCCTCCGGGGGGCGGGGCAGGTCGGCGAGCGCGGTGGCCAGGTAGGCGAGGGACTCGCGGGGTGCGTAGACGCCGACGTCGATGAACGCGCGTCCCCTGCCCGCCAGTGCGGTGTCGGTCCGGCGGGTGGTGACCACCAGCCGTCCCCGGGGTTCGGTCGCCTCGGCGGCGGCCGGAGCGCTGGAGGTCGGCCACAGACCGCGCACGTGTTCGGGGACGTCCAGGTTGTCCAGGACCACCAGCCAGCGACGGTCGGTGGTCTGGAGCCAGGCGAGGAACCGGTGCGCCGCGTGTTCGGGGTCCTCGTCCGCGGGGGAGCGCAGGATCTGTCGGGCGGCGTCGGCGTAGGTCTGCAGGATCGTGGCCCGCTCGGCCGCGGGCGCCCACACCACCAGGTCCACCTCCCCGCGCCCGAGCAGAGCCCGGGCGTGGCGTGCGGCCAGCTGGGTCTTGCCGACCCCGCCCATCCCGGACAGGACCTGCCCGAGCACCACGGTGGGGTGGTCGCGTGAGGACCGGGTGAGCCGGTCGGCGAGGGAGCGGTGCTGGAAGTGGTCGGCCTCGTTCGGCACGACCCCGACGACCGCCGGCCAGGCCGGTTCGGTGCCGGGGGAGTGGACGATCTGGGTGTCGACGACCGTGTGGTGGGTCTGCTGGTGGACGGTGAGGGCGCGCCCCTGGATGACGGTGCTCCCGCTGACGTCGCCCCGGATGGCGTTGGCCGTCGAGTGCGGTCCCCCGGCCTCCCCGGCCGTACGCCCTTCCGCGGTCCCTGCCGTTTCCGGGGCCCGGGAGGGCTCCGCGTCCTTCCCGGACGTGCGTTGCAGGGCCCTCCCCACGGCCACCGCGAACAGCGTCAACGCGGCGAGGAGGGCGGCGGTCCAGGGGGCGGCCGCTCCGACGGGTTCGTCGTCGGGGCCTGCCGCGGACAGGTACAGGACCGCCAGGGTCGCCAGGACCACCGTCGCGGCGAGCCCCACCGCGATCCAACGTGTGCGCCTCATGACGCTCAGTGTGGCGGGAGAATGACCGAGTTGTCAGGTATTGCGGCCTTGTGCGGGCGGAGATGGGCTGGCCGATAGTGGCCACCCCGGCGGCTACCGGTCCGACTGCCCTCCCGGCTGGTGTTCGGAGTGGCCGAGCCCGCGCCCGGGGGCGATCCGGTCGCGGACGAGCCGCTTGAGTTCGGCGGCGTCGGTGAAGGCCGCGTCGGTCGTGCGCGACCACACGCTCTCCCCGTCCAGCCGCACCTCGAACACACCGCCGGTCCCGGGAACGAGCGCGACCTCGCCCAGGTCCGCCTCGAACGTCGTCAGCAGTTCCTGCGCCATCCAGGTCGCCCTGGGCAGCCACCGGCACCGCGTGCAGTACTCGATCTCCAACCGCGGTCGCTTGTTCACCATGCGTCCCAGCATGCCACGCCCGGTCGGGGCGCTCCCGTCCGCCCTGCGCGCCGTGGTCCCGCACCGCGCGCCACACCGCCTCTGGTAAACCGGTGCCATGAGTGTCGCATCGTTGCAGGAGTTGCTGGAGAGGTTCGCCCAGGCGCGGGACTGGGGTCCCTTCCACACGCCCAAGAACCTGGCGATGGCCCTGGCGGGGGAGGCCGGTGAGTTGGTCGCCGAGTTCCAGTGGCTGACCGCGCAGGAGTCCGAGGCGGTCATGGCCGACCCGGACAAGGCCGCGGCGGTCCGCCAGGAGATGGCGGACGTGTACTGCTACCTGCTGCGCCTGGCCGACGTGCTCGGGGTCGATCTGGACGCGGCCGTCCGGGAGAAGGTCGCGATCAACGAGCACCGCTTCCCGGTCCCGCGCGCCTGACCGGTCGGGACGCGGCGCCCCGGCCCTCGGAGGGCGGCACGCGTCCCCGGCGTGCCGCCTGGTCCGGATGCGGCCGCACGCGGGGGCGCGCCCCCGCCTCCATCCGCGAACCGGACCCTCACCCGTAGACGGCCACGACGGTGAGCACGGCCGCGGTGTTCCACAGCGCGTGGGCGACCACGGTCGCCGTGAGGCGGCGCGTCAGCAGGAACAGGGCGGTGTAGACCAGACCGGCGAGGACGATGGCGGCGGCGTCGGGGGCCGAGGCGGGCAGGTGCAGGGCCGCGAACAGCAGGACCGACACCGCCGCCGCCCCGTACAGGGCCGCCCTCCGGTGCGCGAAGGCCTGGGGCACCGCGCCCAGGAGGAAGCCGCGGAAGTAGAGCTCCTCCGCCAGCCCGCCGCCGACCACGCCGAGCACCAGGGTCGCGGCGAGGGCGGCCACGCCCGCCGAGGCGTTGGTGAGGACCTCCTCGACTCCCGGGTTGTGCGCGCCCCCGGCCAGCGGGATCAGCAGGCCGAACTCGACGAGCAGGCGCAACGGCACGGTCGCGGCCCCCAGGAGCGCGTCCCGGAGCCGGTGCCGCGCGGTCAGCCCGACGTCGGCGGGCGCCAGGGAGCGCCGTCGCAGCCACCAGGACACGAGCGCCGCGGCCGAGGCGAGCTCGGCCAGGGCCACCGCGACCAGTGCCAGGGGCGGGGGCGAGGTTCCCGCCAGCAGCCCGAGGGCCAGTGGCGGGAGCACGAAGCAGACGATCGCGCCGGCGAGGAAGACCGCCGACGCGCGGACGGGGGCGGGGGGCGGTGCGGGGGCGGCCAAGGGAGCCTCCGGAAATCGAGGACGAGGGGATATCGATAATCGATACATTAGGCTAAGATCTTATCGATTGTCGATAAGTCATGAGCCGAGTGTGGGGAGAGCACGTGTCTGCCGTACGTCAACGCACGTCCGAAGGGGTGATCCTCGTGGTGGTCGTCCTGGGGGCGGCCCTGGTCCTCTTCACCGCCGTCGGAGCCCTGGCGGCGGACCACCTGGTCGTGCCCGTCCAGGTCCCGGCCGCCGCGGTGTCCCAGCCCGCCGGGGACGGGACCGGGTTCACCGGCACCGCCACGGCCGAGCTGACGGTGGCCGACCCGACCGCGGCCCAACGCGCGTGGACGATGGGGCCGTCACTCGTCGTCGCCGCGCAGATCGTGCTCGTCGGAACGCTGCTGCTGCGCGTCGTGCGGTCACTGCGCACCGGCGAGCCCTTCGGCGCCGCGAACGCGCGCCTGGTCGGCGTGTGCGCCGCCGTCACCCTGGTCGGCGGTGTGCTGGCGGCGGCACTGCGGACGGTCGGCGCCCACGCGGTCCTGGGCGGAGCTGATCCGTCCCTCGTCGACGGCACCGCCCTGGAGCCCGTCGTCGAGCTTCCGGTCGCCGCCCTCCTCCTCGGTCTGGGCCTCGCCTCGGTCGCGGCGTTCCTGCGCGCCGGTGCGGCCCTGCGCGAGGAGGTGGAGGGCCTGGTGTAGGCCGCCGCCCCGGATCCCGGCGCGGAGCGGCCCCGACCGGTGGCCCGGAAGGCGACTCCTCGGTGCCGACCTGCGGCGACGGTGAAGGTTCGGTGCGTTGCGGGGCGGTCCGCGGTATCGGTGTCCGCCCGGCCCGCTAGACTGCCGCGCGGCAGGGCCGTAGCGCAGAGGTCGTCGCGCCTAACAGCAGGTTGGAGGACGCCGGTTCGAATCCGGTCGGCCCTGCCCCCCACCTTGTGGTGCCCCTCCTCGACCCGAGGGCCGCTCCCGCCCGGGCCCGACCGCGCCCGGGCCCCGTCGGACCGGCGTCGCCGCCCCCCACGGCCGGGTCGTCGGGCGCCGGCAGGGGTGGGACCGGGCCCTCCCCGAAGGACAACCGCCCCCCGGAGCGCTGAATGACCGAACCGACCCCCGTCCGCTGCCCCGCCGTCGAACACCCCGACGTCCCCCGGGCCGACCCCGCCGCGCTCGCACCGCTGCTCTCCCGGCTGGCCGACCCCGCCCCGGTGACCGCCGACGAGCACTTCCCGCTCGGCACCCTGCGGCCCGACGGCCGACTCGACCTGTGCAAGCAGGGGCTCGGCCTGCCCGGTGCGCTCCGCCTCCTCCCGGCCGCCACCGCCTCACCGCACGCCGCCCACCTCCTGCTGGGCACCAACGCCGTCGGCACCCCCGGCGCGCGTGCCCTCGCTGACGCGCTCACCCCCGGGCACGGCCTGCGCACCCTCTACCTGGGCTGCAACCGGATCGACGCCGACGGGGCCGCCGCCCTCGCCGACCGCCTGGCCGACGACGACACCGTCCGCGCGCTGTGGCTCAAGCGCAACCCCGTGGGCGACGCCGGGGCACACGCGGTCGCCGCCGCCCTGGCCCGCAACCACCGGATCCGCACCCTCGACCTGGTCAACACCGGTCTCACCGCCGACGGACTGCGCGCCCTGCTCGACGTCCTCCGGGACCGCCCGGTGCCCCTGGACCGGCTCTTCCTCGGCGGCAACGGCCTGGGACCGGACACCGCCCCGCTGCTCGCCGCCCTCCTGCGCGAGGTGCGGGTGCGCGAACTGTACGCCCCCGCCAACCACCTGGGCGACGCGGGCGCGACCGTGATCGCCGCGGCCGTCGACCCCGACCGCCCGGTCACGCTGGGCCTGGGCGGCAACGGCATCGGCCCCGACGGCGCGCTGGCCCTGGCGGGCGCCCTCGGCGGCGTCGAGGTGCTCGACCTGGGCCGCCCGCCCTCCGAACGCGCCCTGGGCGCACCCGCCAACACCACCGGCGACGAGGGCCTGGCCGCTCTGGCCGCCGCCGTTCCCGGCAGCCCGCTGCGGCGACTGGAGGTGCGGCACACCGGGATCACCCAGAAGGGCGCGTCCCGGGTCCTGGCCGCGGTGACCCGGAACAGCCGTCTGGAGTACGTGGGGCTCGGGCCCGGCATCCCCCGAAAGACCAAGCGGGCCATCGCCGGGTTCCTCGACCCCGCCGCCCCCGCGGCCGGGGACGTGCGGATGATCGCGAGCCGGTACCGGTGATGGGGCGGCCCGGCCGCGTGCGGGCGTGTGACGCCGTGCTGCGGTGCGCTCGTCGGCACGCGGTACCCGGGTGGCCGACCGGGCGGCGGATGTCCCTGACGGATGTGCCGGGGGTCCGCCTGCGCCGGGGGCGGGGCGCCGAGCCCGCCGAGGATCGGGCCGATCTGCTGGAGGACGCATGAACACCGTGCCATCGCGGGAGCGGGAGCGGGAACGGAGGCGGGCCCGGGAGCGGGAACGGATCGCCTGGCTGCGCTCGATCCGCCGGTACGCGGTGCCCGGGTGGATGATCGAACGGGCGACGGAGCGGCGCCTGGCCGGTGACTGGCGGGGCGCCTGCGCGGCCGCGGGCGTGGACGTGGCCTTCGACCCGGCCGAGGTGGCCAACGAGCACGGAAGCGGGTTCGCCGCCGCGCTGGAGGACGACCTGCGCCACCTGGCCCCCGAGCTGATCCGCTGGCACGCGCCGCGCCTGGCCAGGTCGCGCACCACGATCACCCCCGACCAGACGATCGTGCTGTCGGTGCGCGGTGTCACCGGGCAGGCGCCGCGCCTGGTGGTGGGCACGCCCGACTGGGCGGTGCGCGGGTCGCAGCGGCTGACCCTGGCACTCGACGACGCGACCAGCCCCAGGAGCGGCCGGTTCGCGGCCTGCCTGGACACCGACTGGCCCTACGCCACCTTCTGGCGCAACGTCGAGCACACCTGGACGACCTCACGCCACCTGTGGGACGCCAGGAGCGCTGGTGCGCTGCGAGAACGCATCGGCGGGAACGGGGAGCGCGCGCCGTTCCTGAACCCCGACGGCGGGCTCCGCCCGGACGCGGACCTGCCGTCGGCCGACCCCGGCCGTGACGACCCCGCCGCGTTCGCCGAGTGGGTCACCCTGCTCTACGAGCGGGGAGACGTCCTGGACGCCCTCGCCGCCGTGGGGGTGAGGGTCGACACCGCGCCCGTGACACAGCAGTGGCTGGAGGGCGAGGTCGACCCGGTCGAGGAACTGCGTCGCCTCCCGCTCGACCCGAACCGGCTCGTCCCCGAGGCACGGAGACTGGCCGCCGCGGGCCACGGGACCCGGTTCTGGATCCCCAACGGCGTGCGCACCGTGATCAGGCTGGACGTCGTCGAATCGGACCGGCTCCGGCTCCGGGTCGAGCCGCACGACCTCCAGCCGCCCGGGGACGCCGTCCTGCTGCCCGCGGCCTGCTGGCGGCGATCGCCCGACCTCGACCTGCTGCGCGACGCAAGGACGCCGCTCGACGAGCTGCACCCGCTGGTGCGCGAGGCCCTGGCCCCCGCGGCTGCCGCCCCGAGCGGGCCGGTCGGACCACCGGTCCCCGGACCGCCCGCCCCCGTGCGGGTCCGCTGCCAGGGCGTGTGGCACGAGGTGGCCTTCGCCGACGGCGAGCTGCGTATTCCGCACGGACCGCAGGAGGAGGACCGCGAGGCCGCCCTCCGGGCCCTCGGCGGGCGCCCCGCCGGGTGCTTCGCCGTCCGCGAGGCGTGGCGGACGGGGCAGGGGCGGCTGCCCAGGGCCCTGCGCGCCCAGCGCCGCGACCTGCTGGAGCGGATCCAGCACGGAGACACCCCCGCGCTCCTGCGGCTCCTGGACGCCGGGGTGGACCCGCGCGTGCGCGACGACCACCAACGGACCCTCCTCCACCTGCTGTACCGGACCGACCACGGGGAACTGCTGCCCAGATTGCTGGCCGCCGGACTCGACATCGAGGCCCGGGACGCGGAGGAGCGGACACCGCTGTTCACCGCCGTGGGTGAGCACGGGTCGGAGCGGCTCGTGCGGGACCTGCTGGAGGCGGGCGCACGCGTCGACGTCGTCGGCATGGTCCACGGCGGTGAGTTCACCCTGCCGATGCTCATCGACTGGCAGGACCGGCGTGAACTGTCCTGGCTCGCCGAGAGGATCGTGGCGGACCACCCCGACCTGGAGGAACTGTGACCGACCCCCTGGCCGCCGCCGACGACCTCAACCGGGAGCTGTCGCACCGCGGTACCGAGCCCGCCGACAGCGTCCCACTGGAGGCGCTCGCACTCGCGGTCACGGCCAACCTGCCCGTCCTGCTGTGGGGTGAGCCGGGCATCGGCAAGTCCGCCGGGCTGGAGCAGCTCGCCGCCGGGCTCGGCGTCCCGCTGGAGACCGTCATCGCCAGCGTCCACGAGCCCTCCGACTTCTCCGGGCTCCCCGTCATCGGCGACGACCCGGCCGCCTCGGGGGTGCCCATGGCCCCGCCCGACTGGGCGGTGCGGCTGTCCCGGGCCGGGCGCGGCGTGGTCTTCTTCGACGAACTCTCCTCGGCCCCGCCCGCCGTCCAGGCCGCCCTGCTGCGCGTCGTCCTCGAACGCCGGGTCGGCAGCCTGGCCCTGCCCGACCCGATCCGCGTCGTGGCCGCCGCCAACCCGCCCGCCAGCGCCGCCGACGGCTGGCACCTCAGCCCGCCGCTGGCCAACCGGTTCGTCCACCTGCACTGGACCCACGACGCCCGCGTCGTCGCCCGCGGCATGACCGGCGTGTGGCCGACCGTCCCGATCCGCCGCGTCGACCCCGCCGCCGTACCCTCCGCGACCGCCCGCGCCCGCGGCGCGGTCTCCGGCTTCCTCAGTGCCCGCCCCGGACTCGTCCACCACCTGCCGGGCGACGCCGAGGCCCGGGGCGGCGCCTGGCCGTCCCCGCGCACCTGGGAGATGGCGCTGCGGCTGCTGGCCACCGCCCACGCCACCGGCACCGGGCGGGACGCGCTCGCCGCCGCGCTGGTCGGCGCGGTCGGTGACGGAGCGGGCCTGGAGCTGATCACCTACCTGGAGGAGCTCGACCTGCCCGACCCCGACCGGGTGCTCGCCGACCCGGGCGCCTTCACCCTCCCCGAGCGCGGGGACCGGCAACTGGCCTTCCTCACCGCCGTGGTCGCCGCCGTACGGTCGGACCCGACCCGGCGCCGCTGGGAGGCGGGCTGGACCGTCCTCGCCAAGGCCGTGGACGCGGGCGTGCCGGACGTCGCCGCCCGTGCCGCCACCGACCTGGCGGCCCTGCGGAACGCCGCATGGCCGGTCCCGGAGGGCATCGACGCCTTCCTCGACCTGCTCCGGCTGTCCGGCGCGCTCACGCGGGGCTGACCGGTGGGAGCGACCGACCGGGCCGCCGACCTGGACCGCACCAGGCTGCTCGCCGCCCGGTACCGCGCCGCCACCGCCCGGCCCTACCTGGCCTCGGCGCTGTACGCGCTGACCGTGGTGCCCAGCACCCGCGTGCCGACCATGGGCGTGGACCGGCACTGGCGGTGCTACGTCTCCCCGGAGTTCGTGGCCCACACCCCCGTACCCGAGCTCGCGGGGGTCTGGATCCACGAGGTGTCCCACCTGCTGCGCGACCACCACGGACGCGCCGACCGGCTCCCGGGCGCCCGCCACGCCGACCCGCTGCGCGCCAACATCGCCCAGGACTGCGAGATCAACGACGACCTGGCCGCCGACGGCCTCGACCTGCCCTCCGGGGCGGTCCTGCCCGGCACCTTCGACCTGCCCGCGGGGCTCCTGTTCGAGGAGTACCTGGCGCGGCTGCCCGAGATCAGGCGCGGCCCCGACTGCGGGTCCGGCGCCCACGGGCACCCCGCCGACTGGGAGGACGGCACCGCCGCGGGCGGTGTCACCGGGGTGGAGGCCGACGCGCTCCGGCGCGCCGCCGCCGAGGCCATGCGCGCCCACCAGCGGTCCCGGGGGACCCTGCCCGGCGGCTGGCGTCGGTGGGCCGAACAGGTTCTGGAGCCGACCGTCGACTGGCGGACGGTCCTGGCGGGCGCGGTCCGCGAGGCCGTCGCCTGGGCCGGCGGCGCGTCCGACTACACCTACCGCCGCCCCTCCCGCCGCTCCGCCTCCCTGCGGGGCGTGGTGCTGCCGAGCCTGCGCAGGCCGGTGCCCCGGGTCGCGGTCGTCATCGACACCTCCGGCTCCATGGGCCGGGACGACCTGGCCGCCGCCCTGGCCGAGGTGACCGGGGTGCTGCGCCAGGTCGGGGTCGGCCGCGAGCGGGTGACCGTGCTGGCCTGCGACGCCGACGTCCAGGCGGCCTCGCGGGTGACCGCCGCCGAGCAGGTGGAGCTGTCCGGCGGCGGTGGCACCGACATGCGCGTCGGGATCGGGGCGGCGCTCTCCTCGCCCGCCCGGCCCCAGGTGGTCGTCGTGCTCACCGACGGGTGCACCCCCTGGCCCGCCGAGCCCGCATCGGCCCGGCTCGTCGCCGCGCTCATCGGCCCGAACGCCCCGGTCCCGCCGCCGTGGGTGGAGGCGGTGCGCGTGGGCGGGGTCGTCCGGGGATCCGCCCCGGACCGGGACCCGCGCTGACGGAGCCGCCCGGCCGCCCGGGGAGGGATCGCCGGGCCCCGCGGGTGCCCCGCTCCGGGCCGGTGGTCAGGGTGTGTCGAGGAGCGACCGGAACGCGTCGGCGAACTGCGTGGGGCGTTCGACCGGGCCGAGGTGGCCGCCGGGGAGCTCGGTCAGGGGGAGGCCCAGCCGGGCGGCCAGGGCGGCCGCGGTCCGGTAGGGCAGTTGACCGCGGGAGTCGACGCCGGCCACGGGGACGAGTCGGTCGGCGTGCGCACCGAGTGCGGCCAGGTCGGGTCGGTGGGTGGTGAACGGGACCAGGATGTGCTCCAGCATGACCGACTGGAGTTCACCCAGGCGGGTGAACAGCTCCGACAGTGCGGGGCCGGGCGGTTCGGGCTCGGTGTCGGCGTAACCGTCGAACCAGGTACCGGTGCGGCGGAGTTCGGGGGTCTTCGCGTCGGTGTCGGTGTCGGGGGCGGTCATGGCGGCGGTCATCAGCGCCTGGGCTCGGTCCAGGTCCCCGGCGCGGGCGGTGGCGCGGACGGATGCGAGCGCGGCGCGGTGGCGCGCGGCGTCCGGCAGCAGGTTGACCAGCGGCGGTTCGTGGACGACGGCGAGGCGGACGCGGTCGGGGCGGCGGGCCAGCAGTTCGACGGCGGTGACGGCGCCGGAGCTGAAGCCGAACACGACCGGCGGCTGGTCGAGGAGTGCGTCGATCAGGCCGAGCGCGTCCCCGGCGTGGGCCTCGGGGCGCTGGTCGCCGAGCACGGTGTCGGGCCGCCGCCCGGAGGCCGTGCGGCTGGACATGACGATGACGTCGTGGTGGTCGGCCAGGTGCGAGGCGAGCCGGTCGAACACGCCGCCGTGTCCCGCGCCGCCGGGGATGAGCAGCAGCGGTGGACCGCTGCCGCGGCGGTCGTAGTCCACGGTGGCGTCGTTCAGGGTGAGGGCGGTGCTGGTGGGCACGGGGTGCTCCTTGCTGGGGGTCAGATCTGTGACCAGTGGGTCAGGGTGTGGTGGAGTGCGTCGACCGCGTGTTCCCACGAGGTGTCCAGGTCGCGGTCGGCGGTGAAGCCGCCGACGGCCTCCAGGTCGCTGAAGCCGTGGAGGGTGCTGCGCAGCAGCCGGACCGCGTCGGTGGCGTCCGGTTCGGTCAGGTCGTAGCCGCGCAGCAGCGCGTAGCACGCTTCGACGATGCGCGTCACGCCGGTGGACGCGGCGAGCCTCTCGGCCGGCACCGGGTACCGGGTGGCGGCGTAGCGGCCCGGATGCCCGGTCGCGAACGCCCGGTAGGCGTCGGCGAAGGCTTTCAGGGCCGTGTGGCCCGACCGCCCGGCCACCGCCCGCCCCAGGGTGTCGGCCCATTCGTCGTGGGCCAGCAGGGCCACGCTCTCCCGGAGATCGGCCAGACCCCGCACGTGCGTGTACAGGCTGGCGTCGCGGACACCGAACCGCTCCGCGAGGACCGCGAGCGTCAGACGGTCGAATCCGATCTCGTCGGCGACGTCGGCGGCGGCGGACACCAGTGTGTCCCGGGTGAGTCCCACACGCGGCATAGTTTCCTAACCTTCCTAGGTTAATTCCTATACTGCCTAGGAATTGGGGCGGTGGCAAGTCGGCGAACCGGCGGTCCGTGCCGTTCGGCCCCGGGGGCACCCCTCCGAACCGGGGTCTCCCGGGCCGGGCGGGGTCCCTGGGGGCGTGTGCTTGACTGAGGAGATGTCGAAGCGCAGTCCACGCACCCCGCCGTCCCGCTCCCGGGCCGCCGAACCCTGCCCCTGCGGGCGGCAGGCCGCCTACCGGGACTGCTGCGGGCGCCTGCACGCCGGGACCGCCTCCGCCGCCACCGCCGAGGACCTGATGCGTTCGCGTTACAGCGCCTTCGCGGTCGGCGACCAGGCCTACCTCCTGCGCAGCTGGCACCCCGACACCCGGCCGGGCGGCCTCGACCTCGACCCCCGCACCCGGTGGACCGGTCTGGAGATCCTCGCCACCACCGGCGGAACCCCCTTCCACACCGAGGGCACGGTCGAGTTCCGCGCGGTGTACCGCGAACGCGGGCGGGAGGGCGAGCTGCGTGAGCACAGCCGCTTCACCCGCCACGAGGGCTCCTGGGTCTATCTCGACGCCCTGCCCGAATAGGGGTGCGCACAGGAGCGCCGGTCACGGCTGCGTGCTGGTGCGTCACGGTCGGTCAGGGTGTCTGAACTGGGTTTCCTTGTGCGCTCGGTACCCGGGTGAACGCGGAGAGTCCCACGATGGGATATTGGGCGTCGTATCCTCTCTCTCCGCGACAGAACGGACGCAAAGAGCGCATGGACCCGCGAACCCCGGGCCCGCCCGAGCAGGGTGACCTCATCCAGGTCATCGGCCGGGCCCTCGTCACGGCCCTTCCACAAGGATGGCGACAGCTCACCTACCGCGCCCGCGTGGTCGGCCCCCTCATCGACGATGTCCTCGCCGTCCAGGGCGCGGACGGGCAGGTCCGGCCGGTGCCGGTTCCGGACGGACTGACCGAGCCCCTGCGCGACCTCAAGCGGGTGTGCCACCTGGAGGACAGGGGCACGTGGCTCACCATGGTCCTGTCCGTGCACCGCTCGGGGGAGCTCAGCGTCGACCTCGACCACGACGACGACCCCCGGCTGAGCCTTCCGCACAACGCCCACGCCTACGCCCAGGAGCTCTCCCGCTTCCCCCGCGCGCAGGAGCACGTCCCCGCCTGGCTGCGCGCCAGGCTCGACGACGCGCGGCTGACGAACCCGCGGGAGGCGACGGCCACGTTCGGCGCCGCGCTCGTGGACGCGTGCGCCCGCGAGGGCCTCAGGGCCCGGTACCTGCCGCCGACGGGCCTGAGCGTCGACCATCCCGACGGCGGGACCCTCGTCGACGCGGACCTGGGGGAGACCTTCGACCAGGGGATCGTCCTGCCGCCCGAGGAGCGCGGTGACCTGGCCGCGCACTTCGCCGGTGACGTCGCCCGCTCCGCCGGACTCCGCGACGCCGCACCCGGCGGAGCCTCCACCGGCCCACCCGCCGGACCCTCCCCCGACGACCCGGTCGCCGCCGCGCTGCGCACCGCCTTTGGCGCGCACGGCGCCGAGGTCTCCTTCCAGGGGCCGGACACCCTGGTCATGCCGGTCGCGGGCACCACCGCCTCCACGGACATCAGCGGTCTGCGCCGCACCCTGGCGGGCCGGGACCCCGCGGTGGTCACCCGGCACACGGCCGAGTTCGCGCGGGCGGCCGTCGAGCAGCTGAACCGGCACGTGGGCCAGGCCACCGGGCGCCCCGACCGCCTCCGCGTGCGCCTCTACCCGGCCGACACCTTCCCCGAGGGCCTGGCCGACCAGCTCCTGACCCGCGAGATCGTCCCGGGGCTGTGGCAGACGGTCGTCGTCGACGCCCCCGAGAGCCTGCAACCCCTGTCCCGGAAGGCGCACGAGCGGTCCGGCCGACCCGCGGACCAGGTCTACGCCGCGGCCGTCGCCGCGTCCGTGTCCGAACCCGTGGAGGTGAGCGCGCACGAGGTCGACGGCGTCCCCTTCGTGCACATCGGCGGCCAGCACCCCTACGTCGCCGCGCACGTCCACGGCCTCGACCGGCACCTGGGGGAGGCGCCGCACGGGGCACTGGTGGCCCTGCCCGTGCCCGAGGTGCTCATCGCGCACGAACTGGGCCTGGGCCACCCCGTCGCGGCCATGGAACACCTCCAGGAGATCGTCCGGCGTTTCACCGACGACGCCGACAAGCCGATCAGCCCCCGGCTGTACTGGTGGCACCCCTCCTCGCGCGGGCGCGCACCGGGCGCCCCCGTCGACCTGCGGGAGGTGGGGGTCGAGGTCGACCACGCGACCGGGTCGGTGACCCTGTCCGCCTCCGACGAGGAGTTCGGCCTCCTCGTCTCCTTCCTCGGGTAGCCGGACGCGTGCCGGGCGGCCGACCGCCGCCCGGCACGGCCCGCTCCGGGAGTCCGCGCCGGTCACGGCCCGCGTACTCGACCCCGGCGGCCCGCGCACTTCAGCGGCGTGCCCGACCGGCAGGCGATGAACGTGGCCGCCTCGCGCGCCTGCGACCAGGTGTGGCTCTTCCGCAGCTTCGCCCTGTCCGACCTGGGCCGGGGCGACGCGCGCCGCCACTCCCTCGGCTGCCTGAGTCGTCCGGCCCAGGAGCGGGACGGCACCGGTGTCGGCCCGGTCCCCGCCGACGTGCGCGTGGACCCGTTCGACAGCGTCTTCGAGCAGCGGGTGTACCTGGCGCTGCGCGAGCGCGGGTACCGGGTCGTCCCGCAGTACCCGGCGGGGCCCTACCGGATCGACCTGGTGGTGGAGGGCGGTACCCGGCGCCTGGCCGTGGAGTGCGACGGCGACGCCGTTCACGGCGGGGAGAGCGCCGCCGACGACGCCGACCGCCAGCGCGAACTCGAACGGGTCGGGTGGTCGTTCGTGCGGGTCCGGGGCGGCCGGTTCTTCCGCGACCCCGAGGGCGCCCTCCCACCACTGTGGAAGCGGCTGGAGGGGACGGGTATCGAGCCCGCGGACGGCTGAGGACGGGCGGCCGTCGGGCACCGCGGTCCCGGACGCGGGCCCTGGTCCGGTACCGCCGTGTCGGCGGTGTGTGGTTGGCTCGTCCCATGAGTGTGGAGATCGAGCGGTTCCTGCGGTTGGTCAAGGCGCTGCCCGAATGCGAGCCGGGGGAGTCGGACCGGTACACGACGTTCCGGGTGCGCGGCAAGCCGTTCGGCTACCTGTGGCCGCGCACCGCCACCGTGGGGCTGAAGCAGACCCTGCTGGAACAGACCGCGCTGGTGGCCGAGCGTCCCGAGGTGTTCGAGGTGCAGTTCACCGCGGGCGGGTTCGGCTGGGTGGTCGTCCACCTCGACGGCATCGACCTGGACGAGCTCAGCGAGCTCACCCTGGAGGCCTGGTACCTGACGGCGCCCGAGGAACTCCTCGCCGCCCCGCCGACACCGGAGGCCATCGCCGAGGCCTGAACCGGGGCGCGCGCCTTCGCCCGGCGATCGGCCCCGGGGCGGGGACACGGCCGGGTGACCGCCCCCGCCGTGGGTCCGCTTCATCGCCAGGAGGAACGTCACTCGTCCAGGAACCGGTACCCGAACTGGGCCAGGCGCGTGCGCGCCCGGTCCAGCTCCTCGGCGGTGAACAGTCCCGCGAACTCCGGCCGCAGAACCAGCGCCTCCACGGTCAGGTCCAGGCGCCCGCGCTCCCACAGGTTGGCGAACCCGTCCGAGACCGCCGGGGCGTTCAGCAGTTTGCGCGCGGTCCCCAGCGGCCCCAGCTCCGACAGCATCCCCAGGAAGAACGTGGCCGTGTAGTCGGCCTCGGACTTGGCCCGCTCGTAGACCGACAGCATCGCCGCCCCGAAGTCGGCGGTCGGCGGCGCGGAGGCCGCCCCCCCCGTTTCGTCCTCGGCCTCAGCCGGTTCCTCGACCGTGCTCCCGGCGGCGTCCCGCCCGAGCCGGTTGACGAACCCGAGCAGCGAGTCGACCGACGTGAACACCTCATAGCCCAGTTCCTGGAGCCGGGGCAGGTCGGCCTGCTCGGGGTCCAGCTCCAGCACCACCGGCTTGCCCATCCCGTGCTGGAGGCCGTTCGGCCAGAACCCCTCCGCTTCGGCCAGCACCACGCCCCGTTCGGGGTCGCTGATGGTCGTGTCCAGCTCCGGTTCGGCGAAGCCCCGCCGCAGCAGCTCGTCCGCCATCTCCCGGATCTGCACCGAACGCGCGTCGTCGGGTTCCGAGGCCAGCACGGTGACCGGGCGCAGCGGTTCCTCGGCCGGGACGTCCCCGCCGGAGGCCAGTTCGCTCAGGAACGACTGCGCCGCCTCCGCCAGCAGCCTGCGCCGCTCGGCCAGGAAGTCCAGGTAGTTCTCGACCTTCCACAGCTCCGGGTCGGTCGGGATCCACTGCGAGGCCAACACGCCCGGGTGGCGCTCCTCCACCTCTGGGAAGTACTCCTCGGGGCGCCGGTCGGAGATCTCCAGGTTGGTCTGCTGGGTCAGGAAGCAGAAGTTGGCGATCGCGTTGACATGCCCGCGGTCGTAGGTGTCGCGTAGGACCCGCTTGGGGAAGACGTGGTGCACCTGGAGCGAGGACAGCTTGCCGAGCAGCTCCGCCCTCAGCTCCAGTCCGCTGCCGAAGTCCCGCGCCCCCTTGACCCGGGTGAGCATGTACAACAGGGGGTAGAACCGCGACCCCCGTGTGGACCCCTCGAAGTCGTGCTGCCGCACCTCCAGGCTGCCGCCCCGTGAGCGTTCCAGGGCGGCGATGAGACCGTCCACCCCGGACTGGTGCAGGATGTCGTAGTCCGTCTGCAGCGTGGACTCCGTGGACCCCGCGTAACGGCCCCACAGGGCGCTGTGGACGTACCAGAACAGCACCTTGTCGCGGTGCGCGGCGTCGTCGAACTGGCCGCCGTTGAGCTCCAGCAGCCGGGAGACGACGGGGAGGGAGTACCGGCTCATCAGCACCCGGTCGTGGTCCAGACCCAGCCGTCCCGACATCGCGTCCAGGAAGGTACCCACGTGGTCGACCGACCCCTTGAGCGCCTTCTGGAACCCCTCGGCGTCCACCCGGTCCAGCGCGGTGAACAGGGCGCGGCCGGTGGCCACGGCGGTGGCGTTGCGCAGCAGCCAGTCCAGCGTGAAGGAGAAGCCCGCCTCCTTCCACGAGGCCAGGCTTTCGCGCATGGTGCTCCGGGCGTCCGGCCACTGCGCGCACAGCTTGGCCAGCGCCAGGTCACCCTTGGACAGCTTGGTGCCGCCGGAGTTGACCCGGTTGAAGATGTCGACGACCTGGTCGACGGTCTTGTCGGCGCCGGTGATCTTCTCCTGGTAGAAGTCCTTGTCCGCGATCTGGCTCAGTTGGTTGAGCCGGGTCAGGTAGACGTTGGCCGCCTCGGGATCGCCGACGAACCTGGTCAGGTAGGGGACCGGGCCCTGAGCGAACAGCTCGGTGACGTCCACCCACAGCGGATCTCCGCTCATCAGGTTAGGCCGGTAGAACTCGAAGATCTCCTTCTCCACGTTGAAGTGCAGCCCGGTGAAGGCCTGCGGGTCGCCCTCGAAGAACGCGGGCGCCCTGCCCCGGATCACTCCGTAGAGCGAGGTCACCCGCTGCTGGCCGTCCAGCAGAAGCAGGTGCGTTCCGCTCCCCGTCAGTCCGCCGCGCACCGCCGTGTCCTCCGTGGAGGTCTCCCATAGCAGCAGGCCGCCCACCGGGTGGCCCAGGTACATCGAGCGCATCAGGCCCCGGACCTGGTCGCGGTTCCACACGTAGCCGCGCTGGAACTCGGGCAGCAGGATCGTGCCGGAGTCGATCTGGTCCAGGAGGGTGGAGAGTTTCGCCATCGGGGTCCTTCTCGTCGGGGTGTACGGGGGGAACGGAGGATGCGAGCGAACGGGGGCCTCGCGGCCGGTCAGCAGGGCAGGACCGCCTCCAGGAAGGGGCTGGGCTCCCGGTGCCAGCTCACGCTGAGCCTCTCCCTGGCCCGGGTGCAGGCCACGAACAGCAGACTGCGCTCGCGTAGCAGGTCGCGCGCGCGTGCGCTGGGATCCTCGTCCTCGGCGGTGAGGCTGCGCGGCGCGGGCAGCTGGCCGCCCCCGGCGCCCACCACCGCCAGGCAGCGGAACTCCAGGCCCTTCATCCGGTGCATCGTGCCCACGGACACGGCGTCGCCGTTCGGCCCCCTGGCCAGGGACCGGGTGGGCAGCCCCACCTCCTCCAGCGCGAGCACGGCCTGGTCCACGGCCCGGTTGGACCGGGCTGCCACGCCGATCTCGGCGGGCAGTACCCCGGTCTCCGTCCAGGCCCGCACGGTCCCTACCAGCCGGGCGAGTTCCTTCTCCCAGGTCGCCCACCCCCTGAGCACCGGCTCTTCCCCGCGCATCTCGGACCGGCACCCGGCCACCGAGTCGAGGCCGCCGTCCATGTCGTCGACGGACTGGCCGTGCATCAGGCCCAGGCTCCAGCCGAGGATCTGCGCGGTGGTGCGGTAGTTGATCCGCAGCTTCGACGACCGGCCGCGGATGTTGATCCCCACCTCGGCCAGGCTCACTTGAGGACCGTAGATCCGCTGGTGGGTGTCCCCGGCGACGAACAGGTCGTCGCGCCCCTCGGCGGCCGCCGCGCGCAGCAGCCGCCACTGCCCGGAGTGCAGGTCCTGGGCCTCGTCCACCACCACGTGGTCGAAGGGCCGCGCCTCGCGCGCCGTCAGCAGATGGGCGGCCTCCTCAGCGACGGTCTCGTGGGTCCACAGACTGCCTTCGGTCAACAGCTCCCGGAAGGCCGTGACCGCCTGCCACACCCGCGCCTTGTGCGCCGCGCCCAGACCGCGACCGCGCCCGGTCCGCTTGGCGGCCAGATACTCCTCCGCCGAGACCACCCTGCGCGCCAGCACCACCTGGCGCCACTCCTCGGACAGGAAGGCGGTGGACAGGTCCAGCCCCAGATCGGCGACGACCCGCTCCCACAACCGGCGTTCCCGCTGGGAGGTCAGCAGCTCCGGCTGGCCGTGCTCCTCACGGAACACCCGGTGCGCGAACCGGTCCACGTGCTCCACCCGGATCCGGCCGAGCACCTCCTCGGCGTCGCCCCCGCCGTCGGTCTCGGCCAGCAGACCCACACTGGCCCGAAGCTCCTCGGCCAGGGTGGAGGTGAACGTGGTGAGCAGGACCCGACCGCCGGCCCGCGCCAACCGGTGGGCGCGGTGGACCGCCACCACCGTCTTCCCGGTCCCCGGACCGCCGCTGACCCGGGCGGGTCCCCGGTGCGTCGCCTCCACCACCGCGCGCTGGACCGGGTGCAGGTAGATCCGCCACAGGTCGAAGGGGTGCGCCAGCGCGGCCATCAGCTCGTCGGGGCCCTCGACCAGCAGCACCCGATCGGAACTGCGCCGCACCGCCGCGTCCAGGTCGTTGGGGTCCACCTCGCCGGTGATGCGCGCCCCCAGCTCGTCCCACACCTGCTCCGGGCTCAACCCCGCGGCCAGCCCGTAGAGCACCTCCCACTGCACCGGCGGCAGCAGCCCCTTGGCGGCCTCCAGCTGGAAGGGGTTGGTCAGGGTCCGCGCGAACGCCAGGGTCTGCTCGTCCACGCCGAGCCGGTGCAGGTCCGCGTCGCCCACGTGCCCGAACAACAACGTCGGCGCGCTCGCGGCCATCCGCCTCATGTGCGGCATGCTCGCGTCGATGGCGGCCACGTCGCGGATCTCGATCCCGCCCGTGGCCGTGTTCACCGACGCCCGGCGCCGTTTGGCCCACTCGTAGGCGTCGTCGTGCGGGAGCACCCTGAGTAGCGTGTAGCTGTCGCCGCTGGCCGGCGCCAGCACCACCCCGCGCCAGAACTGGTCGATGCGGATGGTGCGGAACCGGTCGTCGCGGGCGCCGGTGATCTTCTCCAGGTGCAGGCCGGTGTGCGTGGCCCGCTCGAACTTGGCGAAGACCTCGCTCACCCGGTTCTGCACGGGCTTGTCGAGCTTGGCGAACTCCTGGAGGAAGTCCTTGTCGATGGCGAGCTGGGGCACGGCGGGTTCCTAGCGTGGGGGTCTGCGCTGACGACGTACACGTGGACGTCACGGACGCGGCTGGAGTGGGCCCGGGTCCCACAATCGCGTCCCAACCTATCCAGAGTCGTGTCAGCGCGCACGGTGACCGTGAATCACAGGTGTTCCGGAAGGGTGGCTGGGGCAGGGACACGGCCGTCTCCGGGGGAGGAGGTGGGGTCACAGCGTCTGTCGGTTCCCAGCGTAAGTCGATGCTGAAAACTACGTCAACAGCATCCATGTCGCGTATTCGTATGCGACAGCGTGTCGCACCCTCCTGGGCCGGCTCAGCCGAAGACCCTGGCGAGCGCGGCACCGTACATGCGGTGTGGACTCGGGAGCAGGGGAGGGTGCAGGATGCCCGGGATCGGCTCCAGGTCCGTGGCGTGCTCGATCAGTCGGCGGTACACCTCGTTGGCATCGGTGGGGCGATCCGCGGGCCGTTTGGCGAGGAGTTCCTCCACCAGTCCCGCCAACGGTGCGGGAACGTCCGCCCGCAGGGACTCGACCCTGGTGGGGGAGTCACTGACCTGCTTACTGGCCAGCGCGAACGACGTGGAGGCGGTGAACACCCGATGTCCCGTCAGCATCTCGTAGAGCGTGCACCCCAACGCGTACAGGTCGCTCAACGGGGTGGTGCGCCCCTCCAGCAGCTGCTCCGGGGCCATGTAGGCGGGTGTCCCGGGGGTGTGCCCTGTCCGGGTGATCTGGGACATGTCGGTGCGGTCCAGTGCCACCGCCAGCCCGAAGTCCAGCACCTTCACGGTGCCGTCCGGTTCCAGGACGAGATTGCCCGGCTTCAGGTCGCGGTGCACGAGCGAGGCACGGTGGGCGGCGCTCAGCACCGAGCACACCTGTGCGGCGACGCACGCCGCCCACCCCACGGACAACCGCTCCTGCTCGGCGATCAGGTCGGCCAGGCTGACACCGTGGACGCGCTCCATCACCAGATAGGGACGACCGTCCTCCGTGCCACTGTCGTGGACGGCGGGAACCCCGGGGTGCCGAAGCCGTGCGGTGATCCGTGACTCCCGGGAGAACCGGCGGACCATGTCCTCGTCCTGACCGTCGTCGGGGAACCGGAGGAACTTGACCGCCACCTCCCGGTCCAGCCGGGTGTCATGGCCCGGCCACACCTCTCCCATGCCACCACGCCCCAGCGGTGCCGGGCCCAGCGCGTAACGGCCGTTCAACATCCGCGAGCCGTCGCCCAGCGGTCCGGTCATGTCGTCGAACTTTCCCCATCGGCCAGCTTTTCGCCCGACGCTACCGCACCCCGCTCCCACCGCCCTCAACGTCAAGGAGTGGTGCCCGAGCACACAGCGGAGAAGAATCAGAGGGCGTCGTCGTGACCACGGGGCCGGTGCTACGCCCGGGACGAGTCTTCGGACTGCGGACCGGTTCCGGGACCGGCCGATTCCGACGGTAGTAGGGCGCCGCTGGTCAGGCCCTCCCTGGCCAGGTCGGTCGCCCGGCCTGCGAGCGTGGCCAGCTCCCGCGCGGCCTGCTCGAACTCCTCCAGAGCGCGGAACGCCCGGCCGTAGGCACGTTGCTGGTCGGCGTCCTTGTGCGGGACCGACGCCGACCGCGCGTCGGTGCGGAAGGTGCCGCTGGCCGTGGTGGAACGGCGGGTGTTGGCAGTACTGCGCAGGAATCCGTTGAGGAAGTCGGCGTCCAACCGCTCACTGGACGACTCCAACCGGCCCTCGGCGACTCGGACCAACCCCGCGTCGACCAGGTCCGCCACTCGCACCTGGGAGCCCCCCAGATCACCGGGGCCCTCCGCCAGGGATGGCAGGGCGTGGCCCAGCGTCTCCAGGACACGGATGAGCTGCTCCCGGGTCCCCGCGTACTCGGTGAGGAGGTCGCCTCCGTGGGCGCTCGCGTGCCGGGAGGGGGTGAGGTCCACGACGTCGTCGAGCAGCTCCACGAGCGGAACGTCCGCGCGTGGGTGATCGTCGGCGTTCAGCGGCCCGTCCGGGTCGGCCGCGGTCAGGTCGCTCATCCGGACCCGCTGCACCGTCGGGATCTGCTCGCTCGGGCGTCTGAGCAGCCACAGATGCACCGGTTGCGCATGCGAGACGGCCATCCCGGCTGGGAGTGCGACCACCTCGGTGAGCAGGCCGCGCCGCACGAGTTCGGCGCGGATGCGCCGGCCCGTGCGGCGGTGGGCGGCCGCGGTCGGCATGACCACCACGGTCTGGCCACCGGCCGCGGTGTGGGCGTAGGCGTGCTGGAGCCAGGCCAGTTCGCTCTCGGCCCGCGGCGGCAGTCCCAGCTCCCAACGGGGGTCGATCAGCAGGTCCTCGCGTCCCCAGTCCGGTGTGGCCGCGGGTGGCGCGCACACCACGAGTTCGGCCCGGTGGTCAGGCCACTGGTCGTCACGGAGGGAGTCGCCGACGCGCACCTCCACGTCGGGAACGCCGTTCAATTCGGCTCGGAACCGGGTGAACCTGGCCGCTTCCGGAAGCATGTCCTGGCCGGTGCGCCGGGCCCCGTCCGTGCCGACGCCCAACAGCAGGGAGCCGATGCCGCAGGCGGGATCGAAGACCGTGGCCGCCTCCGGGTTCGCGAAGCGGGTGATCGCCTGGACCAGGCGCGGAGTGGTCGTGGTGTCGGCGTCCGATCGTTGGGAGGACTGGGTGAGGCGTTCGGCCAGAGCGCCGACCGCCCTGGCAGGTGAGGTCTCCTCGGCCAGCCCCAGGCACGCCCGCGCCGCGTCGTCCGGGAGGTCGGGGGGAGGGGAGCCGGGTGATCCGCTGAGGAGTGCGGCGACATCGGCCAGCCCGCGCAGCATGCTGTCCGGATAGGCGTCGCGCAGGATGTGCCAGAGCCGCACCTCCGGTGACTCCTGTCCGCCCTTGTCCTGGCGGTCGAGCCAGGCCCGCACCTCTGACAGGGAGAACCGCGGGCTGGCCCCCGCGCCCTCGGCGGGAGCGGGGAAGTCCGCGTGGCGCCGCCGCCAGTTCGACACGGCCGCTCGGGTCACCCCGGCCAGGCGCGCGATGTCGGCGGCGGTGACGAGGCGTTCGTCGGAGGTCGATGCGGGGACGTCCATGCCAGAACCGTACACGCGCGGCCCGGACGCGAACAATCCTCACTCGTTGGCGTCGTTAACGGTGTCACGAGCGGGTGGCGTCGGTATGAGGCCGGATCACCGCCGCTGGCCTGTGATTTCGGGACCAAGGCCTCTGGACTCCCCGGCTGTGACAGGTGAAGGGTGGGCGGACGGACGCATTGCCAGATACGGACCGTCCGTGTATGTTGGCGTCGTTAACGCATAAGATTTGAGTCCCATTCTCCATTCTGTGAGCATTGGGCGAGTGCCTTCGATGCCTGACACCATGGGGCTCGCGTGGGGAGTGCGCCGACGGGCGCGGCGGAGCGTGAGGGAAGAGCGATGGAACGGCAGTACGTGGCGGACCGCTTCCGCCTTGACGGCATCATCGACCGCGGCAACATGGGCGAGGTCCACCGCGCCGAGGACACCGAGGCCCCCGAGGGCGCGCCCACACGCCAGGTCGCGGTCAAGCTGATCCTGCGCCGCCGCTCCGGAGCGCCCGTCGATCCCCAGAGCAAGGCGGTCAAGCGCTTCAGACGCGAGGTCGACATCATGCGCCGCTTCGACCACCCCCGCATCCCCCGGGTCGTGGCCGGCGGGGTGGACACCACCGACGGCGACCACCTGCCCTACCTGGCCATGGAGCTCCTGGACGGCAACACCCTGCGCGACCTCGGCGACGAGGTGCACCAACTGCCCGTCTCCTGGGTGGCCGCCATCGGCGCCCAGATCGCCGACGCCCTCTACGCCGCGCACGCCGAGGGCGTCATCCACCGCGACCTCAAGCCCGCCAACGTGATGCTCACCCGCGGCGGCCTGGTCAAGGTCCTCGACTTCGGTATGGGCCTGATCGTCGACGACCCCGACCTCACCAAGCTCACCAGTACCGACACCACCGTCGGCACCGCCCGCTACATGGCCCCCGAACAGTTCGAGGGCGCCAGGGTCACCCGCGCCGCTGACCTGTACGCCCTGGGGTGCGTGCTCTACGAGCTCCTCACCGGAGCCCCGCCCTTCGACGGCGTCACCAACTTCGACCTGGGCTACAAGCACAACAACCACGAGGTCCCGCCCCTGGGCCTGCTGCGCGGCGACATCCCCGCCGACCTCAACCGCCTCATCGAGCAACTGCTCAAGAAGAGGCCCAAGGACCGGCCCGTCAACGCCGCCGAGGTCCGCCAGTCCCTGATGGCCCTGGCCACCGACGAGGGCGAGGTATCCGGCTGGGCCGACTTCGACCCCCGCGCGAACCTCCCCGTGGTGGCCCCGGCCGCGCTGCTGCCCGACACCGCCGGGCAGCGCCCCCACGGCGCCCCCCTCGGCGTCATGGACGTCTTCTCCCTGCACGACCAGCTCATCAGGGAGTACCGCGCCTTCACCGAGGGCGGCGTCGTCATCCGCGACGAAGCGATCGCCGACTTCCTCCGTGACGACCTGGACGACAAGTCCCAGTGGCCCGACCCGTGGCTGTCCCTCAACCCCTTCTTCGACTCCGGCGGCACGGTCACCGAACTGATCAGCGAGGGACTGCTGCACGCCGAGACCGCGCACATCTTCCAGAAGGGCAAGAAGGAGGGCAGCACCGTCTGCGACGGCAAGCCCCTCACCCTCCACCGCCACCAGCGCGAGGCCGTCGAGGCGGCCCGCTCCGGCGAGTCGTACGTGCTGACCACCGGTACCGGCTCCGGCAAGTCGCTGTCCTACATCGTGCCGATCGTCGACCGCGTCCTACGTGAGCGCGACCGCGAGAAGGCCGAGGGGCGCACCGGCAGGCGCGTGCGGGCCATCATCGTCTACCCGATGAACGCCCTGGCCAACAGCCAGGTCAAGGAGCTGGAGAAGTTCCTGGTCGACGGGTACGGGGCGGGCCGCGAACCGGTCACCTTCGCCCGCTACACCGGTCAGGAGAGCGACGAGAAGCGCCAGGAGATCCGCAACAACCCGCCGGACATCCTGCTCACCAACTACGTGATGCTGGAGCTGATGCTCACCCGCCCGGCCGAGCGCACAGCCCTGATCAAGATGGCCCGGGGCCTGGAGTACCTCGTCTTCGACGAACTCCACACCTACCGCGGCCGCCAGGGCGCCGACGTGGCCATGCTCATCCGCCGCGTCCGCCAGGCCTGCGAGGCCCCCGACGTGCAGTGCGTGGGCACCTCCGCGACCATGTCCTCCGAGGGCACCGCCGAGGACCAGCGCAACACCGTCGCCCAGGTCGCGACGAAGATCTTCGGCACCCGGGTGAGCCCGGACAACATCATCACCGAGACCCTGGTCCGCGCCACCGCCGACGGCCCGGTCACGGTTCCGGCCGAGCGCCTCACCGCCCAGGACGCGCCCCGCGCCTACAACGACCTCTACCGGGACCCCCTGGCCCGCTGGATCGAGTCCACCTTCGGCCTGGCCACCGATCCCGACGGCAGACTCGTCCGGCAAAAGCCCATCACCGTGGAGGCGGCCGCGGCCGACCTGGCCCGCGCCACCGGTGTCCCCGCCGACCAGTGTGTCCAGGCGATCCGCCGCACCTTGGAGGCCGGGGCCGAGGCCTTCCACCCCGGCAACGGACGCCCCCTGTTCGCCTTCCGCCTCCACCAGTTCCTGGCCAAGGGCGACACCGTCCACACCACCCTGGAACCCCCCGAGACCCGCTACCTGACCCGCGAGTACCAGTTGGAGCGCCCCGGCCACGACGGCCACGTCCTGCTCCCGCTGTCCTTCTGCCGCGACTGCGGCCAGGAGTACATGACCGTCTGGCGGGTGGACAAGCCCACCGGGACCGTCTACCAGGCGCGCCGCGACACCGTCGCGGGCTCCGACGGCGCCTCGGAGGGCTACCTCTTCGTCTCCTCCGACAACCCCTGGCCCGAAAGCCTGGAACAGGTCCTGGGCGACGGACGCCTGCCCGAGTCCTGGGTGGAGCTGGACGAGCACCAGCAGCCCAACGTCCGCAAGAACCGCCGGGGCCAGGTCCCGGAACCGGTCACCGTCGACGTGTCCGGTACCGAGGGACAGGGCGAGCTCAGGGCCGCCTTCATCCCCGCGCCGTTCCGCTTCTGCCTGCACTGCGGGGTCAGCTACGAGAACAAGCGCGGCACCAACGACTTCGCCCAACTGGCCAGCCTGGGGCAGGAGGGCCGCTCCTCGGCCACCTCCCTGGTCTCGGGCACCGTCGTGCGCGCCCTGAAGTCGGTGCCCGCCGACGCCCTGCCCAAGGAGGCCCGCAAGCTCCTCACCTTCGTCGACAACCGCCAGGACGCCTCCCTCCAGGCCGGGCACTTCAACGACTTCGTCCAGGTCGTTGAGCTGCGCGGCGGCCTGTACCGGGCCCTGGTGGAGGCCGGGGAGGAGGGGCTCAGCCACGAGTCGCTGGCCTCCAGCGTCGGCCACGCCCTGAGCCTGGACCCGGCCGACTACACCAAGTCCGGCAACGTCGCCCCGCGCCTGGCCAAGCTGGCCGCCACCACCCTGCGCGACGTCATCGCCTTTCGCCTCTACCTGGACCTGGAGCGCGGCTGGCGGGTCACCATGCCCAACCTGGAGCAGACCGGGCTGCTGCGGGTGGACTACGCCGACCTGGACTGGGTGGCCGGCAACGAGGAGCTGTGGGCGGGGGCCGCCCCCGAGCTGCGCGCCGCCGAACCGCACACGCGCGAGCGCGTCCTGCGGGTGCTGATGGACGAGATGCGCCGCGCCCTGGCCATCGACACCCCCTACTTCCGCGACGAGGCCTTCGAGTCGTTGCAGACCGCCAGCGAGGCCCGTCTGGCCGACGCCTGGGTGCTGTCCAAGGGCGACCGGCCCCGGACCTCCATCGCCTACCCGCGCTCCTCCCGCGGCGGCGCCCGCCACGGCCTGTTCCTGTCCGGCCGCGGCAAGTTCGCCAAGTACCTGGCCCGCGCCCACGACGAGTTCTCCCGTCTCCACGCCGACGAGCTCCAGCGGGTCATCGCCGACCTCCTGCGGGCCCTCAGCGAGGCCGGGCTGGTCAACGAGGTCACCGAGGCGCCCCGCGGCCCCAGGTTCCACCGCCGCGACGACAAGGCCGAGACCGGCTACCAGGTGGACGCCGGCTGTCTCGTCTGGCAGGCCGGGGACGGGGTCCAGGGGGCCCAGGACCCGGTCACCCGCACCTACGCCAGCGGTGAGGGGCCCGCGGTCAACCGCTTCTTCCGCGACCTGTACCGGGGCACCGCCAGCTCCCTGACCGGACTGGTCGCTCGCGAGCACACCGCCCAGGTGGCGCCGGAGGAGCGGGAGGACCGCGAACGCCTCTTCAGCGACGCCGAGCTCAAGCTCCTGTACTGCTCGCCCACCATGGAGCTGGGGGTGGACATCAAGGAGCTCAACGCGGTGATGATGCGCAACGTCCCGCCCACCCCCGCCAACTACGCCCAGCGCAGCGGCCGCGCCGGGCGTGGCGGACAGCCCGCCCTGGTCATCACCTACTGCGCCACCGGCAACAGCCACGACCAGTACTACTTCCGCCGCTCCCACCTGATGGTCTCCGGGGTGGTGCAGGCTCCGCGACTGGACCTGACCAACGAGGACCTGGCCATCGCCCACCTCCAGGCGATCTGGCTGGCCGAGACCGACCTGCTGCTGGGCCGCGCCGTCCCCGAGGTCATCGACATCGCCTACGACGAGGAACAGCGCGTCCCGAACCCGGCCCTGCCCCTGCACGACCACGCACGCGAGGCCATCGCCGACGAGGCCGCACAGCGCCGGGCCATCGCCGCCGCCCGCCGGGTCTTCGACGACGTCATGCCCTCCCTGCGCGAGATGCCCTGGTGGGACGAGGACTGGCTGGAACGCATCATCCGCACCGCCCCCCAGCGCTTCGACGACGCCTTCGGCCGCTGGCGCGGGCTGTTCCGCGCCGCCCTGGTCGACCAGGCCGAGCAGAACCGCCGGGTGCTCGACCACAGCCTGAGCGAACGCGACCGGGCCCAGGCCACCAACCGCCGCCGCGAGGCCGAGACCCAGATCCTGCTGCTCAAGAACGAGAGCCAGGACAGCAAGTCGATGATGAGCGACTTCAACCCCTACCGCTACCTGGCCAGCCAGGGCTTCCTGCCCGGCTACTCCTTCCCGCGCCTGCCGCTGGCCGCCTACATCCCCACCCGCCGCACCCGTTTCGACGAGGGCGACTTCCTCCAGCGCCCCCGCTTCGTGGCCGTCCGCGAGTTCGGCCCCGGCGCGCTCATCTACCACGAGGGCTCCCGCTACCAGGTCACCCGGGTCCAACTGCCGCCCGAGTCCAGCGGGGAACTGTCCACGGGCAAGGCCGTGCGGTGCGGCCACTGCGGCTACCACCATCCCGTGGACCGCAACGCCGACCGCTGCGAGCTGTGCGACCACCCCCTGGGCGGGGCCACCACCGGCCTGCTGCACCTGCACACCGTCTACACCACCAAGCGGGAGAAGATCTCCTCCGACGAGGAGGAGCGCCGCCGCGCCGGGTTCCGCCTGATCACCTCCTACCGCTTCCAGGACCTGGGCGACCGCCTGGGCCGCCAGGACGCCGTCGTCAGCGACTCGGACGGTGCCGTCGCGCGCCTGCACTACGGAGACTCGGCGGACGTGCGCGTCACCAACCTGGGCCGCCTGCGCGCCAGGTCCGACGAGCCGGACGGCTTCTGGCTCGACCCGGTCACCGGCAAGTGGCTCAACGAGAAGGACGCCAGGAAGGCCGTCGGCGACCAGACGGAGCTGCCCCTGGTGGAGGAGACCGGCGAGGAGCGCACCACCCGCAAGCGCGTCATCCCCTTCGTGGCCGACCGCCGCAACATCGCCGTGCTGCACCTGGACGAGGCGCTGCCCCCGGAGGCCGCGCTCAGCCTGATGTACGCCCTGGAGCGCGGCATCGAGGCCGCCTTCGAGCTGGAGGACGCCGAGCTCACCAGTGAGCTGCTGCCCCCGGACGAGGGTCCCCGCGACCGGATGCTCTTCACCGAGGCCGCCGAGGGCGGCGCAGGTGTGCTGCGCCAGCTCCAGTCGGTGCCCGGCAACCTCGCCAAGGCCGCCCACGAGGCCCTGACCATCTGCCACATCGACCCGGAGACCGGCACCGACACCGACGGGGCGTGCACCCGCGGCTGCTACGACTGCCTGCTCACCTACGGCAACCAGATCCACCACCAGCTCATCGACCGGCGCCTGATCCGCCACCTGCTGCTGCGCCTGGCCGACTCCGAGACCCTGCCCACCGGACAGGGCGTCTCGCGCACCGACCAGATGGCCGCGCTCAGCTTCGGTTCCGAGACCGAGCTGGAGAAGCGCTTCGTCGCCTTCCTCAAGGAGCACGGCTACCGGATGCCCGACCAGGCCCAGGTCCTCATCGCCGACGCCGGGGCCCGACCGGACTTCGTCTACCGGCTCCCCGGAGCCCAGGTGGCGGTGTTCGTGGACGGCCCCGTCCACGGCGACCCGCACGTGGCCCAGCGCGACGCCGAGGCCGAGGAGCGGCTGGAGGACGCCGGATGGCAGGTCGTCCGGGTGCCCCATGACGCCGACTGGCGGGTGATCATGGAACGCCACGAGTCCTTCTTCGGCCCCGGATCCCGCCGCTGACCAGAGGGGGCCGACCCGGCCCTGCCACCGGACCCGACACCGCGAACCGACACGACCCCCGAGGACACCCTCCTATGACCACCACGTACGCCCCCGGCTCCCTGGTCTCGGCCCGGGGCCGCGAATGGGTGGTGCTCCCCGAGAGCGCCGACGACATGCTGGTGCTGCGCCCGCTCGGCGGCAGCGACGACGACGTGGCCGCCCTCTTCCCCGCCTTCGAGAGGGTCGAGGCGGCCACCTTCGACCCGCCCGACGCCACCGACCTGGGCAACGCCGAGGCCGCCGGGCTGCTCCGCTCGGCCCTGCGCATCGGCTTCCGCTCCGGCGCCGGGCCGTTCCGCTCCCTGGCCGGGATCGCCGTACAGCCGCGCGCCTACCAGCTCGTCCCGCTGCTCATGGCGCTGCGCCAGCCGACCGTGCGCATGCTGATCAGCGACGACGTCGGTATCGGCAAGACCGTCGAGGCGGGCCTGATCGCCTCCGAACTCCTCGCCCAGGGCGACGCCACCGGCCTGGCCGTGCTGTGCTCCCCTGCCCTGGCCGAGCAGTGGCAGGACGAGCTGCGCACCAAGTTCAACATCGACGCCGAACTCGTCCTGGCCTCCACCGTCTCCCGGCTGGAGCGCGGCCTGGACCTGGGCCAGTCCCTGTTCGACAAGCACAAGCACGTTATCGTCTCCACCGACTTCATCAAGTCCACCCGGCACCGCGACGACTTCGTCCGCCACTGCCCGGATCTGGTCATCGTCGACGAGGCGCACACCTGCGTGGCGGCCGACGACACCGGCTCCCGTCAGAACCAGTTGCGCTACGAACTCCTCCAGAAGGTCGCTGCGGACGCCGACCGCCACCTGCTGCTGGTGACCGCCACCCCGCACAGCGGCAAGGAGTCGGCCTTCCGCAACCTGCTCGGCCTGGTCAACCCCGACCTGGCAGAGGTGAACCTCGACACCGACGCCGGGCGCCGACTCCTGGCCCGCCACTTCGTGCAGCGCAAGCGCGCCGACGTGCGCCGGTACCTGACCCGCGAGGGCGACGGCCTGGCCGACGACTCCCTGGCCGAGCGCACCGCCTTCCCGTCCGACCGCCAGTTCAAGGACGAGAAGTACAAGCTCAGCCCCGAGTACAGGTCCCTGCTGGAGGACGCCATCGCCTACGCGGGCGAGCGCGTCGGACAGGCCGGAGCCCCCGGCGGGCGCGAGCACCGCGTCGCCTGGTGGTCGGCGATCGCCATGCTGCGCTCCCTGGTCTCTTCCCCGCGCGCCGCCGCCAAGACCCTCACCACCCGATCCGCCGCCGCCCTGGCCAAGTCCGCCCAGGAGGCCGACGAACTGGGTGCCCCGCTGGCCCGCGACGCCGTCGACGCCGACCAGTTGGAGGGCATGGACACCGCCCCCGGCGCCAAGGCCGACGAGGAGCGCGACCAGCACCCGCTGCTCCTGCTGGCCAAGCGCGCCGAGAAGCTGGAGGGACCGGCCAGGGACGCCAAGCTCAAGGCCCTGGTCAAGCACCTCAAGGAACTGCTGGCCGACGGGTACGACCCGATCGTCTTCTGCCACTACATCGACACCGCCGAGTACGTGGCCGAGCACCTGGACGGCAAGCTCAACGGCCGTGCCAAGGACGGCCGCCCCGGCTGGAAGACCGCAGTCAAGCACGTCACCGGCACCCTGTCCCCGCAGCAGCGGGTGCAGCGCATCGAGGAGTTCGCGGAGGAGGCCGCCGCCGAGACCGCGCGCGAGGCGGAGAGCGGGGACGGCGGAACCGCCGCCCGCCGGGTCCTGGTCGCCACCGACTGCCTGTCCGAGGGCGTCAACCTCCAGCACTACTTCGACGCCGTCGTCCACTACGACCTGGCGTGGAACCCCACCCGCCACGACCAGCGCGAGGGTCGTGTCGACCGCTACGGGCAAAAACGCGACGAGGTCCGCGTCATCACCCTCTACGGCGAGGACAACGGCATCGACGGCAAGGTGCTGGAGGTGCTGATCCGCAAGTACCGCCAGATCCGCAAGGACCTCGGCATCGCCGTCTCCGTGCCCGACGAGTCCTCCTCCGGCGTCACCGACGCCATCGTGGACTGGCTGCTCATGCGCTCCCAGACCGGCGAGCAGGAGGCCCTGTTCGGCACCGACGAGCTCACCGTCAAGGCCGACCAACTGGACGCCGAGTGGAAGTCGGCGGCCGAGCGCGAGAAGCTGTCCCGCTCCAAGTTCGCCCAGCGCACCATCCACCCCGAGGAGGTGGCCCGCGAGGTCGCCTCCGTCCGTGACGCCCTGGGCGGCACCGGCGAGGTGCGTTCGTTCGTGGAGACCTCCCTGCGCGAGCTGGAGGCGGTCATCCGGACCGCGCCCGACGGGTTCACCGCCGACGTGTCCGGTACCCCGGTCGGTCTGCGCGACGCCTTCGCGCCCGTGCTCGGCCCCGCGGCCGTGGAGGACGGCAAGCCGTTCCCGTTCCGCGACACCGCCGCCGTCGCCCGGGGCGAGGCCGCCCTCGTGCGCACCGACCCGGTCGTCGGCGCGCTGGCCTCGCATGTTCTCGACGCCGCCCTGGACCCCGACACCGCGGGGGCCCGCCCGGCCCGCCGCTGCGGCGTGGTCCGCACCGCGGCGGTCGACAAGCGCACCACTCTGCTGCTGGTGCGCTACCGGTTCCACCTGACCCTGCCCTCCCGGCACGGAACCCGCCAGGTGGTGGCCGAGGACGCCCGGATGCTCGCCTTCCGGGGCGCGCCCGAGCGCGCCGAGTGGCTGGAACCGGACGAGGCCGTCGCGCTGCTGGACGCCCAGGCCGACGCCAACACCGACCCGGCCTCCGCCGAGCGCACCATGGGCAGGATCATCGACGGCCTGCCCACCGTCAACGACCGCCTGGCCGCCTACGGACGCGAACTCGCCGAGGAACTGGCCGACTCCCACCGCCGCGTGCGCCAGGCCGACACCAGCAAGTCCCGTGAGATCGTCCGCGGCCTGAAGGTCGAGCCCCAGGAGCCCGCCGACATCCTCGGCGCCTACGTCTACCTCCCTGTTCCCACGTCCGTCGACTCTGCCGCCCCCGCCGGAGGAAACGCCTGATGTCCGCCATCGCCAAGAACCAGGTGCTCACCGCAGTGCACACCGTCGGCGGGCTGCTGCCCACCGACATGCTGCTGCGCATCGCCGAGGGCAGGGACGTGCCCGGCGCCAAGCCCGCCGACTACGGGGTGGTGGGGTCGCGGTCGGTGGCCGACGAGGCCGAGCGCCACTGGGATTACTTCAAGAGCCTGTGGCGGGACCTGCGCAAGCAGTTGCCCCCGGGCGACGATGGCGCCCCCGCCTCCGATCCCACCGGGATCGCCCTCACCAACTGGGTGCTGCCGCTGTTCAACGAGCTCGGCTTCGGCCTGCTGCCGGAGGCCGGGGCCGGAAGTATCGTCGCCGACGACGACCCGGAGAAGGTCTTCCCGCTCAGCCACCGCTGGCAGCACGTGCCCATCCACGTGCCCGCCTGGGCGACGGAGCTGGACCGGCGGCCCGGGGGAACGGGCACGGTCCCGCCGCAGTCCCTCGTGCAGGAGGCGCTCAACCGCACGTCCGCGCACCTGTGGGCGGTCGTGACCAACGGGCGGCAGTTGCGACTGCTGCGCGACTCCAGTGCTCTGGCGACCGCCGCCTACGTCGAGTTCGACCTGGAGGCGATGTTCGACGGCGAGCTCTTCAACGAGTTCGTGCTGTTGTACCGGCTGCTGCATGCCTCCCGGTTCCAGGTCAAGGAGGGCGAGCCGCCCGCCGCCTGCTGGTTGGAGAAGTGGCGCACCGAGGCGATCAGCTCCGGGACCCGCGCCCTGGACCAGCTGCGCAAGGGCGTGCAGGAGGCCATCACCATCCTGGGGACCGGCTTCCTCAAGCACCCGGCCAACTCCCGCCTGCGGGAGGACCTGGACACCAAGGAGCTGCACGCGGCCCTGCTGCGGATGGTGTACCGGCTGCTGTTCCTGTTCGTGGCCGAGGACCGGGGAGCGCTGCACCCGCCCGGCACCGACGAGCGGGCCAGGGAGCGCTACGCGGCCTACTTCTCCTCCGCACGGCTGCGCCGCCACGCCCGCCGTCGCCGAGGCACCGCCCACGGCGACCAGTACCGGGCGCTGCGGTTGGTGCTCGATGCTCTCGGCGGTCGGAAGCCCTCCACGAACGGGCGTCCGGAGCTGGGTATCCCCGCGCTCGGTGGTCTGTTCACGCACACCGGGGCCGACGCGCCCCTGGAGGGGTTGGAGCTGTCCAACGAGGCGCTGCTGGGCGCGGTTCGGCAGTTGGCTCAGGTGCGGGACACCGACTCCCGGCGCTGGCGGGCGGTGGACTACCGCAACCTGGACGCCGAGGAGCTGGGCTCCATCTACGAGTCGTTGCTGGAGCTGGTGCCTCGGCACAGCCCGGCCGACCGCACCTTCGAGCTGGTCGAGCTGGCCGGGAACGACCGCAAGACGACGGGCTCGTACTACACGCCCTCGTCGCTGATCGAGACGTTGCTCGACTCCTCCCTCGACCCGGTCATCGACGACGCCGTCAAGCGCGGCTCTGTCGCGGCCAGCGCGGCCGGGCAGGCCGACGAGGCCGAGGCGATCGTCTCGGAGCTGTTGAAGCTGACCGTCTGCGACCCCGCGTGTGGGTCGGGGCACTTCCTGGTGGCGGCGGCGCGGCGGATCGCCAAGAAGGTCGCTGCGGTGCGTGAGGGCAACCCGGAGCCGACCGTGGAGGCGGTCCGGCACGCCATGCACGAGGTGGTGGCGCACTGCATCTACGGGGTGGACCTCAACCCGATGGCGGTGGATCTGGCCAAGGTATCGCTGTGGCTGGAGGCTTTGGAGCCGGGGAAGCCGCTGAATTTCCTGGATGCGCACATCAAGTACGGAAACTCCCTGATCGGTGCTACTCCGAAGCTCATGAGGGAGGGCATTCCGGACGCGGCCTTCATCGCTACAGAAGGCGATGACAAGAAGCACGCGAAGGCCCTGGAGAAGATCAACGTCAAGGAGCGAGGAGGCCAGGAGAGTCTTTTCGATATCGACGTCAATTCCGTCAAGGTCTCCAACACCGATTTCGCGCGTCGACTCAACCAGATCACGACTGCCCCGGCCGAATCTATTCAGGATGTCCGGAGGCAGGAAGAGGCATACGAAGAGTGGCAGCGTTCGGCTGAGTACACGCACGCTTTGCACTTGGCGGATGCCTGGTGCTCGGCGTTCATGTGCTTGAAGACACCGGAAGCGCCACGGCCTGTGACTGAGGGCGTCTTCCAGGCATTGCAGGACCCAGAGGGTAAGGGGGCCTCGGAAGCCACGCACGAGGAGATCGTCAGGCTGCGCGATCAATACCACTTCTTCCACTGGTACCTGGAGTTCCCGGATGTGTTCTCTGTGCCCGAGGCCGGGCAGGGTATCAACCCGGGCACAGGCTGGAAGGGTGGCTTCGACTGCGTTCTGGGAAATCCGCCGTGGGATAGCGTGGAGCTCAAAGAACAGGAGTTCTTCGCTCAGCGGGCACCGGAGATCGCCGAGGTTTCGCGTGCTGCTCAGCGCAAGAAGCTGATTGCATCTCTGAAGGATGACCCGGACAAGCAGGGCCTCTACCAAGAGTACGCGGAGGCGAAGCGTAAGGTCTATGCGGAGAGCCACTTCCTGCGTAGGTCTGGTCGTGTTCCGCTTACTGGTCAGGGAAACCTGAACGTCTATGCGGTTTTCGCGGAGACAGACAGGATTTTGCTCGGTGGCCGAGGGCGATGCGGTGTCATTGTGCCGACAGGAATCGCTACGGATGCACGGACCCAGTACTTCTTCAAGGATTTGGTGAAGAACGGTTCGATCGCGGCACTCTATGACTTCGAGAACCGCGCTGGTCTCTTTCCAGCCGTGGACTCGCGCATGAAGTTCTGCATCCTGTCACTCGTGGGCAGTGGTGCGCGGGAGCCTGAAGCTTTTTTCGCGTTTTTCCTCCATGATCCGGCGGATTTGGAGAGCATTGACAAGGTTTTCACTATGGCCCCTGAGGAAACTACCCTCCTCAACCCCAATACTGGGACCTGTCCGGTATTCCGTTCACGGCGTGACGCCGAGATCACCCTTGATGTTTACCGAAGGGTTCCAGTCCTGATTAGGGAAGGCGATCCCAAGGTAAATCCGTGGGGTGTTTCATTTCTCCGCATGTTTGACATGTCCCATGACTCGCACCTACTTCATGATCGAAAGGGTCTGGAGGAAGATGGGTGGGAGCTAATTGGTGATACATTTGTTAAGGGCTCTAAGAAAATGCTGCCGCTCCATGAAGGTCGCATGGGGCATCAGTACAATCACAGGTTCGCTGACTCAACTGGGAAAGGAGAGTCGTCACTCCCTGATCTGGAGTCCGCAACCTACGTAGTGCAGCCGCAGTACTGGGTGTCTCCGGAAGAGACTCGATTGCGTCAGGGGCGAAGAGAATTTAAGTGCAAGACTGGGATGCTCGCTCATCGTAGGGTCGCTCGAAATAACGATGACCGGACGTGCATCGCTGCGATCATTCCATGGGGTCCAGTATCGTATGGATGGATCATATCTTCAGGTCCTGCGGCTGGCGATCTCGTCATGCTGGAGGCGAATTTTAACTCGTTCCCTTATGATTATTTGCTGCGCAACAGCTTTAGTCAACCAAGTATCCCCCAGAGTACTTCTGAGCAGGTTCCGGTGCTTTCTCCGGGAGTTCTTGAACCGTTCGCTTCCTTTATCGTGGGTCGGGTTGCTGAGCTGACATTTACTGCCTGCGACATGGCACCCTTTGCTCGGGATCTGGGTGATGAGGGTGCGCCGTTCCGGTGGGATGAGGAGCGCCGTGCGGTCATGCGGGCGGAATTGGACGCGCTGTTCTTCCACCTCTACGGGATTAATCGGGATGACGTGGACTACATCATGGAGACGTTCCCGATCGTGAAGCGGAAGGACGTCGAGAAGTACGGCACCTACCGCACCAAGGAGCTCATCCTGGAGATCTACGATCGGATGGCGGAGGTCGGAGTCTCGCTCGACACTCCGCTGATCGACGGGGAGAACTTCACGTCCACTCTCACCCCACCGCCCGGCCACGGCCCCCGGCACGCTCCCGCCTGATCTGCACAGCACTCGGCCCCGTCTGCTGGCTCGCAGCGGACGGGGCCGAACGTTGCTCGTGTTGCTTTAGCTCAGGTCATTCTTGGCGATGTTCAGGAACGCTTGCCACTCGTTCCCACCGAAGAAAAGTGCCCCCAGGTCGCGGTGCCTGGTGTCCCGGAGCCCGGTGATCGGCCCCTCAGCAACCTCTACGCACTCGCCTTGCTCGACGCTGTAGCTGGCGGTGTGCCAGGGGGAGACGGGGGCCAACGTCACCTTGGCGGCTTCGTGCTCGGTCATTAGGACCTCTCCAGTTCGCCCGCCAGACGGCGGATGAAGTCTTGCGTGTCGTCCAACGGCAGGGCAGCAGCCTGCATGTATTCGAACCTGCGTTCGTGGTTGGTCAGTTCCTCGCTGCCCTCGAAGAAGTGCCCGCTCGGGGGAACGTCCAGGTAGCCCACCTGGTCGGTTTCGCCCAGGTGCAGGAGGGTGTAGCCGCAGGACTGTGCCATGCCTTTGGACAGTAGCAGTACCTGAATGTCGATATTCGGTCGCTGGTTGAGGTCCATCAGGTGCTGGAACTGGGTGCGCATCACCTTCGGGCCGCCGACCAGGCACCGGAGCGCCGACTCGTCAGTGATCGCCCAGATTCGGGGTGGATGGTCACGATCCAGAATGCTGGCGCAACGCTCAATCCGTGCGGCCACGCGCTTTTGACGCTCCTCTGCGTCGGCCACGAACCCGCGCGACATCAGCGCCTCGATGTAGTCCGGGTGCTGGAGCAGCCCCGGCACGACGCCCATCGCGTACTGCTGGATCTTGGTCGCCTCGTTCTCCAGGCTGTAGAAGGCGTTGCCCGCCACATCCTCGTGCTGGAACCACCACGGCTTCTGCTTCCTTGCCGCCTTGGCGATCTCGACCAGCTCCTCACGAAGCGCATCGCTCGCTCCATACAGACGGCACAGCGCGGCGACGGCCTCCGTCGTCAGGCGGACGAACCGTCCGTTCTCGATCCGGTAGAGCTTGCTGGTGTCCCACCCCAGCTCGTTGGCGACCTGCTCCTGGGACATCTTCGCCTGGCTTCTGAGCCGCTTGAGCTGACTCACCAGGTAGTGCCTGCGGACGGGGGAGCCCTGGGCCACGGTGATCTCCTTCGTTCCATCGATGTCGCGCTGGTGGGTGGGGATCGTGGACATCATCTCACTGGATCCAAAAGGGACATGTATTCATAATGCGGACCACTTTATTTGCATGCCTTGTAAGTTCTCTGGTCTGTGTCTAGCTTAGGGGTGTCAGCACGGTACTGAACGGGGAACCGAGCGGAGGTCAGTCATGGCTGGTGAACGGTGGGCACGAGTAGGCGCGAGCGGTGGGGGAGGGAGGGACGGAACCGCCGACGAGCTGTGGACACGGTTCGGGGCCAGGGTGAAGGCGGCACGTGAGAACGAGGGGCTGTCCCTGGCGTTCGTGGCCGAGCGGTGCCTCACCTCGATCGCCGTCCTCCGCGACGTGGAGGCCGGGAAGGAAGCTCCAGACCGCCACCAGATCTCCGTCCTGGACCGGGAGCTGTGCGCCGAAGGGGTCCTGTGGGACGCCTGGGCTCAGGCCCTCATCACCGACGAACTCTCCGGCGGAGCCACCGTCACCGAGCTGCTCCCGTCAGCGCAGCAGATCCGCGTGTACGCCCCGCTCGTCCTTCCCGACGACTTCCTCACCGAGGACTACGCCCGCGCCTTGGACAGGGCCGAGCGCCCGATGGAGGTCCGCAGTCTCTTCTGCGACCGACACCGTCGCTCGCGCCTCATGCCGACCAGCTCCGGTCCGCCCTACTACTGCGTGGTCATGGACGCCGACGCCCTGACCCGCGTCGTCGGCAGCGTGGACATCACCCGCGAGCAGTGGAGGTTCCTGCACCGGCTGGTCTCCGGCGGCCGGGTCAGCCTGTACGTCATCCCCCACGGCACGGCCCACCACCCCGGCCTGCGAGGAGCGTTCTGGACCCTGTCCTTCTCACCCCGGCACACCCTCGCCCACACCCCGCATCCGTGCGGACCCGGCCACCTGATCAGCGACGCCTCACTCGTCAAGGGCTATGTGGACCTCTTCGCCACCCTCCAAGGCGCCGCGCTGTCCGCCCCCGACTCCCTCCGGTTCCTGGAGAAGCTGCTGCGCTCGCGCGAGAGCGCGCCCAAAGCGCTCACCACCGGCCCTGACCCCAGTAACCCGGACGACCGGACACCCGACCATGAGGCCGGACTCACCGCTGACCCTCTGCGCCCCCTCCGCTGACCGGCGCGGACCCCGAAACGAAAAAGTGCTCTGGCGGGTGCTGGTACCACCCACCAGAGCGCGCCGACAACCAACAACGCATCTGCCGAAAGGACTGCCGACATGCCCATGGTGCCGCACCCGCGCGCTCCGATCCACACCCCCACCCCGCCCTTCGCCGGGCGCCGCTGGCCTTCGCGCGTCTACCCCGGCGACCTCGCCCAGACCTCCTGGGCCCGAGCGGACCTGCGCGCCGACCTCGCCCGCATGGAGGGCACGGACCCCGACTGGTCGGACACGGTCGTGCTGTGCGTGAGCGAGATGTTCGCGAACGCGTGCGACCACTCGCGCTCCGGCCAGGACCCGGACGGCCGGGTCATCCGCACCCTGTCGATGCCCACCGCCACGACCGTGCTCGTGTCCATCGTCGACGACGGAACCCGGGACACGACCGCGACCATCAGCGGCCCGCGCATCCCCTCGCAGCGCACCGCCCAGGAGTGGGAGGAGGCCGAACACGGCCGGGGCCTGCTGCTCATCGACCACCTGGCCACCGCGTGGGGCACCCGGGCCGTCGTGGACTTCCCCTTCTGCGGCGGGTTGGGCACGGTGATCTGGGCCGAGTTCGCCCTGCCCGCCCCCGCACGCGCGAGCGCGGGACGGTGAGCGCCGACAGCCGGGTCCGTGCCGTCCTGGACGCACCCCGGGGCCACCGCTTCACCCCCGCCCGAACCGGCAGCCGACCGCCCACCCGACAGCAGCGCCTCCTGGCCGAACTGCGCGGCAACCCCCGCGTCGCCCACCGCCAGGCCCACGGCGAACTGCCCGCCTGGATGTGCGGTCCGCCGCCCCCGTCGACCGCGCGGGAGCCCGCGCCCGAATCGCGGCGCAGGCCGCACGGCCACCGCAAACCCCGCTCCACCGGCCGCCACCTGGTCACCCACGCCCTCGCCGTCCTGACCGGCGCGCTGGTGCTCCACCTGGCCGTGGACCTGCTCTGAGCCCGACCACGCGCGGCCGTGCCGGGGGGCCGCCGCTCCCGGCACGGCCACCGCTGCGGTGCGCGGAGGGCGTACTACTGAAAGACTGGAACCATGCAGGACAACCGATTCTCGCTCACACGTGTGCAACTGAGGCACTACAGAAGCATCGCCAAAGCTGACATCAGCCTTGGCCCCTTGCTTTTCCTCGTAGGGCCCAACGGTTCGGGTAAGAGCAACGTGCTCGACGCGTTGAGGCTGCTGTCCGAGGCGTTGCAGACTACGCTGGATCAAGCCCTGCGTACCCGGGGCGGTGCGGCCGAAGTACGTCGCCGGTCCACCGGACACCCCAACCACTTCGGGATCAACCTGGAGTTCCGTGGACCCACTTCCTCCGGAACGTACAGGTTCGAGGTGGGAGCGGTTCAGGGGGGCGGATTCAAGGTCACCCGGGAAGAGTGCCACGTGCACACCACGGGTGACGGGGACGCCCGCCGCGGAAACTTCAAAGTACGCAACGGAAAGCTGATCGAGTCCTCCGAGCCCGTCATGCCTCCGGCGAGTGAGAAGCGCCTGTACCTCGTCTCCGCCGCGGGCCTGGACATCTTCGAGCCTGTCTTCGAAGGGCTCGCCGGTATCAACGTCTTCAGCCTGAACCCTGACGCCATGCGCGAGCCACAGACCCCGGACTCCGGGGAGTTCCTGCGCAGGGACGGGGCCAACATCGCCAGCGTGATGCACCGACTGGACCGGGCGGCCAAGAGCCGAATCGAGGACTACCTGCGCAACATCGTTCCGGGCATGCGCGGTGTGTCACGCAAGGACTTGGGTAACTGGGAGACCCTGGAGTTCACCCAGGACGTTCCGGGGGCCCGCGACCCGTGGCGGTTCCCAGCCCAGTCGGTCTCGGACGGAACACTGCGAGCTCTCGGAGTCCTCGTCTCGCTGTTCTCTGACAGTGGAGACACGCTCAGCACGATCGGTATCGAAGAACCCGAGAGTGCTTTGCACCCTGCGGCGTCCGGGGTGCTCCTGGACGCTCTGCGGGACGCGAGTGCACGGCGTCAGGTCATCGTCACCAGCCACAGCCCCGATTTGCTGGATCGGGACGACTTCGAGGTCGAGCAACTCTGCGCGGTCCGTTCCGTGGAGGGTGAGACCCGGATCGGTCCACTGGACGAGGCGGGCGCGTTGGCGATGCGGGAACACCTGTACACGCCGGGCGAACTCCTGCGTACGGATCAGCTTCTCCCCGAAACGACGCAGATGTCCCTACCGCTGGAAGGGGCCTGATGTCCCTCGCGATCATCGCTCCCATCGTGGAGGGGCATGGCGAAATGCCCGCGGTTCGGGTTCTCGTTTCGCGTGTAGCCGCTGAGTACGCCGGAACAGCGGTGCGGGTGGAACAACCCTTCCGGCTGGATTCGGCCAAGATGCGCAAGCCGGAGGAGTTGGCGAAGGCGATTCGTGTTCAGTCAGCGCGTGTGCGGGGCCACGGCGGAGTCCTCGTTCTTCGGGACGGCGACGACAGGGACAAGGAGTGTCCTGTGGAGCTGGCCAAGGAAATGGTGCCGGCCCCGGGATTGGTGAATGTTCCGGTCGAGATCGTGATCGCACGGCACGAGTACGAGGCGTGGTTCCTCGCCGCGGCCGAGTCTCTCCGGACGCATGCCGCGGTACGGGATGATGCTGAGGCGCCCGAGGACCCTGAGGCGCGGCGTGATGCGAAGGGGGCGTTGCGCGCCATCATGAACGAGCCCTACCGGGAAACCCTGCACCAGGCCAAGTTCTCGGCCGTCATGGACCTTCGCCTGGCCGAACGGCGCAGCCGATCCTTCCGCCGTATGATCCACGCCGTGGAGCTCCTCGCCGGTTAGCGCGTACACGCTCCCACCGCGGAGTGTGGTTCCCAGGCCCGGACAGGCCACCTTGACCGATACCTGCGTCGATCGCATGAGCGAGCCGTCCCGTAGTCCCTGTATGAGGCCGTGCGAGGGATTCACCACCCGAGCAGGGCCATCGCCGCCCGCCGAGGGTGGTGGAGGGGAGTAGGAAACGGCGGAACACCCCCTCGAACAACCGGACTTCGACCGCACGTGCTCGGCCCGCGTGGAGAGCGCCGACAGCGGGCTGTACTTCGACGCGCACCTCTCCTACGGGTGGACGGTCACCGATGGCGCCGAACAGCGGATCCTGCACCCCGACGAGGTCGCGCGCAGCCTCCTCGTCGGGGCGGTCCGCGCCGTAACCGCGAAGCATCCGGTACTGCACTTCCAGGAGGCCGAATGGGCAGCCAACGCGGAGTTGTCGGATGAGATCGACGATGGCGGGCGGATCACCGTCTCGGGTCGCGTGCGCCTGGGCATCCCGGCTGCCACGGAGGCTCGTGCCCGCGCCCGGTACCGCGCATCCGAACAGGTGCGTCTGGAGGAGGAAGAGCAAACCGCCCGCCTGGAGGTGCTCAGGGAACGGGTCCTGTCCCAGGGTCTGGGACTGGTGTGGTGGCTCGACCGGCACCAGGGGCCGGAGGGCGGGGCGAGCCCGAAGCAGTGGGTGGGTGAGCTCATCGATTCCTACCAGGAACTGGCGTCCGCTCTGCGCCGCGACCTCCTCTCCCCGGAAACGGAGGAGCGGGCCCTCCTACGGGCCAGGGTCGAGGAGGCACTGGCCCTGGCCGAGGCCCCGGAGACCGCGAAACGGTTCGCGTACTACCTGGAGGAGTACATGTCGCTCGTGGCAGGTCGACGGCCACAGCCCTGAGCCCCAAGATCCTTTTGGAGCAGGCCGCGCTCGTGGCCGGGCGGTCCGAGGTGTACTTCACCGCGGGCGGGTTCGGCTGGGTGGTCGTCCGTCTTGACGGGATCGACCCGGGCGAGCTCAGCGAACTCACCCTGGAGGCCTGGTGCCTGGACCGTGCCCGAGGGCATGCGGGACGGCTCGCCGACACCGGCGACCCTCGTCGAGGTCTCCTTGGAGTGAGCCGCTGCCCATCCGTTTCTCCTGGCTGAACGGCGTCCTCCACGACGGGAGAACCGCGCCGGCGTGCGGTCAGCGGTCAACGCAGGTCTTCGAGGAGGACCCCGTCGCGTTCGCGGCGCCACTGACGCCAGCCGTTGATCTCGTGTCCGCAGATCGACCGCGCGGCCCCCGACGGCGTCCTGAAGGGCGCAGAGTCGCTGCCGTCCACGCGCACACGCCCACCCGGGGTGACCGTCGCGGTGTGCCGTTCTCCCCGGCGCGGACGGTCCCAGACCAGCCGCTCACCGGGGGAGAGACTCCCCGCCTTGACCATGTCGAAGAGTGCGCCGCGGTCGTGCTCACCGTCCGACATCACGGGTGAGTCCGATCGCTCGGTATCCGCGCTTCCGTGTTCTCCCGTGGGCGCGTTCAGTCCGAGGGCGCGGCGGAGCACGTCGTTGGGGGTGTCCACGAAGGGCTGCGCGCGCTTCTGGAGCTCGGTGTACACCTCGTCGTCGATCCGGATGACATGGGACATGGAGTCTTCCTGTTCGTGTTGTGGTGGACCGGCGGTACGCGCATGCTTCGCAGCGGGCACGTGCGGGGGTCAGCGGTGCTCCATCAGGGCGCGCAGCCTGTCCAGACGTGCACCGTCCCGGGCCCGTCGCCACGCCTTCCAGCCGTTGAACGAGCCCTGCGCGAAGAACTCCGCCGCGGTCGAAAGGGAGTGGCGCTTGTCGGTGCCGTGCGGTGTGACCGTTCCGTCGGCGTTGACCGTGACGTGGTGGGTCTCCTGCTTCCGCGGCCGTTCCCAGACCAGTGACTCCCCGGGACGGAGCTCTCCCGCCTCGATGAGCCGCCGGAGTTCACCCCGCGCGCCCGTCTTTCGTTCCGGGCGGTCGGCGTGCTGGGTCTGGCAGCAACAGGTGGTCACGGTCTCGACGCGGGTGGTGCGGACCGTCTTCGTGGTTCCGGTGCAGGTACTCATCGTCTCTCCGGATGGCCTGTCTTGGAGTTTGTCTTTCTTCTTTGAAAGTTACCACAAGAGAGTTGAGAGCTAGTGGCTTTCGAGGATCGCTTCGAAGGGGAGCCAGATCGATCGAGGTTCTTGGAACCTCTCTCCTGCTGTGCGCGTCGTAGATGGTATAAGCAACTGTTAGCATCGTCTTCATACAGTTCACGATGGGAGAAATCGTGTACCTGGAATCGCTGCACATCAAGGGCTTCAGGTCGCTCGCGGACGCGACCGTCGCACTCCGACCAGGCGTCACCGTCCTGGTGGGGGAGAACAACGCGGGCAAGTCCAACGTCATGGACGCCATCCGCCACCTGACCGCCCCTCTCGACGGCAGGCGCGACATCCACCTGCGCCGCGACGACCTCCACCGTGACGGCTGCCCCGAGGGCGGACACCACGACACCTGTCAGCGGACCGTCGAACTCGCCGGACGTTTCGCGTCGCACGACTTCGACGACCTGGCCGTCTACAACCAGGCCCTGAACTCCGACCAGGCCTCGATGGGCTACCGGCTCACCTACGCGCCCCCCGCCTTCAGCGGCCAGCGCGGCACCGTCTCCTGGCAGGCCGGGGAGACCGACACATCCGACCGTGATCCCGAACCCGCCGCCCGCGAACGCATCCGCCACCTGTACCTGCCTCCCCTCCGGGACGCCCAGCGCGATCTCGCATCCAGCGCGAGCAGCCGGATCCAGTACGTGATGGAACGCCTGTTGCAGGACGAGCACGAGCGGAGGGCGTTCATCGACGATGTGGAGAAGCGTTTCGCGGACATCGAGGGGCTCACGCCGCTGACCGCAACGGCGGACCAGGTCCAGGAGGGGCTGACCCGGCTCACCGAGGGGGTGTCCCCGCAACGGGTCGGCGTCGGCTTCGCGGAGGCCACCCTCACCTCCGTGGCCCGCGCCCTTCGTCTGCGCCTGGAACAGGCCGAACTCGACCCGCGCGACCTCGCGCAGAGCGGGCTGGGGTACGCCAACCTCCTGTTCATGGCGACGGTCCTCACCCAGCTCCAGGACGCCGCGGAGGCCGACCTCACCCTGCTGCTGGTGGAGGAGCCCGAAGCGCACCTGCACCCCCAGCTCCAGACCATCCTCATGGACTACCTGGAACAGGAAGCCGCCAGGAGCCACCGACGCCAGGCGGCCGGGGACGCGTGGCTGGGCCGCATCCAGGTCGTCGTCACGACGCACTCGCCCCACATCGCCACCGCCGTCGGTCCGCGCAACCTCGTCGTCCTCCAACGGCACCGCCACGTGGAGCCGGAGCGCCGGGAAGCCGGAGCACGGCAGGGGGATGAGAGCACCCAACCGCCCGTGCGGTCGAGTCGGCCGGAGTACCGCTCGAAGGCGGTCGCCGTCGGTGGCCTCGGTCTTGAGGACCCGGTGCTGAACAAGGTGCGCCAGTACCTCAACGCCACCCGCAGCACGATGCTGTTCGGCCCACGGGTCCTGCTCCTGGAAGGGATCGCCGAGACCATCCTGACCCCGGTCCTCGCCGAGCGGGTTCTGGACCGGGCAGGGGTGCAGCGTCTGCGCGGAACGGCGGTGGTGCCCATCGACGGGGTCGACTTCGAGCCGTACCTGCGGATCCTGCTGAAGAAGGATCCGCGCACCGGCCACCGCATCGCCCGGCGCGTCGCGGTGGTCACCGACGGAGACTTCCACGGCCTGGACCCCGCGAGGAGAGTCGACCGCCCCGGCAACCTCCGCGAGATCCTCTCCGACCTGGGCGCCACCGAGGACGTGGCACGGGTCTTCGCCAACCGCACCACCCTCGAACCCGAGCTGATCTCGGCCGACGAGCGCAACATCCCCCTACTCCAGGAGGCCTGGAGGAACCAGCGTCCCCAGGTGTGGGCGCAGGACTGGGACGGCCTCCTCGCCAAACCCGTCCATGAACGGGACCGGGCGTTCGCCGACATGTTCGGCGAACGCAAGGTCCGCAAGGGTGACTTCGCCCAGGACCTGTTGGAGGTCTCGGCCCAGCTCGGACCGCTGACACCCCCCGCCTACTTCCGTGACGCCCTCCAGTGGATCACCCGGAAGGAGCCCACCGATGCTGGCTGAGGCACGAAACGACGATCACGTGCATGAACTGCGCGAACACGCACGAGCGGCACAGCGCGCGGTCACCGACGCCGATATCGGGCCTGGACAGCTCCTCAGCGTTCGCGCCTGCCCCGGAGCCGGTAAGACCCGCGTCATCGTCGACCGCCACCTGGAGCGAGCGCTTCCGGCACGCCAGGGGAGGGCGATCACGTCGTTCACCAAGGCCGCCGGAGGTGAGCTGCGCAGGCGCTGCCATGAGGCGGCAAGGCCGGACCTGACCACCTTCCCGCACTTCATCGGCACGCTCGACACCTTCATCTGGCTCCATCTGGTCCGGCCCCACCTCCGGTCGCCGGAGAAGGGCGGACGGTCCTGGCGCCGGTTGGAATCGTGGGAGCGCCATCCCGAAGCCCACAACGGTGACCTGAGCCTGGAGGATTTCTCCTTCGTTGACGTCGACGGCTTACGCGTGGGAAAGGCATCCCTGAACGAGTCAGCCCGGGACAGGCTTCAGGGACGCGATCCGGACCACCTGGAGTGGTGGGCGGCGAAAAAGCTCAAGGCACTGTTCGCGCAGGGGTACGTCACCGGCGACCTCATCCGGGGCATGGCCCTGCGGCACCTTGCCCACGAGCGGCTGGCCAGTGTGGTCAGGACCGTCCTCACACGTCGGTTCGGTGAACTCGTCATCGACGAGGCGCAGGACTGTTCGGCCGAAGAGCGCGGGATCGTACGGTCTCTGGTGGACCTCGGCCTGCCGGTCATGGTCGTCGGTGATCCCGCCCAGGCCATCTACGGCTTCCGGGACACGGTGGCCGCCGAACAGGAGCCGGTCGTCCTCAACGGGGCTCGGACGTTGGGCCTGCGGCACAACTGGCGCTCCAGCCAGGTCATCTGCGACCTGGCCGCGACACTGCGCGCGGCCGAACCGGAGCCCGATACGGCCGTGGGTGAGCACGCGGGTGGCAAGGAGCCGATCCGCCTCATCCCCCTGCCGACGCACGGAGTCGATCACGTCCGGGCCTTCTGCGGGGAAGCCGATCGGCTGCGGATTTCCGTACCGGAGAGGTACGTGGTCGCTCCCTGGCGGTCGTGCCTGCCCAGGGACCTCGCAGGTGCGCCCCGGCCGCCGGGGTCCCCCATCGGACAGGTGGCCTGGGCGGTGGGTGTACTGCGCGCTGAGGCGGCACCGACCCGGCAACGGGACAGGGCCGCCGAGATCATCCGGGCGAACATCCTGGACGTGTGGTACGGGCCGGACGGGATCCCACTCGCCGACAGACTGGAGCGCCACGCGGTCACGGCTCAGGGGATCGAGCGCGCCCGGGCACTGGTGCTGCGGGACCTACCGGACCTGGACCGGACGACGGGGGAGTGGCGGGCCCGGGCCCAGGAGGTGTTCGGACGCCACGCCCCGGACCCCGGCAGGAGCCTGCCCGAGGCCACACCCAGGTGGGCGCGAAGGCACGCTCCCACCGACGCCAGACCGGCGTATGAGGTGGGTGGTCACAGCGGACCCCTGGCCACACCTCGGGTGGAGGTGGGCACGGTGACCAACATCCACCAGGTCAAGGGGGAGGAGGCCGACGCGGTCCTGGTCATCGTGCCGAGACCGACGGTGAGGACGCGGAAACGTGTGGAGGAACTGCTCTCCTCCTGGGTGGACGGGGCGCCGCCCCGGACCCGCGAGTCGGCGGAGGACCTGAACGTCCTCTACGTCGGGGCCACCCGTGCCCGCCGTCTGCTGGCCTTCGCCCTGTGTGACGAGCACCTTCCCTGGGTGGAGGCGTTCCTGGACGAACGTGAGATCGCACTCCGGACGCTCGACTGAGACCTCCTCGGGCTCTGGCCTCACCACGCGCCGGTGGTGAGGCCAGAGCACGGGCGCGTCTATTGCTGTTCGTTGGCGGGGAGCAGATGATCGGGCGAATGACGTTCAAGCGAAGCATGCTTTGCTTATCCGGTTGCGCGGGCTGCTGGCGGGTGCGCTCGTTGGCTTCGGGAGATAGTGATGTGAGTCACTATGTGTGAGCACACGGGAAGGCTTTGTGGCGGCGCAGATGTGCGTTGGGGGCGCAGTGTGGGGTCTGATGTGCGATGATTCCCCCTTGGTTTCTCCGCGTCGTGGGTGTGGAGGGGTGTGGCGGCGTTGTGTGCGAGCGCTTGAGTATAGATTCGAAGGTGGCTTAGATTTTTTGTTGATGCTAGCCTAGGGGTGTCATCGAAGCCGAAGACGTCAGTCGGCTCCTCCGCGGTTCGGTGCCCGGTCCCCGCGCCGAACGCTGATTCCACCGAAACCACCGCACCGCCCCATGTGGTTGGCGCCCGGCAGGGCGGTGCGGCTCACCCCGTGTCCACACGGGAACCAGGAGGTAGGACTTGATGCACACCCCCGACGATCATGGTGCCCCGTCCCGCACCGACGGGGCAACCCTCCGGGCCCGCGGAGCGCGTGCGGTCCTGGTGATCGTCGTCCTTCTTCTGCTCGCCACCACCGCCGTCCGCGAGGACCCGGCCGCGTTCTGCGGGGCCGTGCTCCTGTACCTGGCGGACAACGCCCCCGAGGAGGTCAAGGGCAAGGTCCGGGATTTCCTCGCCGGTCTTCTCCGGCCGCTGAACGGCTGCCGGTCCTGCGAGGCTTGACACTGACCGGGGCGCCCTTCGGGGCGCCCCACCGCTGCGGCCGGGGCCGGCCGCGCGAACGAGGACCCAGGAAGAGGGAACCATGCGATTGACAGGGCCTGGTGAGAACGGGCGGGAAAGGCTTGGTGAGATCGCTCGGGTCAAGGCGGGGCCCTCCGGTGCCCACCTCAAGGAGTTGGGGGACCACCCGGACGGCATCCCCGTGGTCACGCCCGCCGATTTCACCGATGACCACCGTGTCGACCGACGGCACCTGCGACGTGTCCCCCGCTCCCACGAGCCGAAGCTCGCGTCGTACGTCCTGGAAGCGGGGGACCTCCTCGTCGTCAGACAGGGGTCTCTGGGAAGACTCGCTCTCATCGAACCGGGACAGGTCGGATGGGTCTACGGCTCCTCGTGCCTGCGTGTGCGGCTCAACCCTCAAACGCCCGTGATGCCCGAGTACCTGGCCGCCTACCTGTCCCAACCGCAGACCATGGAAGCGCTGAGGAAACCCGCGCTGTCGGGTACGGTTCCCTCGTTCAACGCCGCTGCGCTGCGGGACCTGGACGTCGTCGTGCCGCCGTGGGGCCTGCAAGGTGAGATCGTGGACACGCTCACGGACATGAACGCGGCGATCACGGCCAAACGGGCGGTCGTGGAACGCATGGAGGCCCTGCGTCCGTCCGTCTTCGCCGCGCTCCTGGAAGGGACCTGGGTGTGAACGACATCTGGACGGTGGACGAACAGGCCGACGAACTCCTGCGAGCCAAGGAAAGGCTCGCTGGCAGGGGCGGTCTCGACGCGGCCCGGGTGATCGCGGCGATGCTCGTGCTCGGCGGTGCTCCGGACGGCACCTCGATCCTCTTCGACGGCTGGGACGACGGACGACGGACCACCAGGTTGGACAGGGTGGTCGCCACGGCCTTCGAGCGTCCGGCGCGTGCTCTGCGATCCGAGTGGGAGCAGTGGCGCGAGGAGGAGGACGACGCTGGTCTGTTCCCCGACACCGTCCCCTTCACGGACTTTCCGGAGGCGCGTCTGGCGGAGGCTGTCCGAGCGGTTCACGGGCTGCTCCGTCAGACTGAGGTGGAAGGGGACGACACACGGATCGGTGAGGTCTTCGACCGCTTTCTGAGCCTGGTCGGTGAGCGCATGGGCAAAGCCGGAGGAGCGTTCTTCACTCCCCGATCGGTGAACGAGCTCATCATTCGCCTGGCCGACCTGCGCCTGGGCATGGTGGTGGGTGACTTCTACGCCGGCGTCGGTGGAACCCTGGTGGCGGCTCTCGCTCATGTGGGTCTGCCGTCCAGGGGGGAGACGCCCGTCAGCGGGGCCGATATCAACGGCGAGAGCGTGTTCCTGGCCCGGGTCAACCTCTACCTGCACGGAGCGGATCCATCCCTCGTCCGCCACGAGGACACACTCACCTCGTGGCGGCCCACGGATGAGCGAGGGCGTTGCTTCGATCGGGTCCTGTCCAATCCTCCCTTTGCCCTGGCCTACGATCCCGGCACGTTCCGTGAGCCCAGCGACCTGCGTGGCAGGACGTCGGCGGGACGGGCCGAACTCATGGTGGTCCAGCAGGTCCTGGCCTCGCTCCGACCCGGAGGCCGGGCCATCGTGGCGATGGCACACGGCCCCCTCTTCCGCGGCGGGCAGGAGCAGAGCATTCGCCGTGCGCTCCTGGACCGAGGGGAGATCGAGGCGGTCATCGGCATCGGCCCCAACCTCTTCCAGGGCACGGCCATCCCGTCCTGTCTCCTCGTTCTCAGGCGCCCTGAGGAAGACCGGCCGACGCCGTCGGACGTGCTGTTCGTCGACGCCGAGAGCGAGGTGGCCACCGGACGCAACCAGAACCGGTTGGAGCCCCACCACATCGAGAAGATCGTCCGGGTCTTCGACAGACGTGACACCGTGCCCGGGTTCTCACGACTGGTGCCCTGGGAGGAGATCGCCCGCAACTCCCACAGCCTCCACATCGGCGGGTACGTCGATCGTGTGGGTGAGGAGGGTCCCGTTCTCGACCTGAACGCCGCCCTGAACGGCGGGGTTCCCCCGGACGAGGTCATGCGTGTACGCGGCCCGTTCCGAGCCTTCGGCCTCGACGTGCTGCAGCTCTTCGCCCTTCGCCGTGATGGCCATGTGGTTCCCCGAGACGGAGAAGACTACGAAGCGGTCGCCGCCCGCCTCTCCGACCTGTGTGAACCGGCGATCGACCATTTCGGTGAGACACTCCGGCTCTCCTGGCCCTCGGTGGTGCGCCAGGCGTACACCATTTCCTCCCGCCGCACCCTCGGAGATTTCAGACAGACCCTGGTCGACCTCTTCTGCCGGCAGCTCGTGTCCACGGGTGTCCTGGATGAATACGATCTCGCCGGAGTGTTCGCGCAGTGCTGGGCGGAGCACGCCGAGAAGATCACCAGCCGGTTCTACGGAGAACGCGACGCCCTGGCGGACCTCCTCACGCGGGAACTGGGCGAAACCCTGCTGGACCAGGCGCGGGACCTGGTGCAGGCCCGTCAGCGGGTGCTGGTGGACACCGTGTACGACTGGAAGGAGCGCTACGGTGATCCCCTCAGGCAGCTGTGGGAGCGCAGCGCAGCGGCGGACCGTAGGTTCCGGGAAAGGCTCAGTGCACTCGGAGTGGAACTGCCCCTCGACTCTGATGCCTGAGAAGCGGACGGGAAGTTCTGGTGAGGGACCGTCCGAGGGAACACCACACGGGGTGACCGCCGCGCCGGCCCTCCTGGCACTGGAACGGGGCAGGGAGCCCACCCCTCACACTTGGTCTGGGTGTGCGCTGCCGTTCGGGGGAGAGGACGAAAGCCGAACCTCTCGGGCTGTAGCGCCCTGTGGCGGCGGGTGGAACACGCCCTTTTCCCTCGGGCTTCGGGCCAGCGTCGTCGGGAGCGGCTCGGAGACGTCGAACCGCACATAGAGCGGGTGTAAGACCAGCTTTCGAACGGGCAGTCGGTGCTTTTGCGGAGAGACAGAAGGTCTGAGAGCAGACCATCCCCGTGAAGCAGACAGTCCAGGGGCATGAATCCGTTCGCGTCATGCCCCTGGGATCCGTGGACTCCTGACCACCTCTCCAGCGCGGCGTGGCTCAGTCGGCGGGCGGCGGCGGGGCATTCACGTCCCCGGACTCCGGATCCCACTGAGGCGGCCACAGGACTCTCACCTTCCCGGCCCGCTCTGCTTTGACCAGCCCTTGAGGACGTAGGTCCTGAGCGTGCCCAGGATCTGAGAACGTGATGGCGGTGCAGTCCACAGTTCCCTTCCTGACAGTCGGCGCCCGAGGAAGGTCGAAGTGCAGCGCCGGCTCGCCGAGCGAGGCGTGTCGGAAGTCGATCGTGCCTGCGTCGAGGACGACTCCGTCGAAGTGCACCCTGCCCTGTTGCAGGTTCGTCCGCCGGAAGGACACCTCACCGGTGATCCCACCGTGGTTGACGATGAACCCCGTCCCCTCATCGGTGAACCGGGCCTCATACAGGTCTACCTTCCCCTGAAAGGTACAGTCCAGGAAGAGGACCGGGGTGCCGCTGAACCGGGCTCGCCTGAAGGTTGTCGTGCCTTTGAGCACGGAGCCGCGGACCTCGATGCTGCCCGTCTTGAGCTGGGCACCGTTGAAGCTGGTCGAGTCGAGTGTGGCGCCATCGAAGATCTCCACCCGAGCCCCGTCGAAGACGGTGTCTTGGAAAGAGCAGCCGGTCAGCGTCGCCTTGTTGAACGAGACCGTGCCATGGAGCCCTTGCGCGGCGATGCCTCCCATGAAGCGCGCTCCGGTGAAGTCCGCTTGGTACAGGTGAGCGCCGTCGAAGTACACGTTCCCGTGCCGGTTCGCACGAAAGTGCGCTTGCCGGAACGACACTCCACGGGGCCGGATGCCCGTGAAGTTACCGCCGTCGAAGGTGACCCGGCTGAAATCGTAAGACAGCTCTTGCCACCGGGGATTCGTACGCAGCCTGGATGCGATGACGTCGATGATCGTGTGGCGCACCTCCTGATACGCCGCCACGACCTGCATCTGCTTCCGGTGGGAGGTCTGCTTCTCCTCGTCTTCACCGGGCGGCATCGGCGGCTCCTGCGGGTAGGGCATGCGCAGGAAGGCGCACAGGACGTCGATCACCATCTGTCGCTCGCCGGGAGTGGGCGCCTGGTCCGCGACGTGCGCCAAGGCGTGGATCCCGGCGAGTTTGACCGCGGCTTCCTCGTGGCCGAACTGGCCGGAGGCGGAGGCGAAGCGCTCGGTGAACAGCCGACTGGTATCGCGCTGGGAGTCCTGCTCGGTGGTCTTCTGCCGTCGGTAGGCCGTCACCAGTAGGGCTACCCCACCGAGTCCGGCGATGACCGAGAATGCACGGATGACGATGGACTCCGCCGTCTTCGACGTCAGTTTGTCGGGTGGGGTGTAGGGCGGATGGTCCAGCGCGAACCAGGTAGCGGCGAGCAGAATCACCACCAGCCAGATGCTCACGATCCAGGCGATGAAGACCAGTCGGGTCAGACCCACCTTCTGCCGAGGTGTGTCGAGCGGTCGTCCAGGGGGCGGTTCGGGGTCGGGGTAGAGGAACACCAGTACGGTGGCGGCCATCAGCAACCAGAGGCTTGCGAATACCACGAGAGCAACGGTTGCGGGCAGTCCCAACGATTCCAGCCGGTCCACCGCTGGATGCTTCGTCGACATACCGACCGGGACGACAACAGCGGGCAGGAGGACCACTGCTGACCAGAAACGAAGACGGTGCCATAGAGAGACGAGCTTTTCACCGTGCGTTCCGGAAGAGGTAGAGGGGGAGGACATGGTGCCACGGTAGAACCTCCTGGACCTCCATGAGCGTCGGTGAGTCGAGGTCAGCAACGTCCTCAACGTCACGGCCACTCGTGTTCGTCGCCTGTCGGCCTGCGCGCTCTGCGCGGGCGAGCCATCTGTGAAGGAGGCTTTCCCGGTGAAACAGCGAACTCCGTTCTGGCGGTTGGCTGCGTCTTCCCGTGCATGCTCCTCGAACCCACCACGGGGGAGGTGCCAGCCGATCCCGTGGGCTACACCGCCCGCTCCGTCCGCGCGGTCAGCCCGAACTCGACATCGACACAGGAGTGCAGTTCACGCCGTCCCCGACTGCCCTCTGCCTCGTCCTTGAAGAGTGCTTCCAGTTCCTCGGCCACACCCGGCAGCGCCCGCTCGTCCCAACGGACACGCAGACGGGTCAAGATGAGTTCAGGCGCCTCGTAGGCCAGTTCGAGCGACACATCGTCGACACGGGAGACCGTGAGCACGACGTCCTCCGTGAGGCTGGAGCGCACTCCGTTCAGCGACAGCACCAGGGGTGGCCATCCAACACCGGCGATGCGCATTTCCAGGTCCTTGCCGGAACCGATGACGGACAGCTTCTTCAGAGGCAGGCCGTCAGCGGGCAGTGCCAGGGACCATACTTCAGTTGCCATCGAACCTCCACACCACGCTGGTCGGACCACAACCGACCAGGGACGAGCAATATCACTACTTGTATATGCGACGGCACTGAAAGTGGGGTCCTGATGGTTCGGAGACGACATCCGGCCTGGTACCCACACCACCGACGGCCCGGCGTCCGACGACATTCCGTCCTGCTACTACGCGCGACTGCCCGGCATGTCCGGTGAACCGGACGACGTCATCGCCAACAACATCGAAGGTCCCGGAAGCGTCGTGGTCGCCGAAGAGGACGTCGCCCTGGAACTCTCCGGCGACTGCGGATGGACCTTGCGGTAGTCGGCACCACGGCCGTCGGCTGGCGGTCCCGGCGAAGCCGTCGGGACCGCCAGCCGGGCGCGTGAACCGACCTCGGTCCGGTCAGGAGCTCGTTCCGTTCGCGTCCTGAGGTCCGCCACCAGGTCGACGGCCCGAGCGGTCGGGTCATCACCCAGACCTCCTGGCGGGCGCAGAACCTACTGGCCCGGGCCCGCCCGGACAGGGTTGCCCTGGCAGTCGCCCCGCACGGCGAAGAACTCCAGTGCCCTGAGAACCTCCGGACCGTGCGGAACGGCCCGTGCTCCCGGCAGGTGCCTCAGCCTCAGCATCGCGTGGAGGACGTCCGCGAACGGTTGGTCACGCAGTGTGGCCATGACCGTCTTCGCTTTCGCGACGTCCCCCGTGCAGGACAGGTGCGCGATGTCCCTCAGCATCGAGTTGGCCCGTACGAAGGCCAAGGCCCGACCCCGCTCCAGCTCCGCGCGGTTCAACCGCAGGACCTCGACGGTGGTGGCGCCCTTCTCGGTACGGCCCCGGTAGCGTCCTACGGACAGGCTGAGTTCCAGGTGGTCGTAGGGGTCCTCGGCCGTCGGGTCGATCAGTAGCGCCATCCTCTGCGTGTCACAGGGGAACACGAAACCCTTGGCCTGGCTGTTGCATCGTGAGCACGCCAGCAAGTGGTTGGGCCATTCGAAGGTGCGCAAGGGGGCACGGACGATCGGCTCGAAGTGGTCCACGTCGGTGCCGACGTTCTCTCTGCAGTACATGCAGCGGTCCAGTCCAGCCGCGAACCGGGCCAGCTCGGCGCGCAACTGCCCCCGCAGGTCCCGTGCGCTGTTCCAGCGCTTGCGCGCCGTGGCGGAACCGGATCCTTCCTGTGACAGCCGCCGAGTTCTGCGGTCAAGCTTCGCTTGGAGGCCAGTGAAAAGGGCCGTTCGGCGGAGCCGTATCACGTCAGTTCCGCCCCAGCCGTGTGGACACCTCGTCCACCCGTGCGGTGAGCGAGCTCGTCAGGGCGCGCCGCAGGTCGACGTACTCGTCGGTCTCCGCGGGGGATACCTCTCCCCCAAGCACCCGCGTCTCCAACTCTGAGAGCCTTTCTCGCTTCTCGTCCGCTTGGTGCGAGTAGGGGGAATCGATACCGAACAGGTCCGTCAACAGGGCGTCGTCGCCGCTACCGAAGACCACACGCTGGTAGAACTCCTCCGGCACGGCGTGCGGGGCGGTTTCCTCGTTGGCACCCGGTAGCCGGATCAGTCCTCCGGGGTCAGCGCTCTGGCAGATGTAGGGGCTGTGGGAGGAGACGATGAACTGCATCCGGGGGAAGTGGCGTTTGAGCCAGCCGCCGACGGCCTTCTGCCAGCTCACGTGGAGGTGCACGTCGATCTCGTCGATGAGGACGACCCCTGGGAGACGGACCACCGGAGTGCCGTCCGCGTTGTAGCCCAGTGCCGGGTCTCCTTCGGCGGAGAAGACCTGGCGGACCAGATCGAGGACGAGGGCGGTTCGGAAACCGTCGGGCAGCAGGCCGTCGTTGAGCATGTCCTTGACCAAACCCAGGCGTTCTCCCGCTTGTTCTCTGCCTTCAAGTTGGCGTAGGTGCAGGTCTTTGAGCCATTCGACCGCCTCGGACAGGGAGACGTCCTCGTTGAAGAGACTGGCGAGACGGGAGACGGGCCCAGGGCTCATGGTCAGGCGCTGGGCGGGTGAGGCACCGCCTTCGAGCCGGCGGAAAGGGCCGTAACCGGCGACGAACCAGCCGCTGCTGTCCTCCGCCCAGGGGCCGCGACCGGGGAGCTTGGTGTCACGACCGTTCGTCACGTACTCCGGCCCCTGACACGGGAACCGCCGCGTGTGGACTCGCCCTGGCGCCAGCGGATCACGCCGGTGAAGGAGCGTTCCGGAGTGCGCCCCGGGCCGGTGTAGGTGTTCCACCCGCTGGGGTGACCGTGGCGGCTACTTCCGCGAAGTCCTCTCCCCGGGTGACCCGGTGTTCGAGGTCCGGAACAAGATTTCGAGCGTAGGAGGGTCCGACCAGGCTTAGAGCGATGGCGCGCAGCAGTGTGGTCTTCCCCGACCCGTTACGGTCGGCCAGGACGGTCCAGCTACCATGACCATCGGTGGGAACCGGAAACTCCAGTTCCCCGGCGGCGGTGGGTCCGCTGAACCCACGGACGCCGTCGACGCTGATGCGCTCGATGCGCAAGTCGGACTCCGCTGTCGGTCTGCCAGGACGTAACCCAATCCTGGAGGAGCCGCCGCGGCCGCCTCCAGATCTGTAACGACGACCGGGCGGCTCGGGTGAGAGGTGCACGAGTGCCGGGAGTGATCGCTACGGTCAGAGTATGTTCCTCGGATCCTCCACACCGAACCTGTTTCCCCGACGGGACGAGCCCGCCCTGTTCACGGTCCGGGCCGAGCTCGCGCACACCTCTCCTCCGCTGTGGCGGCGTCTGGAACTGGCGTCCGACCTGTACCTGGACGAGGTGCACGACATCCTCCAGGCCGTGTTCGGTTGGGATGACGACCACCTGCACAAGTTCGGCAAGGGTGGCAAACGCTTCTACGACCGCGCCACCGCGCACTTCCTGACCCCCTACGACCTGGAGGAAGGGGAATCCGGGATCTCGGAGGAGCAGGTGCGGCTGGACGAGGTCCTCGAACGCAAGGGGGACCGGCTCCTCTACCTGTACGACTTCGGGGACTGCTGGGAGCACGTACTCACCCTCCGGGAGACCGGTCCGCTGACCGCTACCACCCCTCGGGCCAGGTGCACGGACGGACGCCGCCCCTCACCGGTCGAGGACTGCGGAGGGGTACCCGGATACGAGTTCTGGGACGCCGTCAACCGCCCGGATCACCCCCACCACGAGGAGGCGCTGACCGACTTCCGCGCCCACCGCGACGCGGACGAGGACCCGTCCTCCTGGGCGCCGGTCCCCTTCGACCGGGCAGCCGCCAACGAGGCCCTGGGACGACTGTTCTCCGAACCCGGTCCCGCCGGGGAACAACGGAGGACCTCCGGGCCGGGAGGGGGAGCACGACTTTCCGGCCCCGTGGCGGATCTCCTCGTCGATGCCTCCTACGTTGGTGAGGAGGACCTGCTGACGGCCATGGTGGACCGGGCCGGACCCGACACCCCCTCGGAGGTCGACGAGACCACGGCCCGTCGCATGGTGGCCCCCTACGCCTGGCTGCTCGACCACGCCGGGACCGAAGGGATACCGCTGACCCAGGCCGGGTACCTCAGGCCCGCCAGTGTCGAGGCGGCCGCGGACGTGCTCGGTCTGAGGGGAACCTGGGTGGGAAAGCTCAACCGCGAGGACCAGACCATGCCCGTGCGCGTCCTGCGGGAGACCGCGCAACGTATGAGACTGCTTCGCCGTTACCGGGGGCGTCTGGTGGTGACCCCGACGGGACGGAAGGCAGCCACCGATCCGGTCGCTCTGTGGGCCCATCTGGCTGAGCGGATGCCCGCGGATGAGGCCAGGTTCGGGCGCTCCCATGCCGGACTGCTGTTGCTGCTCGTGGTGGCCGGGGGAAGCGACGATGTGCTCGCTGGCGTGGGCCTGGCCCTCACCGCGCTCGGGTGGAGGGACAGTGACTCCGATGACGGGTCGCTCTCACGTGGCGCGGTGCTCGACATGGTCCGCGACTCCCATGACGTGCTCTCCTTCCTGGGCGCCCTGGAAGGGAGGGGACGCGATGCCCGTCCGACCGCCAAGGGGAAGCTGTTCGCCCGGGCCGCGCTGTGGAACTGGCCCCGAGACGCCTGAGGTATGGCGCGGCCGCGCGCGCCGTCGGCGTCGCTGACCACCGCCGCCGGTTCTTCCCGGAGGGTTTTTGAGGCGTAAGAGGGAGACGGGAGAACAGTTTCTGTTGGGAATATCCGTTACCGGATAAACCTGCCATGTGGCCTTGTGTTATGGCATTTCTCGGCTGACGCTGTTCATGCGCGTGCATGTTCGCCTGCTCTTCCCGCAGCCCCCGCCGGAGGAACTGTCGATGTCAGCCACCGGTCACGCCCTGCCCCCGTCCGCCGTCCGCACCGTCGGTTCCCTCCTTCCCGGCGACATGCTTCTGCGTGTGAGCGAAGGGCGGGGACTGTCCGGATGCCATCCCGCCGACTACGGGGCCGTGGGCGCCCGGTCGGTGAGCGACGAGGCCGAACGCCATTGGAACTACCTCCTGAACGCGTGGAGTGACCTGCGCGAGCGGCTTCCGGTCACCCGGGAGGGTGAGCCGTCACCTGACCCTGTGGGGGTTGCTGTCGCTCACTGGCTGGGCCCACTGTTCGACGAACTCGGCTACGGTCGTCTGCCCGCTCTGCGGATCCGCGGGATCACCGCGGACGATGAACCAGGGCGGACCATCCCCATCACCCACCGGTGGCAGCACACCCCGATCCACATCACGGCGTGGGACAGCGACCTCGACCGGAGCCGTCGATCGGGTGGGGCCTTCGGCCAGGCCCTGGTACAGGAAGCACTCAACCGCACCTCGGATCACCTGTGGGGGATCGCGACCAACGGACGACGGATTCGCCTGCTGCGCGATTCCAGCTCCCTGGCCGGGCCCTCCTACGTCGAGTTCGATGTGCAGACGATCTTCGACGGCGAGCTCTTCAACGAGTTCGTCCTCCTGTTCCGCGTCCTGCACGCCACCAGCTTCGAGGTGGGCGAGGGCGAGCCCGCGTCGGCCTGCCGACTGGAGCGCTGGCGAACGGAGGCCCTCCACTCCGAGGTGCAGGCCCTGGACGCGCTGCGTGACAACGTGGAGCGCGCTCTCACCGCCCTGGGGACGGGGTTTCTGCGTCATCCGGCCAACACCGATCTGCGGGCGGGTGCGGACGCGCCTGCGCTGCACGGAGCGCTGCTCCGGTTCGTCTTTCGCCTCCTGTTCCTTGTCGTGACCGAGGACCGGGGGCTGCTGCACCACCCCGACGCCGACCAGCGCGCACGGCAGCGCTACGCCGACTACTTCTCGACCGACCGGCTCCGCCGTCTGGCGAGCCGCGGCGGCGGGGGTCCGCACGGCGACCTGTACGAAGCGCTCAGGATCGTTCTCGACGCGCTGGGTGAGGCGAACGGTCGGACCGAACTCGGGCTGATCGGCCTGGGCGGCCTGTTCACCCAGACCGAGGAGGACCGTCCGCTGGCGGGGGCGAAGCTGTCCAACGCAGCACTGTTGACGGCCGTTCGCCACCTGGCCAGGGTGTGGGATCCGGCAGCAGGGCGATGGCGGGCCGTCGACTACCGCAGCTTGGGATCCCGCGAACTCGGCAGCGTGTACGAGTCCCTCCTGGAGACCGTGCCCCAGTGCGACGAGGCGGATCGTTCGTTCCGCCTGGTGCCCCGGGCGGGCAACGAGCGCAAGCGGACCGGCGCCTACTACACGCCGTCCTCACTGGTCGAACGCCTCCTGGACGCGACCCTGGAGCCCGTCCTGGACGACGCGGTCAAGCAGGCCGAGACGGGCCCCGAGGCCGGGGGAGGAAGCGACCCGGCCGAGGCCGTCATCAGGAAGCTCCTTTCGGTCACCGTGTGCGACCCCGCCTGCGGATCCGGGCACTTCCTCGTGGCCGCGGCCCACCGCATCGCCCGGAGGGTCGCGGCCCTGCGGGAGGGAACCCCCGAACCCACAGAGAAGGCGCTCCGGGAGGCCACGCACGAGGCCGTGGCGCGATGCGTCTACGGTGTGGACCTCAACCCCATGGCGGTGAATCTCGCCAAGGTGTCACTGTGGCTGGAGGGAATGGCCCCCGGCAAGCCCCTCGACCTGCTGGATCCGCACATCAAGCAGGGCAACGCTCTCATTGGTGCCAGCCCTGGGTGGTTGCGTGCCGAGGAGGGGATACCCGACAGCGCCTTCGTGCCCGTGGAGGGCGACGACAAGGGCGTGGCTTCGGCCCTGGCCCGGCGGAACGCGTGGGAACGCGCCGGACAGGGTGAGCTGCTCCCCGCCCGGTCCGCGGCCCTGGTGGCCAACACCGAGTTCGCGCTGGAAGTGCACGAGATCTACCAGATCCGTGTCGGAGAGCTCCGCGACGTGCGCGAACAGGAGAACGTCTACCGCGAGTGGCGTGCCTCTGGTCGGTATCGACAGGCCGTGCACCTGGCCGACGCCTGGTGCGCCGCGTTCATGTGGGAGAAGGTCGCCGAGGCTCCGCCCCCGGTCACGCAGGAGATCTTTCAGGACCTGAGGGCGTCGGGCGGCCACTCGGTTCCGGCCGCGACCCACGAGGAGATCGTTCGGCTGCGCGAACGTTACGGGTTCTTCCACTGGCACCTGGAGTTCCCCGATGTGTTCCGGGTGCCCAGCGACGGCCAAGGCGTGGACCCCGACACGGGCTGGGACGGCGGATTCGACTGCGTCCTGACCAACCCACCCTGGGACAAGTTGGACTTCGAGGACAAGAAGTACTTCAGTGTGGTGGAACCCTCCATCGCCCGGATCTCCGGCGTGGCACGGCGCGAGCGCATCACGCAGTGGGCGCGCGACCATCCGCGAGAGGGCGGGCAGTACCGGCAGGCGCGTCGGTATGTGAAGTCAAGTTTCCTGTTCGCCAGCAGGTCGGGCGCCTATCCCCTGTGCGCGAAGGGGTTGGCGGTCAAGGGGGTCAACTCCTTCCAGGTGGACCAGATCTTCGTGGAGCGGTGCACGGCGATCACCCATCGGCAGGGGCGTATCGGCGTGATCGCCCCCAGCGCCATCGCGACGGGGGCGGGCTCCCAGAAGCTCATCCGCAGCCTGGTCAGGCACGGGTCTGTCGCCTCGCTCTACGACTTCGAGAACACCAGGAAGATCTTCCGGGGCGTGGACGGTCGTCAGAAATTCTGTCTGCTCTCCCTGGCTGGCGAAGAGAAACCAGAGCCGACGGCTGAACTCGCGTTCTACCTCCAGGACACGGCCGAGCTCGATGACCGCCGCAGGGTGTTCCAGCTGTCCCCCGGCGAGGTTCGGCTGCTCAACCCCAACACGCAAACCCTGCCTGTCTTCCGGTCCCGCCGAGACGCGGACCTCACCCTGTCGATCTACCACCGCATGCCGGTGTTGTGGAACGAGTCGGAGCGCGGAGGGAACCGCTGGAATGTCATGTTCAAGAACCTGTTCAACATGACCGACGACTCCGGTCTCTTTCGTACCCGGGTGGAACTGGAGGACGAGGGGTGGAGCCTGGACGGGAACGTCTTCGTCCGTGACGGCCAGCGAATGCTCCCCCTGCTCGAAGGCAAGATGGTCCACCACTTCGACCACCGGTGGAACACCTTCACAGGCGCGGGGCCCGGGTGCATCCGCCAGCTCACCAACGCCGAGAAGCAGTCACAGACCGAGGTCGCCATGCCTCGCTACTGGGTGCCCGAACACGACACGAGAGGAGACAGGGTCGGGCGGCACGGATACCCGGACGTGCGCGAAGGCGTCGCGACGCGGCTGAGGGCTTTGGGCTGGGAACGGGGATGGCTTTACGGGTGGCGCGATGTCTGCCGTGCGACCGACGAGCGGACCGCGATTCCCGCTCTGATTCCGCGCACAGCGGTCGGGCACACCTTTCCGCTGATGCTGTCACTACAGGAGCCGCGCCTCATCGCGGCGCTCTACGCGGTACAGAGCTCTCTCGTGTTCGACTTCACCAGCCGTCAGAAAGCGACCGGTGCGCACATGGCGCTCATGACGTGGAGACAGCTTCCGGTTCCCGCCCCCGCGGACCTGGAGCCGCACACGGGGTTCCTTGTGCCCCGTGTGCTCGAACTGGTCTACAGCACCCACGACATGGCGCCGTTCGCGCGCGACCTCGGTTACGACGGGCCGCCATTCCCGTGGGACGAGGCGCGTAGGGCCGACCTGCGCGCCGAACTGGACGCCTACTGCCTCCACCTCTACGGGCTTGAACGCGCCGATGCGGAGTACGTCCTGGAGACCTTCCAGACCGCCAGGGGTGGCCTGAGGAACAACGAGATCGCCAGGTTCGGTACCTACCGCACGAAGGAGTTGGTCCTGGAGTCCTTCGACCGCCTGACAGGGGTCAGGATCGCTTGATCAGGGGGTTCCCCCGCGAGCCGTGCCCGCCTGGGACTCCTGTGAGGTATGGGTTGATGATCCGGCCGAACGCCGCGAGGCCACACCACGGCCCGGTCAGAACGGATTCCTCCCCTTGGCCCAGGTCTTGTTCCAGTTGCCCAGCACCCCGGTGGCCTCGAACCCGCCGAGGTCGGTCGTCGCGAACGGGTCCTCCAGGTAGCGCACCTCGTCGTACTCCGGGCCGCGGACATCGACCCTGACGAGGGCCAGCCGGTAGCGGGGTGCGGCGTTCTTGCCGGTGATGACCTCGTTGTGGGTGACGAAGAAGTTCTCCGCCCCCTCCATCCTGGCCTTGACCTCGATCCGGATCGTCTCCCCGTCTGCCTGGGTCGAGAGGATGTCGTATCCCGGGTTGTCGAACGCCTGCTCCTGCGGGGTGCGGCCCAGAGCGCGCTCCAGGGGCAGGACCGCCTCGACACCACGGCGTTCGACCTCCTTGGTCTCCTTGGCGTGGAGAGGCGCCTTCGCGGGGAGGTCGTCCTCGACCATCGCCGCGGGGAGCACGAGCGCGGTCGTCACGAGCCTGGGCGGCTTGGCGGACATGAGAGTCTGCCTGCCGATCTCCTCCAGCCGCCGTCGAAGGCGGACGTCGAGCTCGGCGGCCTTGCGGGTCAGGCTCTCGGAGGACTCCTTGGGGCGCTCGCCGTTCAGCTCCTTTCCGCGGGCCAGAGCAGCGCTCGCGAGCAGGCGCTCGGACTCGGACCGCAGGCGTTCCTCGACCAGGTGTCGGATGCGGGTCAGCTCGGCCTCACGGCGGGGTCGCACTTCGGCCACGTACCCGGGCAGCCGGTGGCTGATGATCCAACTCGTCGCCCGGTCCTCCGCCTCCGCCATCCACTTCCAGTGCCTCGCCGCGGCGACGGCCGGGGTGTCGGGAGCGGCGACGCAGTCCAGGTAGGGGGCGGGACCGGCGGGGGTGACGATGCCGTACTCGTCGACGTAGGAGTACCCCAACCGGCGGTTCACACTCGCCCCGGTCCCGTCCACCACCTCCTCGACGACGCCCACGAGCAGGCGGGGCTCTTCGAGGGCGGGCGAGACCAGGACGGTGCCGGTGTTCAGTGCCCCTTCGTAACGGCGGATCGTCTCGTCCATGACGGCGTCGTGCAGCGGATGCCCGGGTGCCAGCAGGTCGGCGCGCTCCAAGCCCTCAGGCTGGACGTGTCCCGGGGAGAACGTCACCCGGGAGTAGCGCGAGGCGATGGCCGCCTTCCCGGTCGCGCGTACGGCGGCTGGGACACCGGTGATCTCGTGGCGGCCCCTCTCCCTGTGCACGATCCTGCCGCCGAGCCGGGTGAAGGCGGCCTTGAAGGCCGCCTCGATGTAGTGGGGCTGTAGGCGCCTCGCGCGGGCCTCGTCCATCGCGGCCCGCAGGGCCCGCAGCTCCGCGTCGGGTAGGCGGTCCGAGGCCAGTGCGCGTTCGTTGAGGAGTTCGACGAGGCCGTCGCCGACGGAGGCGTCGATGACCTGGTGCATCCTCGCGCGTGTCTCGGGGTGTTCACCGTACCGGATGGCGTCTTGGAGCAGTTCGCGCAGCGGCGTGCCGGTGAAGGATTCGCCGAGGACGTCGAAGACCTTGCCGCCGTAGGCCCTGCGCTGCTCGTCGACCTTGTCGAGCAGGCGCGTGAAGACCATGCCCTCGCGGGTGTTGGCGGCGACCAGGTTCCACAGACGGCAGACCTCGGTCTGGCCGATGCGGTGGATGCGGCCGAACCGCTGCTCGATGCGGTTGGGATTCCAGGGGAGGTCGTAGTTGACCATCAGATGGGCGGCCTGGAGGTTGAGGCCTTCACCGGCCGCATCGGTGGCGATAAGGATCCGACAGTCGCGGTCGTGGGTGAACTCCTCGGTGATCGCTCGGCGTTCACGGCGGCTCACACCGCCGTGGATGGTCCGTACGGCCTGGTCCTGGCCGAGGAGGGCGCGGATACGGGAGGCGAGGTAGGAGAGTGTGTCGCGGTGCTCGGTGAAGACGATGAGCTTGCGCGGGTTCCCGTCGCCGTCGGCGGTGAGGGCGTGGTCCTGGAGGATGCGTGACAGCTCGGTCCATTTGCGGTCCCGGCCGCTGTCGCGCGCGGCGCGGGCGGTCCTGGCGAGGTCGGCGAGCTCAGCGAGTTCGGTGTCCAGTTCTTCGACTGTCTGTGCCGCGGTGGCCGAATCCAGCAGTTCGTCCTCGAAACCCTCGATCTCCTCGACGTTGTACTCGTCCCCGTCCAGGAGGTCGTAGTCGAACCTCGGGGACGGCTCCCGGTAGGTGCCGTTCAGGACGGCCTGCTTCTTCAGCTCCAGCCGTTCCGCCCGGCGGATGAGGGACCGGTGGATCGCCTCCGGGCTGGAGGCCAGGCGCCGTTGAAGCACGGTCAGGGCGAACCCGATGGTGTTGCGGCGCTTGCCGCCGACGCGTTCGGCGCGGTTCATACCCTCACGAACATAGGCGGTGACCTGCTCGTACAGGTCGTACTCCAGGGCGGTGAGCTCGTAGGGGACGGTCTCGGCGATGCGCTCGGGGAACAGTCGCCTGCCGTCGAAGGTCAACAGGTCCTCCTTGATCATGCGGCGCATGATCCCGGTGGTGTCGGCGGACCTCTCGGCACGTCCTTCGAACCGGTCCCTGTCCAGCAGGGTCAGGAAGAGTTGGAAGTCCTCCTCCTTGCCCGAGTGCGGGGTCGCGGTCATCAGCAGCAGGTGTCGGGTGACCTCGCCGAGGAGTTCACCGAGCTGGAACCTCTTGGTCCTGTCGACCTTTCCGCCGAAGTGGTGCGCTCCCATCCGGTGGGCCTCGTCCACGATGACCAGGTCCCACCCGGAGTCCTTGAGTTGGGCCAGCAGGCGCTCGTTGCGTGCCAGGTGGTCCATGCGCGCGATCAGCAGGGGATGGGTCTCGAAGACGTTGAGGTTGACGTTCGACTCGACCAGGTCGTTGGTCAGCAGGTCGAAGTGCAGGCCGAACTTGAGGAACAGCTCATCCTGCCACTGTTCCACCAACCCGCCGGGCGCGACGATCAGGCATCGTGCGACGTCGTCGCGGAGGATCAGCTCCTTGACGTACAGACCGGCCATGATCGTCTTGCCCGCACCGGGGTCGTCCGCGAGGAGGAACCGCAGCGGGGTACGAGGCAGCAGCTCTCCGTAGACGGCACGGATCTGGTGCGGTAGCGGTTCCACGTCGCTCGTGGCCACCGCGAGCATCGGGTCGAACAGGCCGGCGAGGGTGATGCGCTTGGCCTCGGCCGCGACCTTGAAGTCGGTCGCGTCGCCGTCGAAGGAACGCGAACCGGACTGCGCGATCCGTAGGCGATCCTCGTCCTTGCGGAAGATGACCTGCTGGTCCAGTGCCCCCTTGGCGGTCTTGTAGGTCAGTTCGACAGCGGAGGTGCCGTGCCACTGGACGAAGATGACGGTGACCGGCTCAGCGGGGACCACACCTTCGATCTGCAGCCCCTGCCCGAGTTCTTCCAGCTGCACTGCCAGCCTCCTGTCATCCCCAGTCGGTGGCCTTCTGGCCATCGCCTTCGTGTGATTGGTCCGCCAGACAAGCCGCGAGTATGAGGATAAGCTCCTCATTGCCTCCTCTTTACCTTCGCAGCATTTCTCCCCCACGCTCGCAGAAAAGCCTTATGAACCGAGAAGAACGCCAGGATCTGGGAGCCCTCGTCACCCAGGTCAACGCCTGGAGCGTACGTGCCCGTACGGTCCTGGAGCAGCGCAGAGGCGCGCACGAGGACTTGCGCGTGTCGCTCGAGTATCTCCGGCGTTCCCTGTTCTCGGTCCACCGCGACGGACAGGTCGCCTGGCAGGTCCTGCCGATCACCGCTGAGACCGAGGACCGGCTGGGTGGCGTCCTCGCCTGGGACGGGCGGCCGGAGATGGCTCGCACGGATCTCCAGATCCTGCGCGCCCTGGCCGAAGACATGCCCGCGCAGGTCCGGGCGGCTCGCTCGCTGCTGGGCCTGCGCCGGTTCCTCTCCTCATCCACCAAGAAGGACACGGCCGCCGACGCCGCCGCCTACCTCGCCGAGTACCGGGCCTGGGCGGAGCGGGAACGACTGTCTCACCGGCTGGACACGTTCGATGTCCCCGTCAGCCGAGTCAGGGTGGACGCCTCCCATGACCTGCCTCAGGGGAGGGTGCCGTTGGGCGAGCATGTGCCGCAGTTGGCGGGCAGACCGACTCTTCTGGACGTGCGCGTGCTCGCGGACCTGGGCGCCGCGATCGACAGGGTTCGGCAGGCCCAGCACCAGGTGGTCTATTACCGCGACGCCGCGCTGCGGGCGGGCAACGAGGTCCGCGAGGCGGAGACCCTGAAGGTACTCGCCGAGATGCCCCTGGACCGGCTGCGGGAGGCCACCCGTGACCGGCTGCGCACGGCCCCACTGGCGAACGCGGGGTTCACGACCGTGCTTGAGGTCCTGAATCTTGGCGGACACGTCATGCGGCTGCCGGGGATCGGGGAGAGGTCGGCCACACAACTCGTCGGGGCCGCTCGGACGCTGTGGCAGACCACGTTCGACGAGATGCCCGCCCGCATCGACATTCGTAACCGCACCGACCACACCACGAGGTTCCTCCAGTCCCTGCGCGCCTGGGACGCCGCCCGCGGCCTGTCGGGCACCTCCACCCTGGTGGCTCGAACGGAGGAACTCGCCCCGCTGGCCGACCGCCTGAAGTTCGTGAGGGCCACACACCTGGCTCTCTATCCCACCGCGCACGCTCCTGCCCCCGATCAGTTGACCGAAGACGCCAGGGCCGTGTGCGAAGGCGCCGCTCGCCTGGGTACCTTTGTCGCCGGGGCGGTCACCGACGGGGACGTGTGGGACGACTTCACCTCCCGCCCCGCGGACTACTTCGCCCTGCTGGCCGAACTCGGGCTCAACCCCGAGGACGAGTCCAAATCCACCGGTGACCTCCCCGACGAGATCGTCCAGGCCATCCGTGACCTCACGCTGAAGACCGACCACCTCAAGGTCTCGGCTCTGCGCGGTTACCAGAGCTTCGCCGCACGCTTTGCCCTCGTGCAGCGCAAGGTCATCATCGGCGACGAGATGGGTCTGGGGAAGACCGTCGAAGCCCTCGCCGTCCTCGCCCATCTGAGCGCGCTCGGCGAGAGCCACTTCCTGGTGATCTGCCCTGCGGCAGTGGTCACCAACTGGACACGTGAGGTCACCGCCAAGTCCACATTGCGTGTCCACCGCGCACACGGTCCCGAGCGTGACCAGGCACTGCGCTCCTGGATCCACCGAGGCGGGGTCGCCGTGACCACGTTCGAGACCCTCGCCCGGTTCGAGAGCCAGCTGTCGAGCATCCAGGAGCTGGCGTGCGTTGTGGTCGACGAGGCCCACTACGTCAAGAACCCGGACGCCAAACGCTCCCGCCGCACAGCGCAGCTGATCACGCGTTCCCCGCGCGCGATCCTGTTGACTGGTACTCCGCTCGAGAACAGGATCGAGGAGTTCGCCAACCTTGTGCGCTACCTGCAGCCCGGCCTCGTCGTGGACACCTCCGAGTTGTCCCCGCGCAGGTTCCGCAAGCAGGTCGCTCCCGCTTACCTGCGTCGCAATCAGGAGGACGTGCTCGACGAGCTTCCGGACCTCGTCGAGGTCGACGAGTTCGTCCCGCTTTCCCAGACAGACCGAACCGCCTACCTCAGAGCAGTCGATGAGGGGAACTTCGCGGTCATGCGACAGGCTGCCATGCTGGAAGGCCGGTCCTCGGGCAAGGTCGGGCGGTTGCTGGAGATTGTCGAGGAAGCTGAGGCCAACGGCCGACGTGTGATCGTCTTCTCCCACTTCCTGGATGTCCTGAAGCTGGTGGCCAAGGTGCTGCCAGGCAAGGTCTTCGGGCCCCTGACAGGTTCCGTGGCGGCCGTGCAGCGGCAACGAATGGTGGACGACTTCTCCGCAGCCCGCAGGGGAGCGGTCCTGGTCTCGCAGGTTCAGGCGGGTGGCGTGGGCCTGAACATCCAGGCCGCCTCCGTGGTCGTGATCTGTGAGCCCCAGCTCAAGCCCACCATCGAGTGGCAGGCCATCGCACGAGCACACCGAATGGGCCAGCTCGAATCCGTGCAGGTCCACCGACTGCTGAGCGAGGAGGGCGTTGACCAGCGGATCAGGCAGATCCTGGCGCGCAAGAGTGTTCTGTTCGACGACTTCGCCCGCCAGTCCGCGACAGCGGAGAGCGCTCCCGAGGCCTTCGACGTGTCCGAGGCTGAACTCACCCGCGAAATCGTCGCCGAAGAACGCGAACGCCTGCTCGGCCAGAAGTAGGGCGATGTCCCTGTGCTGTGCTTGGGGGAGTCCCGGATTGGCCGTGTTCCGTCCACCGGTCCGTCTTCCTGCGAAGAGAGAGACTCCAGTGCCTGGAGCACTTTCGGGTCGTCCAGTGGAGCCGCGCCTGTCCGGTGCCGGTGGCCACGGTGATGGGAGATGTCACCGTGGCTGGGGTCCGCCGTCGATCGTCACCCCGGCCCTCTACCTTGGCGACCATGGATCCTCAGGCGTCGCTGTCCGTTCCGCTTCCCTCCGGCCGCATGCTCTCCTCCTACGCGGGGGATCCCCTTCTCTGGGTGAGCGACGAACCCGTGCCGGTCGGACTGTGGCCCCGGCTGCTCGCCGAGTCCCCGCGTTCGGGTTGGTGGCCGCTGCTGCTTGAGGACTTCGACCGCCACCGGGATCGGTTCCAGGAGGCGCCGACACTCACGCGGTTCACCTCGCTCACGGAACACGATCCGGCCGCTCTCCTGGCCTGGTGGTGGGGGGAGTACACCGGCCCCTTCGAGCCCGACTCGGGGGAGGCGGATCCTCGCCCGCACGTGACCGCCCCCTTCGATGCCAACTGGCCAGGGACGGTTCCCTCCAGCTTCGCTGGCCGAGGGGGCGGCGGAGGATGAGGCCGCCGAGTGCGCCGATCTCCTCGTCGAGCACGTGTCCGGACAGCGCCTGGGCCTGGTGCGGGCCTCATCGGGGGCGCAGGCCCTGCCCGCGTGCGGATGGTCGGGTCCGCTCAACGACGACGACGCCGCCGTGTTCGCCGCCGTCGTCGCCGACGGGGAATACCGCTTCGGTGCGCGTGTCCTGGGGCTGGGGTTCGACACCCTGACACTGAGCGTCGCCGCGCCGCCCGTCGCCATCGACCAGGCCCTGCGTGTGCCTGCCGAGCACTTCTCGTTCTGCCCGGACCAGATCTGGCAGGGGCACTCCCACCGGCTTCGAAACTACGCCGGACGCCTCGTCGACCGCCCCGTCTGGACCTTCTGGTGGGACTGAGGGGCGGGTTCTGCGGTCAGGTTCCCCGAACGGGAGCATGGTCACCTCAGCCCCGTAGTGGAACGGACAAGACGTGAACTTCGACCCGAAGGCCGCGGCCGGATGGCTGGCCGGCACCCTGGGCCGAGCCGGGGTGGCCGTGCTGGCCCTGGCCCCGTTCCTCGCCCTGTGGGTGCTGTACGGTCCGGGGCTGACCGCCTCTCGGTACTCCGACGCCACGCCCCCGTACTGGTGGCTGTCGATCGTCGTTCTCCTGGTGTTCCCGGTGCTCGCCCTGAGACGCCGCCTCGACACCCTGGACGACCCCGACTCGCCTGACCACCAGCGGCACGACATGAACCTGGCCGTGCTCGCGGTCGCGGCCACGGCCGCCTGCGTGGTGGTCCTGCCCCTCAACGCCTTCGCGCTGACCGCCGATCCCCCGGGCGACCACGTCATCGCGCCCCGGGCGCTCGGCCTGGGGCTGGTTATGGTGCTGACCGTGCTCGGTGTGTGGTCGTCCCTGATCGCCTGGATGGTTCGTCCGCCGCGTCGGCGGAGCCACGCTCTGGTCGGCCTGCCCGCCGGGGCCCTGACCGTCCTCGCGGTCGCCCTCCTGGTCGAACCCCTGGCCCTGTACCGGCCGATCACGCACACCGCCCTGTCCGAGCCCCCGGGCTGGCTCGCACCGGTCCCGGCAGCCGTCACCCGGGTCGGATGGACCTGGGAGCCTCCCGAACACACCAGGGTGAGGCACGTGCACGCCGGAACCCACGGGCCGATCCTGGAACTGAACGACGGACTGGTGGCCCTGGACGGGCGGACCGGCGAGGAACTGTGGAGCTACCGCGCCCCCTACACCGACCTGGCCCACCCCTGGGAGGCGGGCGTGTTCGACGACGGACCCGAGTTCGCCTACGTCACCCTGGAGTCCCCGGACGTGCCTGAGGGGGCGGTCAGGGTGGTCCTCGACTCCGCCACCGGGCGGATCGTCGAGCAGGAGCCGTTCGACCACGGGTGGATGCGGTCCGGTGCGCTAAGGGACATGGAAAACCTGTACCGAACACCCGATGTCCACGTGTTCGCGGCCGAGGATGCGTTGAGCGCACACACCTCCGAAGGTGAGCTGATGTGGGAGAGGTGGATCGGCTACCGGGATCTGGAGCGACGTTGCCTGGCTGATGCCGACGGAGTCCTCGCCCACGACCAACAGGTCCTTTTCGTGGAGGTCTGCGCCGATTCGGACCAGGACCTGGGTGCGTCCTGGTCGTCCCTCGGCTACAGCGAGCGGTCGGACGCCGTGCGGGCCGGTGGGACCGTGGAGGTGACCGCCGTGGACCTGGTCACGGGTGAGGAGAACTGGCGTCGTGCGTGGGAGCACGTCGACGAGGACTTCGCCCCGCTCCTGATCTCGGGCGGCCCCACCCGTCCAGAGGCCGATCCGGTGGTCATGGTGGGTAACCGGGCGCTACACCCGGCCACCGGGCGAGACGGCTTCCCTCCCCTGCCCGAGGACCTGTTCGGCGTCGAAGAGATCGCGTTCATCGACGGCCGCTCCTATCTGCGCACGGACAGCGTGGGCGCTGTCGTGCTCCAGGACACGGGATCCGACGAGCCCGTCCGCCTGCACCACGTCGACGGTGCGGGGGACGTTGTGGGCACCACTTCCCTGGAACGCGCGGAACCGGTCGGCCTGCTGGCCGAGGGAACGGCCCTGGAGGACGTCCTGGTGGCCGGAGGTGTCCACAACACCGATGGGCAGGGCGTGCCGACCGTTCTCGTGGGCGACCTGGACGGCGACATCACCACGGAGAACGTGCGCCGGATCGCCCTCGACACTCGGTTGGCCACGGACGACGACGGCTGGGGGTCCGGCCGCCTTCCCATCGCCCCCGTCCCCGGTGCGGTGGTTTCCTTCCTGTACGTGGAGGCGGACGCTGAGGGAGAAGGCTTGGACACGGTGTACGGCCTGGTGGAGTGATTCCGGCCGCATCCGTGTCCGGCTCACGGGTCGTGGAAGCCGGTGAGGTCGACCTCGGGGGCGTCGGTGTACACCACACCGGGCTCGGGCGGGATGGGTTCGCCGGAGGCGGCGTCGGTGCAGTGCGCGTCGAACATCCGCGCCTCGTCGAGGGGGATCAGGCGCCGGTCGGCGACCGTCCAGCCGCGCACCAGCGTGACGGGGACCTCGACCCCGTCGGGCGGTGTGTGGGAGACCTGGTCGGTGAAGCTGCGCAGGATCAGCGCCGCGGCGGCGCCGCCGTCGACGGCGGCGCACAGCCGTTCCACCACGGGCGGATGCTCGACGTACAGGCCACTGCCCCGACGGTCGACGGCGGTGGACATCACGTGTCGGGTGCGCAGGGTCAGCAGGTGGCGGTCGTGGGGCAGGCCGTTCAGGACGGCGCACAGCAGGGTGTGGGCGCGAGGAGAGAGCATGCTTCGAGTATGTGCGCGCCGACCCGGCCGGATCGGGTTGTCCACAGGGTGGATCGGGGTGGATTCCGGGTTCGGTTCCGCGACCATGGGCGGTGCGGCCGACACCGGTCCGTTCACCGGCGTCAGTGCCGCCCGTCGACCAGCGACTTCTTCTGCACCTTGCCCATGGCGTTGCGCGGCAGAGCCTCCACCACGCGCACCTCCCGCGGGCGCTTGTGGACGGACAGGCGGGCGGCCACGAAGTCGATGACCTCCCCCGGGGCGATGCCGTCGCCCACCAGGTAGGCGACGATCCGCTGCCCCAGGTCGTCGTCGGGCTCGCCCACCACGGCGGCCTCCCGGACCGCTGGGTGGCCCAGCAGCGCCGCCTCGACCTCGCCCGCGCCGACCCGGTACCCGCCGGTCTTGATCATGTCGACCGACATCCGCCCCACGATCCGGTGCCAGCCCTTCCCGTCCATGACCGCCGCGTCCCCGGTGCGGAACCAGCCGTCGTCGGTCCACGCGGCCGCCGTGGCCTCCGGCAGGCCGAGGTAGCCGCCGAACAGGGTGGCGCCGCGCACCTGGAGTTCCCCGATCGACTCCCCGTCCGACGCGACGGGCTCGCCGTGCTCACCGCGCAGCCGCGACTCCACGCCGGGCAGTGCCGTCCCCACCCAGCCGGTGCGGCGCGGGGCGTCGGCGCGCGCGGCGACGGTGATCAGCGACTCGGTCATCCCGTACCGCTCCACGGGGCTGTGGCCGACCAGCGCGCGCAGGTCGTCGGCCACCGGGTCGGGGAGGGCGGCGCTGCCGGACACCAGCAGCCGGGCCCCGGCCAGCGCGCGGGCGCTGTCGGGATCGCGGGCGATCCGCGACCACACGGTCGGGACGCCGAAGAACAGCGTCCCACCCTCCTTGGCCGCGGCGGCGTAGGCGGCGGGGGTCGGGCGCACGGTGTGTACGAGCGGGCCGCCCACCCGCAGGGCGCCCAGCACGCCCAGGACCAGACCGTGCACGTGGAACAGCGGCAGACCGTGGACCAGCACGTCGTCGGGGGTCCAGGACCAGGCGTCGGCGAGGCCGTCCAGGCAGGCGGCCATGGCTCCCCGGGAGATCACGGCGCCCTTGGGCGGGCCGGTGGTGCCGGAGGTGTAGAGGATCAGCCCGGTGGATGCGGGGGAGGGCTCGGGGAAGGCGGCGCAGGAGCGCTCGGCCGGGTCGACGGGGACCGCGGGCAGGTCGGCGCCGTCCTGCGGCTCGCCCAGCCACAGGGCGGCGCCGGAGTCGCGCACGATGTGGCGGCGCTCGGCCACCCCGGAGTCGGACGGGACCGGGACCACGGGAACCCCCGCCAGCAGGCCGCCGACCACCGCGACCACCGTGCGCAGCGACGCCTCCCCGTGCACTGCGACGGCGTCGGCACCGGCGATCCGGTCGGCCACGGCCCCGGCCGCCGACCAGAGCCCCTCGCGGTCGAGTCCCTCGTCACCGACCCGCACCGCGGGCCCGTCGCCCGTCCCGGAACCCAGCAGCATGTCCGTCACCGTCCGTCGTCCGTCCCCGATCCGGTCGCGAGCCAGTACACCACACGTCCGGAGGCGGACCCGGCGGGGGTGAGGGCCGACCGGGGCCCTTCGGCACGCACCCCGCAGCCAGCCGTGTGCCGTGGTCAGGGACGCGTCAGCAGGTCCGGGAGTTCCCTCAGGTCGCGGATCGTCATCGTGGGCGCGCACATCGTCTCGGGGTAGACGGACGAGCCGCGCCGCAGCCATGCTCCGGCCAGCCCCGCGCGCCGAGCCCCGTCGACGTCCCACGGGTGCACGGCGACCAGCACGGCCCGGTCCGGCCGGAGCCCCGCGCGATCGGTGACGTACCGGTACGCCTCCGGCGCGGGTTTCCAGCGGCGGGGTCCGCTCACGTCCAGCAGTGCCTCGAAGCAGTCCAGCAGACCGGCCCGGGACAGCAGGGCCCCGGTCACGGCCGCACTGCCGTTGGTCATGGTCATCAGGCGGAACCCGGCACCGTGCAGGGCACGGACCCCGTCCGGTACGTCCGGATGCACGTCGAGCTCGGCGAACCCGGACACCACGTGTTCGGCCACCGACTCCGCGTCCCCGTCCCATCCCTCCAGGTCCGCCAGCAGCCCGCGCAGCACGTCGCGGGCCACCGGGCTGAACCCGGCGAACGCGCCCGAGGCGGTCAGCGCGAACCCGTCGCGCAGCACACCGGCGAACCAGGTGGGCAGCAGGTGCCCGGGCGCTCCGGCCCTCTCCAGACGTGTCCGAAGCGGACGCAGGTCGCTGAGCGTCTCGTTGACGTCGAAGACCACCAGCGGGTGGCGTGGGGTCGTCACACCGTCCGCCCGGCGGTGTGGTCTGTGCCGGTACGGCGGCGGAGTCGGGGGTGACCCGTCGGGGCCAGACACCAGTCCAGGACCGAGGGCCAAGGGCCGTAGCCCGAGTCGGGGCCCAGGTGGGCAGCTCCGGTCAGGACGTCGACGGGCACGCGGAGGGAGGCGCCGTAGGCGGTGACAGCCCCCTCCGGGCAGTAGGGGTCGTCGTCTCCGGCGACGATGCGGGTGTGGTCGGCGCGGTCGGTGAGCCGTTCGCGCCCCACCCGCGGCGGGACGAACGCGCGGACCTCGGGATGCCTCTCCAGGACGTCCGGGGAGGGCGGGGCGACCAGAAGGACCCGGTCGACGGTGACCGGCACGGCGTCCCGGGCCGCGGCGTGCAGCCACAGCGCACAGGCCAGGCTGTGGCAGACGACGGTGCGCCGCGGTCCCCGCAGCGCGGCCAGGCGGGTGCGCAGTTCGGCCAGCCACACCTCCAGCCGGGGGTGGTCCGGGTCCGGTAGTTGGGGGTAGTCGACCTCGTGCCCCAGGTCCGCGAGCCGGTCGGCCAGCCAGTGCTGCCAGTGTCCGGCGGGTCGGCGGTTCTGCCACCCGTGCAGGATCAGGAAGCCCTGTGCCGCTGCGGTGTCGGTCATCGTCCCTCACAGTTCCCGTGGGTCCGGCCCATGGCCGGGCGATCGTCAATGATGGTGGCAGCCGATCATCCTCAAGGTCCAGTTAATCTTTTTCGATGGAACCGATCAGTCATTCCTTAAGTGTTGATCTGCGGCGCCTGGGTGTGCTGCGGGAGCTGAACCGCCGGGGCAGCCTGGCCCGCACGGCCGAGGCCCTCCACCTGACGCCGTCGGCGGTGTCCCAGCAGATGGCGGTGTTGTCCCGGGAGGTGGGCGTCCCGCTGCTCGAACGCCGGGGGCGCGGGGTCCGGCTGACCGGGCAGGCACGTGTGCTGCTGGAGCACGCCGACCGCATGGCCGCGCAGTGGGAGAGGGCCCGCGCCGACATCGCCGCGTGGGAGGAGGGCCGCCGCGGCGCGGTCACCGTCGGCTGCTTCTCCAGCGCGATCACCGGACTCCTGCCCCACGCGCTGCGGCTGTTGGCCGAGCACCACCCGGAACTGCGCGTCTCGGTCGTCGAGGCCGAGCCGCCGGATCTGTTCACGCGCCTGGACGGCGGGGAGGTCGACGTGGCCGTGGCCGTGGACTTCGCCGCCGCCCCGCCGCACACCGATCGCCGCTACACCCGTGTCGACCTGCTCACCGACGTCCTGGACCTGGCCCTGCCCCGGAGTGATCCGCGTGCGGAGCAAGAACACATCCCCCTACGCGACCTGGCCTTGGACGCGTGGATCGTCGGTGACCCCCGTAGCTGCTGCGGTGCCGTCACCCGGACCGTGTGCGCCGCGCACGGCTTCACACCCGACATCCGTCACGCCGTCGACGACTGGACCTCCCTCGCCGTGCTCGTCGAGGCGGGTCTTGGCGTCGCGCTCGTTCCGCGCCTGGTCCAACCACTGCACCGCCCCGGTCTGGTCCTGCGCGCACTGGCGGGGCCGCCGCCCCGCCGACACGTCTTCGCGGCGGTGCGCGCCGGGTCCGGCGACGACCCTGTCCTGTCCGCCGTCCTCGGACTCCTGCGGCGGGCGGCCGAGGAGACCGGGGCGGATGAGCCCGTCACCGGCGCGGTGGGATCCCCGGGCTCTCCCGGCCGCGCCGGTCGGGTCCGTCCGGCCGGCACGCCCGGGTCGGTGTCGGGTGGCGCCGGGGCCGGTTCGCCAGACGGCGGCGCAGACCGGGCACTGACCTGAACAGAGCCGAACCGTCGTCTGCTCAGCGCTTCCGTCCGGGGCTCGGGAAGGGAGCTCCCGGAGCCTCACGGCATCGGGGAGCGGCGGTCAACGGCAGCCGGGACGGGGGAAGGTTCCCGAGGCCGGGGAGCCGGAGCCGTCCGGCCCGAGCAGCGCCCACACGGTGTGGAGGGGGACCATGACCAGCACGGCCGTGCCAGCTTCGCCCAGGGTTCCGGCCAGCCACCGGCCGATGGTCTGCATGTCGAGGGTCACGTGTCGTCCGTTCGGGGAGACAGGGGAAAGAGCAGGGGAGTGAGGGGCACGAGAGGCGGGTCAGTCCGTCACCGCGGCGGCGATCTCCGCGGCCTCGCCGGCGCCCTCCGCCGGCGCCCTCCGCCGGTGCCCGGTCGGCGCGGGCCGCCCGGTGCTTGCGGGCGGCCCGCGCGGTGTGTCGAGGGGGAGGGTCAGGAGTTCGCGCCCCCGTGCGCGGAGCCGGGGCGCAGCCCGAACGGCACCCCCAGGCCGGTGAGCCAGCCGCCCTCCTCCAGGAGACGGAAGACCTCCCGGGTCACCTCCTGGTCCGGGGCCTGGCGCGGCGGCCAGCCGAACGCGTCGGAGACCATGGCCCAGCTCGGTCCGTGGCCGTGCTCGCCGCGGTAGTGGGCCACCCACCGGGCGACCTCGGCCCCGCGTCCGTCGAGCAGCTCCCGGGCGCGCTCGGGCACGGGGACCTCGGCGGGGGTGCTGGCCGGGGCGTCCCGCGGCGGGGTCGGCGGCGGGAAGAGCGTGGGCGCCATGGGCATGGTGAGCTCGGTCAGGTGCGCCTCGACGGTCCCGCCCGCCACGCGCAGGTCCCGGATCCAGTCGAGCCGCAGCAGCCACTCGGCCAGCTCGGTGACCTCGGCGGGGCCGCCGGTCAGGGCGCACGCGGCCACCACCTCGTCCGCCGGCAGGGAGATGCGCCCCTCGCTGTCCGCCCGGGCGGCGAGGTAGGCCGCGGTCAGGCGCAGGCGGTTGGGCTTCTTGCGCATCTTCTTGTGGGTGAGGCTGCGGGTCACCCAGCCGGAGGCGCGTGAGCGCACACCGTTGCCGACGTCCCACGGGTTGCCCTGCAGGTCGGGCAGACCGCACCGGGCGATGTTGGCGGGCTCGGCGTTGATCGCCCGCTCGGGGGTGGTCTCGAGCCACCCGGACGAGACCAGTGTGGTCAGGGCGGCGTGCGCGTCCTCCATCCGGAGCGACCGCACGTCCTGCCCCGTCATGTTCGCGTGGCCCTTGATCGCACCGCGCAGGGCGCAGGTGAGCGCGAGCAGGCGGCTGTCGGGGTCGTCGCCGACGGCCTTGCGCCTCAGGTACGACCACACGTCGAGCAGGAAGGCGGACTGGAGTTCGTTGAGCGGCAGCGGGCCGCGCTTGTGCGGTTGCTTGGGCGCCTCGCGCTGCCGCCGGATGTGCTCCAGCTGCTTCTTCCTGCGCTCCTTCTTGGTCGAGGGCTTCCTGCGGTTGGCCCAACCGGGCGGGGCGCCGACCCCGAGTTCGGCGCAGCGCGTGCACTCCATCGCCGCGGCCAGGTCCTGGTTGGGCTTGTGGAACCGGGGCTGGGGGACCTTCGCGGAACGGGAGGAGACGTGCACGTCACTGGTCACGGTGCGTTGCGTCATGTGAGGAGGGTAGCGACGATTCGGTACCTCTGTCCGCGATCCGCGCAATCGGTCGGCCCGCGCGCTCAGGGCGGCCCGAGCAGCGCGCCGACGGCGGTCGCGACACCCGCGCGGATCCGGTCCCAGTCGTAGCCGGACGCGCGCAGTTCGGCGTTGAGGTCGGCGTCGACCGTTCCGAGCAGGACGTGCGCCAGGTGGTCGGGGTCGGGGCGGTCGGCGCACAGGATCGCCAGGTGCCGGTGCCAGAACACGTAGGACCCGACGCGGTAGCGGGCGCCGGGTGCGGCCGTCTCCGACAGCCGGACCAGGTCCAGGTGGTCGGCCAGGTGGGTGAGGTAGGCGTCGAAGAAGGCCAGTGCGCGGTCCCGGGCGGGCGCCCCCGGTCCCAGCGGGGGGTCGCCGAAGACGATCCGCTCCTGGAGTTGCCGCTCGCGCTCGTCCAGCAGGCCGGCGACCAGCCCGGACTTGTCGCCGAAGCGGCGGAAGACCGTCCCCTTGCCGACCTGTGCCGTGCGGGCGACGGCGTCGACGGTCAGCGCCTCCACACCCCCCTGCGCGAACAGGAGCGCGGCGGCGTCCAGGACCCGGGCCCGGTTGCGCGCGGCGTCGGCCCGCTCCCGCGGCGGCCGGCGCAGCACCCGAAGCAGTTCGTCGTTCACGGGGACCAGCCTACTAGACAAACGGACTTTGGTCCGTTTACTCTCCTCCTTGTAAGCGGACCGCAGTCCGGATAGGAGAGGAACCATGACCGCACTCATCAGCCGCGAGGAACTCCGGGGGCACATCGACGCCGGGACGGTGACCGTGGTGGACGCCCTCGGCGGTGCCTACCACGAGCAGCAGCACCTCCCCGGTGCCGTCGCCCTGGTCGCCGACGAGGTGGCCGGCCGGGCGGCCGAGGTGCTGCCCGACCGGGACGCCCTCATCGCCGTCTACTGCTCCAACCCCGCGTGCGGGAACAGCCAGGCCGTGGCCACCGCCCTGGAGGGGCTCGGTTACACCCGCGTGCGCAAGTACCGGGAGGGGATCCAGGACTGGGTGGAGGCCGGTCTGCCGGTCGACCAGGGCTGACCCGACGCGTCGGGGGAGTGATCGCGCGCCCGGTGCGGCAGGATCGGTGCCATGGGTGAACTGGTGCTGATCAGACACGGGCAGACCGAGTGGAGCCGGGCACGGCGGCACACCGGGCGCACGGACCTCCCCCTGACCGAGGAGGGCGAGGGGGAGGCCGCGGCCCTGCTCCCCCTCCTCGCCGGGCGCGACATCGACCTGGTGGTGACCAGCCCGCTCCGGCGGGCGGTGCGCACGGCCGAGTTGGCCGGGCTGGGGGAGGGGGAGACGGTCCCCGACCCGGACCTCATGGAGTGGGACTACGGCGGCTACGAGGGGATCACCACCGCCGAGATCCTGCGCGGGCGGCCGGACTGGAACCTGTGGACCGACGGGGTTCCGGAGGGCGACGCGGAGCACCCGGGGGAGAGCGTCGAGCAGGTGGGGGAACGCACCGACCGGGTCCTGGCCGCGGTGTCGCTGATCCTGGGCGACGGCACCGGACCCGACGTCGCGCTCGTGGCGCACGGCCACGTCCTGCGCGTGCTCACCGCGCGCTGGCTGGGCCTGGCACCCGGCGACGGCGCGCTGTTCCGGCTGGACACCGCGGCCGTGAGCACGCTCGGCCGCGAGCACGGCCGCCCCGTCATCACGTCGTGGAACCGGATCGCCTGAGCGGGAGGGCGGGAGGCGCCCCTCGGGAGTGCCGGGCCGGATCCCGTCCGGCCCGGGGCTCAGTCCCGTGGCGGTGGATGCTCCTCGTCGGGCCCCTCGCCCACCGCCGGCTTCGGCTCCGCGCCCGTCGGTCGCCGCAGCGCGCGCCCGCGCAACGCGGCGAGCCCGCGTGAGCGCTCCGCGATGGTGGTCAGGCGGTCGTCGAGGGGGCGACGGTCAGCGGAACCCCCCTGAGCGTCGTGCCCGTGCGGACCAGCGACCGGATCTCCGGCTTGACCGCCATGAACAGGGCCGCCGCGGGGCCGCCGTTCAGCTCCCCGGTGCGCCGCAGCCTCCTCCCGTACCCGATATGGCACGGCAGGAGGCCGAAGCCCGCCTCGTCCACGGCCCGGTCGAACTCCTCCATGTCCTCCCCCGCCTCCTCCCGCTCGGCGCGGGTGACGGCCGCCAGCGTGAGGACCGAGACCACGTCGACGGCCCTGGCCGCGACCCAGGACCGGCCCGGCACCGGGGGCAGGAGCCCGGTCACGCTGTCGCTGACCATGTCCATCCCGCTGGTCAGGAGGACGTCGCTGGTGCGGCGGGCACGGATCTCGCGGACCCTCCTCCAGGGGACGGTGGAGCCGTCGAAACCGACCGGGTCCGTTCCGATCTCGATGGCGCCCAACCGGTCCAGCAGGCCGAGCAGGCGCCGTACCGGGCGCGGCGGTTCCCACGCCGTCTCGGTGACCGAGCCGACCGACAGCCGGAACGGTTCCTCCCGCGGCTCCGCAGGCACCTCCAAGTGTTCGAGGACGTCGGTCACCCACGCCATCTCGCGCAGTGACCCCCTGATCTCCTGAGCCGCCCGCGCCATCTCCGCGCTCCCGTCCCGTGCCCTCCGCGCCGCCTCGCCCGCCCTCCCGTTCACCCTTCGGGTGGCCTCGGCGCCGCGCTCCCCGGCCGCACGGGCCGCACCCGTGCCGCGCTCGGCGATCGGGGAGGCGTGCTGGGACGCCGAGTCCCGCGCCGTCCCGGCGGTCCTCCCCGCCGCGTCGGACGCTGAGGCCAGGCGGTCCTTCCAACCCATGGCGGTTCTCCTGGGGGTCGAGGGGGTGCGGGGCACGGCACAGGGAGGACACCACATATAGCGCGACCCCGGTGGGAGGGGAACAGCTCCCGGCCAGACGGAACAGGGCGGTGGAGGAGCGCGCACGGCCGTCGGTCAGTCCGTCTCCTGTCCCCGGGGGGCGTGCCACCGGTGGTGGTGCACGGTGACGTCCCGGTGCTCGGGCGCCGTCGGTTCGTAGCGGCCCGCGCGGCGGCCGAAGGCCCGTGCCCACGGGGCGGCCGTGATCCCGTGCGCGTACACGCTGATCAGGACGGCCACCCCCGCGACCAGGAGGATCCGGTCCGCCTTGGCGATGTCGCCCTGTTCGATCACGAGCAGGGCGAACACGATCGAGGCGAGCCCGCGTGGCCCGAACCAGCCGAGGAAGAACACGGTCTCCGGGCGCAGTCGCGCGCCCAGGACGGCCACGGCCACGGACACGGGGCGCACCACCGCCAGGCTCAGGGCCGCGTACGCCAGGGCCCGGCCGTCGACGTCGCCGAGCCGGGGGCCGATGATCACCGCTCCGAACAGGGCGAACGTCATGAGGGTGAGCAGCTCTCCCTCCCGCTCGGCGAACTGGTGCACGAACGCCCGTTGCTGCCTGGCCAGCGCCCCGAAGACCAGGCCCGAGACGAACGCGGCCAGGAAACCGCTGCCCACCGTCACCTCGGCACCGGCGTAGGACAGTCCGGCCACACCGACCGAGAACAGGCGGCGGTGCGTGGCGTTGACCCATCCGGCGGCGTCGGCCCGGGTGATCGCCCACGCGCCGAGTCCCCCCGCCAGGACTCCGACCAGTGCCCCCACCCCGATCTGTCCGGCGGCGAAGCCGACCCACGACCACGCGGAACCGCCCACCTCCGTCGAGGCGGCCAGAGCGGAGAACACCATGACGGCGGGCAGGGCGATGCCGTCGTTGAGTCCGCTCTCCACGTTGAGGGTCTGGCGGATCCGGACGGGCAGGCGCCGGTCGGAGATCACCGCCTGGCCCAGGGCCGCGTCGGTCGGCGCGAGCACCGACGCCAGCAGCGCCGCGCCCGCCAGGCCGAGTCCGGGCAGCATTCCGTGGGCGGCCGCCGCGCCGAGGGCGATGCCGACGGGCATACCGATCCCGAGCAGGCGGAGGGGCAGGTGGTACTCGCGTCGCAGCACCCGGAGGTCGATGCGCACGGCGTCGGTGAACAGGACGAGCGTCAGGGTCGCCTCGGTGAGGACACGGACGGCGGTACCCGTGGTGCTGCCGCCCAGCAGGTCCAGCCCTCCGGCGCCGAGTACCAGACCACCGGTCGTGAACACCATCGCCGCCGTCAGCGACGTCCCCTGCGTACGGCCCGAGACCAGCGCGTACCCGAGCAGCAGCACGGCGAACGCGATCACGTCCGTCACCCGACCACCCCTTCCCCCGACGGCGTACCGACACCGATCGTGTCAGCACGGATCCGGTGAGGCGAGCATCCCACGCGCCCCGGCCGGTTCCAGACGCGCCGTCCCCTCAGACGTGGCGGTCGAGCACGTCGACGAGGACCTCGCAGGCGCGGCGCAGCTGCGACAGGGTGGCGGAGCCGTAACCGATGACGAGACCGTGCACGGTGGGCGCGCCGGGGCTCGTGTGGCCCGTGTCCACGACCAGGACGCCGCGTTCGGCCGCGGCGTCCACGACCCCGGCCACGGCGCGGGCGGGCAGCGGGAGCAGGACGTGCAGCCCCGCGGTGTCCCCGGTCAGCCTCGGCCCCAGGTACTCCACCAGCAGCCCGCGGCGGCGGGCGTACTCCCGGCGCATGCGGCGCAGGTGCCGGTCCAGGTCACCGCGCTCCAGCAACAGCGCGGTGGCCGCCTGGGCGGGACCGCTCGTGCGGTCGGTCAGGTCGGCGCGGTTCCCGGCCACCCGCTCCACCAGGCCGGGTTCGGCGACGAGCCACCCGATGCCCAGGTCGGGCGAGAGCGTCTTGGACAGGGTGCCCAGGAGGACCACCCTGCCGGGGTCCAGGCCGTACAGGGCGGGCAGGGGCGCGACGTCGTAGCGGAACTCGGCGTCGTAGTCGTCCTCGACGACCGTCGCCCCGGTGGTCCGCGCCCACGCCAGGAGCCGCTCGCGGCGCGGGATCGGCAGCCGCCCGCCCAACGGGTACTGGTGGGCGGGCGTGGTGTAGGCGACGGACAGGTCGGAGGGCAGGTCGTCGGTGAGGATCCCCTCGTGGTCGACCGGGCAGGGGACCACCTCGGCCCCGCGCGATCCCAGGACGCGGTGGGCCTTGGCGTAGCCGGGGCTCTCCACCCCCACACGTGTGCCGGGACCCAGGAGCGTCGCCGCGACCAGGTCGAGGCCGTTGCCGGTGCCCCGGGTGACCAGGACGTTCTCCGGTCCCACCCGGACCCCGCGCGCCCGGCGCAGGTGCTCGGCCAGCAGAGTGCGCAGACGGGGCAGTCCGCGCGGGTCGGGGTCGTCGTCCAGGGGCGCCTCGGCCGCGTGCCGCCAGGCCCGGCGCCAGGCGGCGCGGTCGATGTCGAACACCCACGGGGCGCCCGGCCGGAGGTCGACCAGCCCCCGCCGCCTGGCCTCGGGGCGCGACAGGCGCGGAGCCGAGGGCCGGACCGGGGGAGGGGCGACGGCGGGCAGGGGGCCGTGGTCGGTGACGAAGGTGCCGGAACCGTGCCGTCCCTCCAGCCAGCCCTCGGCGTAGAGCTGCTGGTAGGCCTCGGTCACCACGGTCCGGCTGACGCCCAGTTGGGTGGCCAGGGCACGGCTGGAGGGCAGGCGTTCGCCGGGCCGGAGGTAGCGCTGCGCCATGCCCCCGCGCAACGCGTCCGCCAACTGCGCGGTGAGCGGGGAGGCGCCGTCGCGGTCCAGGTCGATGGGCAGGTCGGTGAGGTGCCGGGCCACAGTGGTCTCCCGTTTCGGGTCAGAAGTGGACATGGTCTGGGTATCCACTTCTGCCTAGCGTAGGAGCATGCTCTCCACCACCGAACGGACCCGGCTCGGCCGGGCCAAGCACAAGGCCAGGACCGACCGCGCCGCACTGTACGACCTCCTGGACGCCGGACTGGTCTGCCACCTCGGAGTGGTCGCGGACGGGGCGCCCATGGTGGTCCCCACCGGGTACGGGCGCATCGGTGACACCCTCTACCTGCACGGATCCACCGGAGCGCGGTCGCTGCGCGTCCCGGGCGAGGTGTGCGTCACCGTGACCCTGCTCGACGGCGTCGTCCTGGCGCGCTCCGCGTTCCACCACTCGGTCAACCACCGCTCGGCCATGATCTACGGGACACCGCGCGTGGTCACCGACGAGGACGAGCGGACGGCGGGGCTGCGCGCGCTGACCGAACAGCTGGCGCCGGGCCGGTGGGACGCGGCGCGGCGGCCCAACGCCAGGGAGATGGCGGCCACGCGCGTGCTGGCGCTGTCGCTGGAGGAGGCGTCGGTCAAGGTGCGCACCGGCCCGCCCGCCGACGACGAGGAGGACCACGCGCTGCCGGTGTGGGCGGGCGTCCTGCCGGTACGGCAGGTCTTCGGCGAGCCCGAGCCCGACCCCGCGCTCGCGCCGGGTCTGGAGGTGCCGGACCACGTCGCGCACCGGCCCGACCCGGTCTGAGCGGGCCGACCGCCGTCGCGGCGCCGACGGGGCGCCGATAGGTTGGCCGGTGCCTGGCCGGTGGACCGGCAAGGAGCCTTCACGGCGACGCCGAGCGCGCGTCTCACCCTCCTGGTGCTCCACACCGGGCGCGTGGCGGAGTGCCGCGACGTCCATTCCGCCCTGGGGCTGCGCCTGGAGCGCGAACAGCACGGACGGGGCCCGGAGCACCACGCCGCCGTGCGCGACGACGGCGCCGTGTCCGAGATCTACCCCGCCCGCGACCGGCCCGCCGGTACCGTCCGGCTGGGTGTGGGCGTCGAGGGCGCCTCGGCCCGTCCTCCGCTCGCGCCCGGACGCCATGTACTCACCGACCCCGACGGCCGCACGGTCGAGGTCCGGGCGGTTCGACCCGCAGCCCGGGCGGTCAGCGGCGGAGCGGCAGCACCCGGCGCGGGCCCTCCGGGGGTGCGGGCCGGGGCCCCCACTCGCGGGGGTAGCCCAGGGACACCTCGATGTGCGGCACGCCGTCCACCACGATGGTGCGGGGGATGTGCAGGTGTCCGTAGACGACGGCACGCGCCCGGTAGCGCACGTGCCAGTCGGCGGTCTCCTCCGTGCCGCACCACTGGGCGAACTCGGGATAGCGCAGGACACGCGTGGGTTCGCGGACCAGCGGCCAGTGGTTGACGAGCACCGTGGGCACGTCCGGCGGCAGGGCGTCCAGGCGCCTGCGGGTGTGGTCGAGCCTGGCGCGGCACCACGCGTCACGGCCGGGGTAGGGGTCCGGGTGCAGCAGGTGCTCGTCCGTGCACACCACCCCGGCTGCGTGGGCGACCGCCAGGGCCTCCGCCTTGGTGCGCGCGCCCTCGGGACGGAAGGTGTGGTCGTACAGGAGGAACAGGGGGGCGACCACGACCGGACCGTCGGGGCCCTCCCACACCGGGTAGGGGTCCTCCGGGGTGTGCACGCCCAGGTCGCGCAGGGCACGCACGAGGTACTCGTAGCGGGCCAGGCCCCGCAGCCGGACGGGATCGGTGGGCACCGTCCACAGGTCGTGGTTTCCGGGGACCCACACCACCGTGGAGAACCGCTTGGCCAGCAGTTCCATGGCCCACAGGAGGTCGTCGACGGTCTCGGCGACGTCACCGGCCACCAGGAGCCAGTCGTCGTCGGACTCCGGGCGCAGGGCCTCGGTGAAGGCGCGGTTCTCCCCGTGCCGGACGTGGAGGTCGCTGATGGCGACCAGGCTCATACTGAGGTCCCTCCCGTGTGCGCGGACGGCGACCACCCTACGCAGTGCTCGCGGGGCGGGGACGGGACGGGGACACGATTGTGTGTAGCTCGGGCGTGCCTCCCCAAAGATCATGACCTCGTGTCATTGTCTGATCTCCGACAGTTATGACGAGTCGGCTTTCGGAGGAGAAGGCATGTCCGTACGGAGAACACTGTGGACCGTCGCGATCGCGGTCGTGGTCGGACTGGTCCCGGGGGCGGCGTACGCCCAGACCCCGGATGAGCCGGTCGAGGTCCGGTGCGGGTCGACGGATTCGTTCTGGGGTCTGCTGATCTGCGCCGCCACCTGTTCGGAGGCCCTGGACAAGGACACCGTGACGCTGCAGGAGTGCAAGCGGATCGACGGCCAGATCCGGTAGCGGCCGGTCCCGACGGGCGGCGGCGCGTGGACCGCACCGTCGTCCGCCGTGCACCGGGCCGGGGTGCCCGCGCCCCGCTCCACGGCATCCCGCGGCGCCTGTGATCCCCCCGCCTCCGTGAGCCGCCCGCGGGGCCCGCCGCGGCGGTCGTGCCGCATCCGGCCGTGGCCGTCCGGGAGGACCACGGCGCGATCCGGCGGCCGCCGCCCGATCGATACCGGAAAGTTGGGGCCGGTCGGGAACCTGGCGACGGGTGCGGGGGGTCGAACCTCCCCGCACGTACCAGACCGCCGGGGCACGCCGTGGCCGCGGCAGCACGAGATGAGGTAGCGGCCGGTGTTCGGAATCCTGCGCCCCTGTCGGCACACCCTGTCCGACGGACTCGCCGAGGAGTGGATGTCCCACATGTGCGGGCTGTGCCTGGCCCTGCGGGACGATCACGGGCAGACCTCCCGGATCGCCACGAACTACGACGGGCTGGTGGTGTCGGTCCTGGCCGCGGCCCAGTCCGAGGAGTGCGCGAGCACCCGCGCGGCCGGTCCCTGCCCCCTGCGCGGGATGCGCGGCGCCGAGGTCGCCGACGGCTCCGGCGCGCACCTGGCGGCGTCGGTGTCGTTGATGCTGGCCTCGGCCAAGATCACCGACCACATCGAGGACGGGGACGGCCCCTACGCCCGGCGCGGCGTGCGGGCGTTCGCGGGGCGGGTGGCCGAGCGCTGGCGGCGTGCGGCCCAGGCGTCGGGTGACCGGCTCGGCTTCGACGGCGCCGGGCTGATGGCGGTGGTCGACCGGCAGCGCGAGGTGGAGCTCACGGCCGGGCGCGGAACCGACATCCTGACGGTCACCCGGCCCACGGAGGAGGCCACCGGCGCGGCGTTCGCCCACACCGCGGCTCTGGCGGGGCGTCGGGCCAACGCCGGGCCGCTGCGTGAGGCGGGACGTCTGTTCGGCCGGGTCGCGCACCTGTTGGACGCGGTCGAGGACCGTGAGGAGGACGCGGCCAAGGACGCCTGGAACCCGCTCACGGCCACCGGGACCGGGCCCGCCCGGGCCCGGGAACTGTGCGACGACGCCGTCCTGGGCGTCCGGCTGGCCCTGGACGAGGCGGAGTTCACCGACGACCGCCTGGTCCGGGCGCTCCTGGTCCGTGAGCTGCACCGCGCCGTGGACCGGACCTTCACCCGCGCCGGGTACCCCGGGCAGGGACATCCCGGCCACGGCTACCCGCCGCACCGGCACCCCCACCGCGGCGACCCGCCGTACCAGCAGCACCCCCACCGCGGCGACCCGAACCAGTGGCGCGGCTCCGACCGCGGTGACGGCGGCGGCGACCACGCCTTCGCCGGGGGACACGGGGACCACGACCGGCCCGGGAACGGCGTGGGCTTCGGTGGAGGTGGTGCCGGCGGTGGCGGTCACCACGGTTCCGGCGGATCCTCCGACAAGTCGGACAGGAGCGGGTGCTGCGGATCCTGCTCGTGCGACACCCCCGCCTGGTCGCACCCGCCCCGCAGACGCGGCGTCCTGTCGGGGTGCGCGGTCGCGCTGTTCATGTGCTGCACCTGTCAGCTCTGCTGCCGGGACCCCCACCCCGGGCCGTGGTCGGGCAAGCCGCGCGATGCCTGGGCCAACTTCTGTGAATGCTGTGCCTGCTGTAACTGCTGCGCCTGCTGTAACTGTTGACGCTGTGACCGACGGCCCCCGGATGTGGCCGGAACCGGCCACGCGGACATACCCGCGCCACCGGTCCGGACCCACCTCACCGCAGGTGGGAGGCCCCGTTGACGTCCAGGACCGCGCCCGAGCTCCACACGGCTCCGGGGGAGGCCAGGTAGCGCACGGCGTCGGCGACCTCCCGGGGCTCGGCCACGCGGCCGAACGGACTGTCGGCCCGGACCTGGTCGGTGAGGCGGTCGGCCACGCGTTCGGTCTCGACGAAGCCCGGCGCCACCGAGGCGACGCTGATGCCGTGCGGGGCCAGCGCGACCGCAAGCGACTGGCCCAGGGAGTGCAGGGCGGCCTTGCTCGCTCCGTAGGCGGGGTGGTCGGGTTCGCCGCGGTAGGCGCCCCGGGATCCGACGTTGACGATGTGTCCGCGCGTGCCTTGGTCGATCATGTGCCGTGCGACGAGGTAGCTGACGTCGGCCGCGCCGAAGACGTTCACGTCCATGACCGAACGCCAGGCCCGGCGCCACGCGTCGAAGGAGGTCGACGCGACCGGGTGCGCCGGATTGAGCGCGGCGTTGTTCACCAGGACGCCGATCCCTCCGGTGCGCCCGACCGCCTGCTCCACCAGGGACGCGGCCCCGTCCGGCGCGGCGAGGTCGGCCTGGACGAGGACGTGCCCCTCTCCGGGCAGCCGCTCCAGTGTGGTCTGTGCCTCGCTCCGGCGGCTCGCGCAGTGCACGACCACACGGTCCCCCTGCTCCGCGAAGGCCAGGGCGACCGCCCTGCCGATACCCCGGGAGGCCCCGGTGACCAGGACGTTCCTCCTCACACGGCCTCCTTGGCGGTGATCGTCGAACCGGGCCGCGGTCGCATTCGGTGACATGACATGCCGGACACCCTAGCCGTCCGGGATCCGGCGCCCGGGCACACCCGCTCGCCGGGTCCGCCCGTTCGGCCCCCGCCGGGGACGGGGGGTACTAGCGTTGCGTGCATGGATCGTCTCACTGCGCTCAGGGAGCACCTCGGATCGCTGCCGGTCGACCGGCTCGCCGACATCCTCGGTGAGCTGGTGGAGGGAGTGGAGGAGGACGCCCGGCGGGATCCGCTGCCGTACGCGTCGAGCGCGGTGGCCCGCACCGGGGTGTTCGACGCGTTGACGGCCGCGCAGTGCGACCTGCTCGTCGCGGCCGCGGACGTCGCCGCCAGGACGCGGGCCGCCTCCCTGCGCCACGGCAGGAGACCGCGCCGCACCGACGGGCTCACCGCCCCGCCGCTGCACCGCGCCGAACTCCTCGCCCGGATCGGCACCTGGCACGGAACCGGGCGGCGCGCCGCCGAGGCGGCGCTCGGCGAACTGCAGGGGCGCGCCCTCGTCTGGCCCGCGGGGGACGACCACTACCATCTCGCGCTGGGCCTGGTGGAGGCGTTCGGCGTCCACCGTTGGGGGCCGCGGGTCCTCTCCGCCTTCACCGAGGTCCTGGCCGCCACGGAACTGCACCGGGTCGCCCTGGCGCTCGGCGCCGACCCCACACGGGAGCCCGCCGCGGTGCGCAGGGCGATCGTCGCGCGCCTGACCGACCCCGACCGGGTGCGCGTGCTCCTCGACACCGCCCCGGAGGGGGCCCTCACCCTGTTACGTCAACTCGCGGCCAGGGGACGGGTCCTGGCCACGGACTGCTTCGAGGAGGACGGAAGGTCGCGCTACCGGATCCGCCCGGAGGGCTCGGGCGATCCGGACACCGACTGGCTGGCCGAACGCGGCCTCCTGGTGCCGGTCGGTCCCGCCAGGGTCATGCCGCCGCGCGAGGTGGCCGCGACCGTCCGGGAGAGCGGCCCCCTTCCCTTCACCCCCACACCGCCCGAGCCCGTGGGCCTGCCCACCGACGCGACCGCCGTGCGGGACCAGGCGCGGGCGGCGGTCGCGACGGCACTGGGCGCGGTCGACCGGCTGGTCGCGGAGGTCGCGGCCCGCCCCCTGGTCCTGCACCGGGTGGTCGGGATCGGTGCCGGGGACCACACCCGGCTCGCCCGGGCGCTGGGCGAGGGTGACGCCCAGGTCCGGCTGTGGCTGGAGACGGCCCACGAGGCCGGGCTGCTCGTGCGCGACGGGCGCCGGATCACCGCGGCCGACTGGTCCCCGGCCTGGAGGAACGCCGACCCGGCCGGACGGGTCGCTCCGCTCCTGGAGGCGTGGCTGCGGCTGCCCGGGGTGCCGACCTGGAACCCCGACGAGTCGGAGGCGGGGATCCCCGGAACGCAGACCCTGCCGGGCGCGGCCGCGCTGCGCTGCGCCCTCGTCCTGGCGCTGGGCGCCCTCCCCGAGGGGCTGGGGAGCGGGGTCACGTCCGGTCCGCTGCTGGCCGCAGGGGTCGTCGAGGACCAGGACCGGAGCCTGCCCCCGGGACTGTTCTGGCTGGTCCGGTCGGCACTGTGGTACCGGCCGGCCGCCGGGGACTCCGGTGCCGTGGTCGAGGCGTTCGTCCACTCACTGCACGAGGCGGAGCTGTTGGGCGTGGCCGCGCAGGGCGCGCTCAGCCCTCTGGGCAGGGCGCTCGCCGGGTGTGTGCGCGGGGGCGGCGGGCGCTTCGGGGACGGCAGGCTGGAGGAGGAGGCGGCCCTGCTCATGGCGGACACGGACGTCCCGGCGTCGTGGGGTGGTCCCGACACGGGGGCGCCCGCCGCCGACACCGGCCCCGGGTCGGGCACCGGCCGGCCCGACGCACGGCCGGGCGCCGACGCGGCCGCCTCCACCGGACACCACCGGCCGGCGGTGGAGCTCCCGGCGCGGGCCCGGCGCCGCAGGCTACTGGACTGGGCGCGCGCTCTGGCCACCGACACCTGACCGGTCGGCCCCGGAGCCCGGCCGCCGGGCGTGGTCGCGGCTGCGAAGGTGAGCGACCACGACGGTGACGGTCGCGGCCAGGAACAGCGCCTGCATCGCGGTGCGCGGGAGGAGCTCCTGGTGCAGCGGCACGTCGGCGCCGGACAGGGCCAGGTGGACGTTGGCGGGAAACATCGCCAGGAGCAGGGCGGTGAGGCCGGCGGCCGACCAGGGGGCGGTCCGGGACCACAGCAGCGCCGCGGCTCCGAGCAGTTCCAGGACGCCGGTGACGGTGACCAGCAGGCCCGGGGCGGGCAGCGCGGGCGGGACCATCGCGATGAGCTCCTCGCGCATTCCGACGAAGTGGACCGTGCCGGTGAGCGCGAACATCGCCGCCAGACCGCCGCGCAGGGCGACCGGCCACGGGCGCAGCCGACGTACGCCGAGCGCTCCGGCGGCCCCGAGGGCCAGGGTGACGCCGACAAGGGTGATGAGGGGTTCCACAGTGACTCCTTCTTGAACTTTCCGGTGGAAAGATTCTCTCGCGGCGAGGGAACTTGCCAATGGAAAGATACCCCCGTGCGGGGGTAACTTGTCAATGGAAAGTTCTGGTCGGGATCCCTGCGGCCCCAACGGGGGCGCGTGGGCGGTCGTCAGGAGCGTGCCTCGGGGGGCGGGGCAGTCGGAGGTCGGGCAGAACGGGCCCCGTGCCTGGGATGCCTGGTACCGGGGCCGGTCACCCCGCCCGTGGAGGAAGCGCCCGGGCGGGTGGGGCGGCGGGCCGCGGCGGGCACGGCGCGGTCGCGGACGCGGATGACGGGTGCGGGGCCGGCGGGGGTGGTCGTCCAGGGAGCCGTGTCCCCTCCTGGTCGCGGGTGTGGCGCGTTGCGCAGATCTCCGGTCGCGGTCCTGCGGACCATCCCGTTCGGGGTCCCTCCGCACTGATAAAAATGGTCGATACATCTCATTTCTCCCATAACGCAAGGCATCCCCCATGTCACGACACCCATCCGCGGTCCTGTGCGCCCTCCTCGCCGCCGCGTTCAGCCTCACCGCCTGCGCCCCGGCCGAGACCCTCCTGGAGGACCTCGCCGACGACGCGCTCGAACAGAACGGGATCGTCGTCCTCGACGAGGTCGACCGCGACGACCCCTTCGGCGGTACCGACGCCGAGGACTACGCCGAGGGCTTCGGCGTCCCCGAGGACGTCGGCGCCGTCGGCCCCTACCCGCAGGCGCGCGTCCGCGAGGCCTACGAGACCGCCCAGGACGTCATGGCGGCGCTCTACCTCGACCAGGACGCGGTCTTCGACGGGGACAACAGCGCGTTCACGTCCCTGCTCACCGGCCAGGCACTGGACTGGTACCTGGACAACCACGGACACGAGGACCCGGAGTTGGACACCCGGAGCATCCCCTTCAACCTCACCCCCGGTACGGCCGAACCGATCGGCGACGTGGTCAAGGTGGACGGCCGGATGTGGGCCGAGGAGGCGCGTGACCCGAACGGGCTGGACTACCTGGCGGTCCGCACCGAGTACACGATCGTCCACCCCGTCGCCCGGCCCGGGGAACCGGTGTCGGTCCGCCTGGTCACCTCGCACCTCGGCGAACTGTCCTTCTACGACCTCGGGGACGGCACGTGGGAGGCCTGGCCGAACTGGACGCGCTTCGTCGGACCGGCGCACTGTCTCCCGGACCAGCCCACCTGGACCCCCGCCTACCCCGACGAGAGGTACGCCCCCGAGGGCGAGCGGCCCAAGGGCAGGCCCGAGGACGCCTACGACCTGGACAACGCCCGTGACAGGGTGCAGGACGAGGACTGGGAGTGCGGGTCCATCGAGGGGACCTGACCCCCGTGGTACCCGGCGGGGCCTCCCGCCCCCACACGTGACCCGCGAACCCCCGACCCGCGCCCCCAGGAGCCGCCGGGGGCGGATGACCGCTGCCCCGCGTCCCACGGCAACCCCGCCACGGCCATCGTGGACGCACCGACATCCCGCACCGGGGGTGGGGCACTCCGCGACCGCAGGCGCCCCGGTTCGGGTGGTTCCCGCGTGTCGAAGCGCTCGACGCGGTCCGTACGGCGATTCTTTCCGCTGTAGGACGGGGATTCCTTGCTAAGACAGGTTGAATGATGTCCATGATCGTGCGTCGAGTACTGCCCGAAGAGATGACCGCCGTCAGCGACCTGCGCGTGACCGCCTACCTCGCCGACGGCCTGTTGGAGTCCAGTCCCGAGTACGCCGGGACGCTCCGGTTGCTGGGCGCGGACGGAGCCGGGGAGGTCCTGGTGGCCGTGGACGGGGAGAGGCTCCTGGGGACGATCATGTACGAGCCGTGGTCGCCCGACAGCGAGGTCGCCCGGAGCGCCGACGAGGCCGAGATCCGGGCGTTCGCCGTGGCCCCCCAGGCGCGGGGGCTCGGCGTGGGCCGCGCCCTGGTCAACGCGCTCGTGGAACGGGCCCGCGAGGAGGGTGTGGTCCGGATCGTGCTGTCCACCCTGCCGCAGATGCGCGCGGCCCAGTTCGTCTACCGCGCCCGCGGTTTCACGCGGGTGCCCGAACGCGACTGGACACCTCTGCCCGGGGTCGACCTCCAGGTCTACGAACTGGAGCTCAAGGACTGAGCCCCGCGGACCGGGGCCGCCCCGGTCCGCGGGGCTCCCCGGGGAGCCCCGCGGACACTCAGCAGCCGACCGGCCGCACCCGGCGGGCGGCCTCGGCCAGCGGCTCGCCCAGGGCGCCGTCGGCGAGGCGGTCGAGCACGGTCCCGGCGGCCGGATGCCCCGTCAGCCACATCGTGCGCGTGAGCTGTTCGGCGCACTCGGCGTACCGTTCCCGGTCCCGGTCCGGCAGCGGTCGACCGGACTCGACCAGGATCGCGTAGCTGTCCAGGACGGCCCACACCACCTGGTGCGACGTGGGCGGTTCGGTGTGCGTACCGCGCAGGCGCCGCGCCCAACCGCCGAGGACGGGGTGGTGGACGTACATGCTCAGCACGGGTGTGAGGTCGGCGCGCAGGTCGGCCAGTGCGGCGGCGACCAGGTTCCTGCGGTGCCAGGCGCGCGGTTCGGCGGAGGCCTCCAACAGCTCCCGGGCCGCGGTGCGGGCGTCGCGTGCGGCCGTCCACCGCCGCATGAGGTCCTCGGTGTCCACCGGACGCCCCCGCTCCAGGAGCGTGAGGACGTGCTCGGCCTCCATGTGTTCCAACGGGGGAGCGAGCCGGACGTCGGCGCCCGAGTGGCGCAGCTGCCGCACGGCGAAGTGGTCGCCCAGCGGGGTGACGCGGAAGCCGTCGTCGCCGAGCCGTTCGACCGCGCCCAGACCGGCCAGTGTGTCCAGGACCGAGCGGACGTGCTCGGCGGGCCCGGCCGGACACCGGCCGAGTGCGATCCCCGGCCCGTACGCCTCGACCAGGCGGTCCGGGGTCAGGGCGCGTCCGCGGACGAACAGGTCGGTGAGCACGAGGAAGGCGGTCAGTCCGCGCGGTCCGGTCATCGACAGCAGGGCGTCCGCCCAGGCGTCGGCCGCCGCGCCCGGATCGCCCCGCGCCCAGGCGCGGGCCGCGCGCCCGGGCAGGACCCGGGCGTAGGTCGCACGCAGGAGCCCCGCCTCCCTGGCCGTGCGCAGGATCCGGTGCACCTCGTCCGGGGCGACCCCGAGGGCGTCGGCGGCGGCGTCGGTGTCCTGGCGGGTCAGCGCGTCGTAGGGCAGGGCGGGGTCCAGGGGCCGGCCTTCGCCCACCCACGCGGTGAGCCGTGCGGCCTCGGCCAGGGGAGGGCACGACCTCGCCGCGGCTCCCAGGTCCCGCGGTGCCGCGGGGACGATCGGCGGGAGCGGGTCCGGGGAGCCGTCCTCGCCGACCCCCAGGCGGTCCAGGAGCGGCAGGACGACCTCGTCGTCGCGGTGTCCGGCGGCCACCGGGGCCGCGGGTGGCCCGCCCGGTGCCAGGTCGACCGCCGCGATGGTCGCGCGCAGCCTGCGCGGACCCTCGCAGGAGAGCAGTCCGCCGCGCTCGACGAGGTGGTCGCACCAGGTCAGCCAGGTGTCCCGGAGCGCGTCCGGCACGCGGTCCCAGTCCCGGACGGTGCGGGCGATGTCGTGGACGTCGGCGATGGTCCAGTCCCCGGGGTCGGGTGCCCCGGCGTCCCGGTGGGCCATGAGGAGGAAGAGGAGCGCGTCGGCGTCCACGGTGACCGGTGGATCGAGCCCCCGGGCCCAGTCCAGACACGCGTCGACGGCGGAAAGGATGCGTTCGGTCATATCGTCATCACCGAGGGTGGATCGCTGGGATGGGATCAGGCTAACCCCGTCGACCGCCCGCGCGCGGGAGAACACCGAAAATCGGGACCTTGGTCAGTGCCTGGCCTCGGTCGCGGCCCGAGCGCCGGGGCGGTTCCCGCCGCCGGCCGGCCGTGTCCTCCCCGCGTCCCGCGGTGTCCGTGCCGGGGCCTTTTCCCGGTCGCGGCGGGTGCCCGGTGAAAGGCGATGGTAAAGGCGTGTGCCGACGCACCGCATTTGTGGTGTGAACCATGCCGAATCCGGTGCTACCGCAAGAAAAGGGGTGTTAATCATTTTTGTGGTGACCGAAACCGGCCAATGCCCCGCGGTGCGGCGTGCGGTGGCCGTGGCCGGGGAAGGAAACCAGGGGTGGAACCGCCCGTCGCGCCGGGGTCCGCGTCCGTTCCGGGGGCGGATCGTGCGGGTGGGGCCGCCCGGAGGGGTCGGGTGAGGTTTGCTCACTCTCCGAGAGAGTACATATCACAACAAACACGATATTCGCGGGTATTTCGCGTGTGCTCTCGCCCCCAGGAGGACACCAGCGTGGCACGGAGCGCCGACAACAGAGGAACACGGATCCGTGAACGCACGCGGACCGACGGAGAATGGCCCCAGACCCTGGACGTCGAGGACCTGCTCGCCCGGGGATGGCGCCCCACCCCCTTCCGTGAGTTCGTCCTCAAGGTGCACAGCAGGTGCAACCTCGCCTGCGACTACTGCTACATGTACGAGATGGCCGACCAGGGGTGGCGGGACCAGCCCCGCCGCATGGCCAGACCCGTCGTCGAGCGGGTCGCCGAGCGGATCGCCGAGCACGCCCGCGCCCACGGCCGCGGCCGGGTCGACGTCATCCTGCACGGCGGCGAACCGCTCCTCGTCGGACTCGACCACCTGCGCCACACCGCCCAGGTCCTGCGCAAGGCCACCGAACCCGACGTCCACGTCGACCTGCGCCTCCAGACCAACGGCGTCCTCCTGGACACCCACTTCCTCGACCTGTTCGACGAGCTCGGCATACGCGTCGGCGTCAGCGTCGACGGAGCGGAGGAGGACCACGACCGGCACCGCCGCCGCGCCAACGGACGCGGCACCCACGCCGAGGTCCGCGCCGGACTGGAACTGCTCGGCTCCCCGCGCCACCGCCACCTGATGAGCGGACTCCTGGCCACCGTCGACCTGGAGTCCGACCCCGTGACCACCTACGAGGCGCTCCTGGAGTTCGCCCCGCCCACCGTCGACCTGCTCCTCCCGCACGGCAACTGGGACGCCCCGCCGCCCGGCTGGAGGCCGGACGGCACCGCCTACGGCTCCTGGCTCGTCACCGTCTTCGACCGCTGGTACCACGCACCCGAACGCGAGACCAACATCCGCCTGTTCAACGAGGTCATCCGCCTGGTCCTGGGCCGGCCCTCGCGCACCGAGAGCGTCGGCCTGTCCCCCGCGGCGCTCGTGGTCGTGGAGACCGACGGTTCCGTCGAACAGGTCGACAGCCTCAGGTCCGCCTACGACGGCGCCGCCGCCACGCCCCTGCACACCCTCACCCACACCTTCGACGAGGCCCTGTACCTGCCGTCCGTCGCCGCGCGCCAGATCGGCGCCCGCGCCCTGGCCCCCGCCTGCGCGGCCTGCCCCCTCGCCCGCGTGTGCGGCGGCGGCCTGTACCCGCACCGGTACCGGAGCGGGTCCGGTTTCCGCAACCCCTCGGTGTACTGCCAGGACCTGTACCGGCTCATCTCGCACGTCCGGGCGACCGTGGCCGCGGACGTCGCACGCCTACGGGAAGGACGCTGAATGCTCCCCGAAGGACCGCTCCCGGAGGCGGTGTTCGACGCGCTCGCCCGGGGGGCGGGAGGCCACGCGGCCACCGGCCCCCTGCGCCGGGCCCAGTACGCCAAACACCTGCTCCTGGTCCGCCGGGTCCTGGACGCCGCCCTCGCCCGCCGGCACCCCGACGCGGCACGGGCCCGGGCGGCCTACGACCTCCTCGCCGCCGCGCAGGAGGCCGACCCGGCCGCGGCGGCCGCGGTCCTGCGCCACCCGTCGGTCGGGGTGTGGGCGCGGCGCACCGCCCTGGCGCTGGACGGCCGCCGCGACGAGGAGCCCAGGGTCGGCGCGCTGGCGTCGCTCGCGGCCGCGGCCGCCCTGCGGACCGGACTGGACGCCCGGCTGGAGGTGCCCCTGTTCGGGCCGACCGCGCCGCTGCCCGCCCTCGGCCGCGCCCTGCTCGGCCGGGGCGGGGGCGACACGGCCGTCGTCGAGACGGCGGGCGGCCGCGCGCTGCTCTCGCGCGGGCACACACGGGTGGCGGTCCCCGACGACCCGCACCAGGACGCCCCCGGGTGGCACGCCCTGCGCCGGATGCCGGCCGAACACGCGGGGCGACGCCTCGACCTGCTCCTGGACGACCAGGACCCCGACCGGCTCCCCGGCGCGGCCCTGGCCGCCCGCCGACTGACGGGGCGCGAGGCCGGGGAGTGGCGCGCGAGCCTGCGCGAGGCGTGGGAACTGCTGGTCACCCACCACTGGACCATCGCCGAGGAGGCCGCCGACACCGTCGTCGCCCTCACCCCCATGACCGCGCCCGGCGGGGCGCACACGAGCGCGACCGCCCGGCACGCCTTCGGTGCCCTGGGCCTGTCCCGACCACCCGACCCGGTGCTGTTCGCGCTGGCCTTCGCGCACGAGGTGCAGCACGCCAAACTCATGGCCCTGCTCGACCTGGTCCCGCTCACCCTCCCGGACGACGGCAGCACCTACTACGCGCCCTGGCGACCGGACCCCAGGCCCGTGTCCGGGCTCCTCCAGGGGGTCTACGCCCACCTGGGGGTGGCCGGGTTCTGGCGCCGCCACCGGTTGGTGGCCCGGGGCGAGGAGGCCCGGCGCGCCCACGCCGACTTCGCGCACTGGCGCTCGGCCGCCCATGAGGCCGCGCGCACGGTGGCCGGGTCGGGGCGGCTCACCCCCGACGGAGCGCGCTTCCTGGCGGCGACCGAACGGACGCTCTCCTCCTGGTTGGAGGAGGAGGTGCCCCACGGGAGCGCCGAGGCGGCCGACGCGGCCGTACGGCGCCACCGGGACCGGTGGCGCGCCCGCAACGCAGTCCCCGGGAGAGCGGGACGCACCGCCGCCACCGTCCGACCGTGCTGACCGGAGCGGAGAGGGGCGGCCGTCCGCGCCGCCCCGCCTCCGGATCCCGTCTCACAGCAGCGGCGGGTCGAAGTCGGTGATCATCCTGCCGCCCTGCCGCGCGGCCACCGTGAGGTGGTGCTCCCTGCCCAGCGTCCGCACGAGCGCCGTGTGCGTGGTCTCCGCCAGGGTGTCGGCCTCCTCCGCCACGCCCTCCTCCCGCAGGTCGAGCGCCAGGTTGGCCGCGCACGACAGCGTGTTGTGGTGGTCGTCGCCCAGCAGCGCGCGCAGCCGGCGCAGGGTGCCCCGGCCCAGCCGCACGGCGTTCTTGGTCTCGCCCAGCGCCGCCAGGTCGCTGGCCAGGTTGATCGCCACCCCCAACGAGTAGTGGTGGTCGCGGCCCAGTTTGCCGTCCAGGGCGGCCAGCGCCGACTCGTTCATCGAGCGCGACCTCGAAGCGTCGCCCAGCAGCCGGAACAGCAGCGCGACGTTGCTCGTGCATCCGTGGTTGTAGGGGTGCTCGGGGCCGTACGCCCGCACGTACCGCACATCGGTGTCCTCGCCCAGCTCCAGCGCCCCGGTGAGCTCGCCGGTCATCCGCCAGATGTGGGTCAGGCACATCGCCGCGGCCAGGGTCTCGGGGTGGTCGATCCCGTACAGGCGCAGGTAGCGCGAGTGCACGTCCAGCGCCAGTTCGAGCGCCTCCTCGAACTCACCGGACATGCGGCGGGCGATCGCCAGGTCCATCTGGGTGCGCAGCGTCCTGGGATGCTCGACCCCCAGCTGCTCGCGCCCGTAGGACAGCGCGTCCTCGCCCAGGTCGCAGGCCTCGGTGAAGTCCCCGGCCAGGCGCACCGACAGGGCCAGTCCGTGCCAGAACGACAGCAGAACCGGTGACCCGGGGGCGGCGCTGCGCCGCTTGTAGAGCATGTACGCGCGCTCGTGCCGCGCCTGGGCACCGGGGAAGTCACTGGTCAGCGCGTAGTCGATGCCCAGGTTGTGCAGTGCGCGCAGGGTCGCCGACTCGTTGGGGCCCAGGGTCTCCTCGTGCAGCCGCAGCGTCTCCTCGTCGTGCTCCCGGGCCTGCCAGAAGTCCCCGCGCGCCCGGTAGTCGGCCCCCAGCCCCGACAGCACGTTGAGGGTCTCGCCGTGGGTGCGCCCCAGGGTCCGGCGCACCTTCGGCAGGATGGCGCGGTTGAGGTCGTGGGCCTCCTGGTAGCGGCCCAGGTCGCGCAGCCGGTTGGCGTACAGGCGCTGGGCCTCCAGGACGTGCGGGTCCTCGTCCCCGGAGTCGGCCACCCACTGGTCGATGAACACGCGGGCGTAGCGGCTGGCGGTCTCGTAGTTGCCGACCACGAACAGGAAGCTGAGCATGCTCAGCGCGAACCTGCGCACCTCGGGCCGGGTGCTCTCGGCGACCCGGGCGGGGCCCACGTGCGGCAGCAGCTCCTGGTAGCGGGCCTGCGCGGCGGGGTCGGTCCGGCTCTCCGGGGCGGACGCGCTGAGCAGGGACCACACCTCGGCGCGGATCGAGTCCCGCATCGCCGGGTCGAGCTCCTCCCGCAGCAGGGCCTGGATGAGCCGGTGGACCTGGATGGTGCGGTTGGCGTTGTCCAACCGTACGAGCGCGTACCGCCCCAGCTGGCCGATCGCCCGGCTCAGCCGGATGGGGTCGGCCATCAGCTCCGCCAGCTCGGGCCGGATCTCCCCGCCCTCCACCGGGAAGAACAGGTCGCGGGGTATGGGGTCGGGCCCGAAGAACGCGCAGCAGCGCAGCAGTTCCATGGCCTCGGGCAGGTTCTCCTGGAGTTTGGCCACCGACAGCTGCCAGGCGGCGGTCATCGGCTCCGGATACTCCGGGGGCTTGCCCTCGCGCAGGAGGGGGCCGGTGCGCTCGGAGAGCAGCCGCATGTACTCGCGCGCCGACATCCCCGTCTCGGACTGGAGGGCTCCGGCCTGCTCCAGGGCCAGGGGGAGGTGGCCCAGCGCGTCCGACAGCTCGACCGCGTCCTCGATGCTGATCCCCCGGGGGATGCGCCGTTTGAGGAACTCCACGCTCTCGTGCGAGGGGAAGACGTTGACCGACACGGTCCGGGCCACCGCCTCCCAGCGGTGGTTGCGGGTGGTGACCAGTACGTGGCCGGGCCCCTGCGGGATGACGTCGGTGAGGTCCTCGGGCTCGTCGGCGTTGTCGAAGATCAGCAGCCACCGCGCGTACGGCTCCCCCCTGCGCAGCGCGTCCAGGACCCCGTTGGCCGCGTCCTCCACACCGGTCAGGCCGGGACCGGGCAGGTCCAGGTGCGGGGCCAGGTGGGCCAGCGCCGAGCGGACGAGCCCGGGCTGGTCGGCCATGATCCACCAGACCAGGTCGTACTCCTCCCGGTAGCGGTGGGCGTACTCCACCGCCATCAGGGTCTTTCCGACGCCGCCGTAGCCCTGGAGGGTGTGCGGTACGACCGCCGTCACCCGGCCGCGCAGCCCCTCGTACAGGTCCTGGAGCTGCTCGGCGCGGCCGGTGAAGTTCTTGTTCTGCGGCGGGACCCTTCCCCAGACCCTGGGGAAGCGCGGGGAGTGGTGCGTGGAAGCGCTCACGCGATGTCCTCCGGTTTCACATCGTCCCCACCAGGCATTCTGGACTGGTTTCGGAAGATTCCTGGCGTCGAGTCGGGGATTTCGGTCGTCGGGTGCGGGGAAGTGCGAATACGCACTCAGAGTAGGCGAAGATGTTAGGGAAGGACAGGCCGGTGGTAGAAACTCCATGGACAACCGAAGAAAGAAAAAGGAGGACGGCCGTCGCGCCGACGCGACCTTTCTCTCCTTTCTCGCTGGTCGGAAGGACATTGTCGATGCCACACGAGTACGTCCCCGGCTCGGCCGCCCCGGTGGATGCGGACGGTCTCACCCTGCGTGACCTCGACGGGTACGGGGAGAGCGCGATCGTGTGGGCGCTGCGGTCGGTCCTGGAACCGGGGCCGGGTGCCTCCGAGGCGATCGCCGCGTTCACGAGCGACCCGGACGAGGACGGCTAGGCCCTGTTCGTCCTGCTCTCCCGCTTCGTTTGGGCCCGGGGCCGGGCGCCCGGACGGGGACGCCTCACCCTCGGCGGCCTCCGCCGCCCGTTCCCCGCCACACGGCCCGCCTCGCCCGCCCGCCACCCGCGGCGCGGTACCCGCGTGAAGCGCACCGGAGGCGGCCCAACCGCGCTCGCCGTGGACCTTCGCCCCGTTTCACCCCCTGCCCCGGCAGACCCTTCCCGACCATTCCCCACACCCGTCGCCGCGGGGATCCGCGGATCCGCCCATAGGTCCGGACAATGATGTTCGCCGGTGAAATCCGGACCCGCCCGCAGCAGCCGGGGCGGCACCGGTTCCCGGCGCCCCAGAACCGTTCTCCACGGCTCGGAGATGATTCCATGCCACGAAACTCCGCCGGTCGGACGCACCGCACGGGACCGTTCGTCGGTGCGCGGCCTTTCGGCGCCCGCGACCGCCACCTGTTCCACGGTCGGACGGAAACGGTGCACGCCCTCGTCGAGGCGTGGAGCGGAACACGCCTGACCGTTCTGCACGGGGACACCGGGGCCGGAAAGACCTCGCTCCTGCGCGCGGGGGCCGTTCCCGTCCTCACCGACCGCGGCGCCCGCGTCCTGCCGGTGGGCCACCTGCTGCTCGACCCGGCCTTCCCCAGCGCCGTCCTCCCCGAGCAGAACCCCTTCACCCGCGCCCTCCTCGCCTCCTGGAACCCGGGCGAGTTCCCCACGCACGGGCCGGGCACCTCGACCACCGACTTCCTGCGCGACCACGACCGCGCCGACCGCTACGGCCGACCGCGGCCCCTCTTCGCCGCACTCGACCAGACCGAACCCCTGCTGCGGGTCCCCGGCGGCCCGGGGCCGCACCGCGCCGCGCTCGTCGACGAACTCCTCGTCGCGCTGGCCGACCACCCCGGACTGCACCTCCTGCTCACCGTGCGCACCGAGCATTTGGCCGACCTGCGACGGATGATCGCCCCGCACGGGACCGACCACACCGAGGTGCGCGTCGGCCCGCTGTCCCCCGACGCCGCCGTCCGCGCCACCGCCCACGCCCTCGGCGCGGTCGGCGCCCGCAACCCCCTGCCCGTCGCGGAGCGCCTGGTCGAGGAGGTGCGGACCGTCCCCGGACCGCCCGCCCGGGGCGCCGGCACCGCGGCCCTCACCGAGACCGTCGACCCCGCCCTGCTCCAGACCGTCGGCGCGCTCCTGCACGCCGAGGGCTCCGACGCCTTCGCCGCCGACGACGTCGACCGCGCCCTCGCCGTCCACCTCGGCCTCGTCCTGGAGGAGGTCGCCGCGGAGCACCTCGTCCCCCGCGACCTGCCGCACGCCTGGCTGCGGCGCGCCGCGACCGCGGACGGGCCGGGCGCCCCGGCGCCCGGCCCGGACGGCACCCCCGACCCCGACCTCACCCGCGGCCTGGTCCACACCCTCCAGGACCGCCACCTGGTCGCCCCCGCCGCCGACGGGACCGCCTACCACCTGCGCCATCCGCGCCTGGCCCGCCCCCTCGCGGACCTGGCGGTCCACCCCGGGGCCGGGACCGTACCGGAGCCGTGGACGACCGAGCAGCGCGTCGTCGTCGCCCGCCGGGCCCACACCCGGGGCGAGCCCGACCTCGCGGGTGAGCACGCGCGCCGGGCGCTGCGGTCGGCCCCGCCGCCCCGCCCCCGTGAACGCGCCCTGCTCACCTCGCTCCTGGGCGACCTGGCCTTCGAGCGCGGGGACCCCGCGGTCGCCGCCGCCTACTACGCCGAGGCGGCGGAGCTGCTGGAGGCGGTCGGGGACGGCACCGGTGTGGCACGGCTGCTCGTCGCCCAGTCGAGCAGCCGCCTCCAGGCGGGGCAGCGCGCGGCGGCGCTCGACGGCCTGCGCGCGGCCGCCGGGCGCGTGCACGGGGACCCGAGCCTGCGCACCGGCATCGGCCAGGCCCTGTGGCGCGTGGGGCAGAGCCAGTCCGCCCTCGCGGTCCTGGACGCCGTCCTCGTCGGCGACCGGTCGGCCAGTGAGGCCCGGCGCACCCGGAACCGGATTCGCGCCGAGCTGACGGCCGCCCGGGGGCTGACCCCACATGGGAGCTGGTGAATTGACAGAATGGACACCACCGTGCTGGTCGCGCTCATCACCGGCGCCGTCACGGCCCTGAGCACACTCGGCGCCACCGCTCTGGCCGCCCACCGGGCCGCGCGCACGGAGCGCTGGCGGGCGGAGCACGCCCTGGAGGTGGAACGGACACGGCACCTCTTCGACCGGGAACGCCGCCGCGACCAGGAGCTGCGGTCGCGGTTCGACGACGCGCGCAGGGCGGTGCTCCGCCTCGGCATGTCGGTCCGGGTGGTCACGCACATCCGCGCGGAGGGCCCGCCCCGGCCCGGTGACGAGGAACTGGGCGACATGCTGCGCCAGGCCCGCACGGACAGCCTGGACGCGGTCGTGGCGGTCGAGCGCCTGCGGGGCGTCCTCCCGGAGGGGCGGCGCGGCCCGGTCGACGAACTGCGCGACGCCACCGACCGGGCCTTCAACCACGTCCAGGCGAGGACGGGGCAGGTCGGTGACGCCCTGCGGATCCAGAAGGCGCTGGACACGGGCCTGCGGACGGTCGGGGAGTCGCTGTTCCCGGTGGGGGAGAGGGGCGCGGCGCGCGCGGATCCGACCCGGCGGCTCGAAGCGGGGTGAGCAGCAGGGACCCCGGCCGTTCCGTGACGCACCCACGGACGTCGCCCTCCCGGCGGAACGCGGGAGGGGGCGCAGGCCCCCGCCAGGGCATCGGGCCCCGGCCGTGATCACACCGTCACGCCCCTTGCGCGCGCGAACGCGCGCCGCGCCGGTATCCGACCACGGAAACGGCGACGGTGAGGACCAGGGCGCACAGGCAGAGCAGCGCCGTGACCGACACGGCCGCGGCGCGCACACCCGCCGCCTCCAGCAGGTGACCCCCGCACAGCACGCCGAGGGGGAGCGCCGCGCTGGTGGCCAGACGGACGGTGCCGGTGACCCGCCCCAGGAGTTCGGTCGGCACGCGCGTGGTGTGGTAGGTGGTCACGGTGACGTTCATGTGCGCGCCGACGAACCCGATCCCGCCCCAGGCCAGGGGGAGGGCGGCCACCAGCCATCCGGTGTCGGCCCGCCCGGCCAGGGCCAGGGGCGCGGTGACCGCCGCCCACGCCCACAGGCACAGGACGACCACGGTGCCGTGGTGCAGGCGTCGGACGACGGCGGTGGCGGTGAGGGAGCCGAGCAGCCCTCCGGCTCCGGTCGCGGCGAGCACCGCGCCGAGCAGGAAGGCGGAGAGCTCCCGTTCGGTGGCCAGGACGACGATGACCAGCCACACCGTCTGGAACAGGGCGTTGGTCACCGTGCACACCGCCGTGGCCAGGAGGAGGAAGCGGTCACGGCGCAGGTGGGCCAGGCCCGCCGCCGTCTCCCGGCACAGGGCGGCCGTCCGTCGCCCCGGTACCGCGGACGGCCGCGCCGCGGCGCCCTCCCGCCGTGCGGCGCGCAGCCGGGGCAGGCGCGCCACCAGGCACAGTCCCACCGCCGAGACCACCGTGTCGAACACGGCGGGCAGGCCGTGGCCCAGGCCGAACAGGGCGCCGCCGAGCGGCCGGCCGGTCATCTGCGTGGCGTGGGTGCGGGCCTCGTTGCGGGCCGCGGCGGTCGGCAGGCGGTCGCGGGGGACCAGGAGGGGCACGGCGGCCGACGCGGCGGTCGCGTGCAGGGCGGCGCACACGCCGTGGACGGTGGCCGCGGCGGCCAGCAGGGCCACGGGCGCGTCCAGGAGCAGGACCGGGCCGATCAGCAGCGCCACGCACGCCAGGCGCGCGCACTGGCCGGCGACCATGACGGAGCGGGGGTCGTGGCGGTCGACCACGACCCCGAGCGGAACGTACAGCAGGGTGCGCGGCACCATCCCGGCGGCGGCGATCCACCCCGCCAGGGCGGGGGAACCGCTCTGGTGCAGGGCCAGCAGCGGGACGGACAGGGTGAGGGTCATCGAACCCAGGGAGGACAGCGCCCCGCCCGTCCACAGCAGGCCGAAGCGGCGCCGCCAGTGCCGGTCGTCCCACGCGTCCGTCGCCGAGCCCGCGCGGGGATCCGGAGCCGGGCGCCCACCGGTGCGTGCACACGTGTCGGACATCGTTCTCGCAGCCGTGGGGAACCTGGACGTCGGAGCCCGTGGGGACGCCCGTGGTGGTCGGCGCGGGCACCCCTGGGGTCGTCGGTGGTCCCGCCGCCCCTGCGCCGTGTGCGGTGGGTGACTGACGGTGCGGGTGGGCTCTGCTCATCGTAGCGGGAAAGGTGTGTCGCACGTGGCCATCGACGGAAAACGGCGGCGGCGCACCACCGCGTGCGGTGCGCGGTCCCGTGACCGCTGGAGCACCGCCCCGCCCGGGAACGCCGCACCGGACTTGACCTCAACCACGGTTGAGGCCCCAGGCTTTGGCTCCGTCCGACCACGACCGAGGGAGCCCCGTGACCACCCACCCGTCCGTCCCCGCCCCCGACCACCTCACCGGCCGCCTGCGCTCGGCCCGCAACGTCTGGATGTGCACCTGCCGTCCGAACGGCTCACCGCACCTGACCCCGGTCTGGTTCGCGCACGTCCGGGACCGCTGGTGGGTCAGTACCGGCCCGGGCACGGTCAAGGCGCGCAACGTCGCCGCCGACCCCCGGGTGTCGCTGGCGCTGGAGGACGGCGACGCGCCCGTCGTCGCCGAGGGCACGGTCACGGTGCGCACCGGTACCTTCCCCGCCGACGTCGTGGCCGCCTTCCGCGACCGCTACGACTGGGACATCGAGGACGTCGTCGAGGACAGCGGCCGCCCCCACGTCCTGCTGGAGATCGCGGTCCGCCGCTGGCTGATGGCCGGAGCCGCCCCCGAGCCGACCTGACCGGCCCCGACCGCTCGCCTCCGCCCCGCCCCGGCCGCGCGCCGGACGTCACCCCTGCGGCCAGGCGATCCCCGTGACCCGGTGCGCCTCGGTGAGGTCGGGGTACTCCCACCGCCGGACCAGGCGCTCCACCGCCGCGGCGGGGACCGGGGCGGCACGGCGGTCCAACCGGGCGCGCAGCACCCCCGGCGGAGCCTCCAGGGACACGACCTCGACCCGGGCCCGGTACGCGGCGGCCAGTCCGACGCACCGGCCGCGGACGTCGCGCGACAGGTTCGTGGCGTTCCACACGAACGACCGCCCCGCCCGCAGGTGCTCCCGGGCCAGTTCGTGCGCGGCGGCGGCCACCCGCCGCTGCGGGTCGGTGGGCCGCACGCCCATCTGGGCGCGCAGCGCGTCCAGACTCACCACCGGCAGGTCCGCCCGGTGGGAGCCGATCCACGTGTCCTTTCCCGCGCCGGGCAGCCCGGACATCACCGTCACCGTCGACCGCGTGTCGTCGTGGGCCGCGTAGTCCGGGTCGCGGTCCGGCCTGCGGAAGAACCAGAACCGCGCGTGGTCGGAGGGGAAGTCGCGGGGCCGGTCCAGGCACCGCTGCTCGGCACAGTACTCGCGGTACAGGGCGATGTTGTCCAGTACCTCGGCGGTGTCACCGCAGCGGCGCCCCAGGATGTCGGCGGTGGCCAGCAGCGCCAGGTCGTCGTTGCGCGCGACCAGGCTCACCCGGAACGCGATCGACCGCAGATCGGGGCGTTCCAGAGCCCAGAACGGCACCTGGTGGTGGCGCACCAGCCCGGCGACGTGCTCGCGCCAGCCCGCCTCCGCCCCGCCCTCCCAGAGCAGGCGGCGCGCCATGAGCTCACCCGCGCGCGAGTGCCCGTGGGCGGTGACCCGGCCGTCCGCGTCCCGCCGGGTACAGGCCGCCTTGCCGACGTCGTGCAGGAGCACGGCCGCGAAGAGCCGGACCCGCTCGGGCTCCGGGCGCGCCCGCCACCCGGGCAGTTCGGCCAGCGCCTCGCACGCCATCCGCGTGTGCGTCTCCACGTCACCCTCGGCGTGGTGGACCGGATCCTGTTCCACACCCGCCGTCTCCCGCACCCACGGCAGCGCCTCCCGGACCGCCGCCCAGTCCAGCGACCAGGCCGGGGGCGCCGGGCACAGTTCATCGAACGGTCGCACGCAGCACCTCCGGGTCGGCCAGGCCGTTGGCGATCAGCGGCCGGTCGAGCCAGTGCGTCCCCGAGTCCAGCACGGCGGTGGTGAACTCCGCGCGCACCCACTTGTACCGGTCGACGGTGCGCTCACCCTCCTCCACCTTCACGTAGAGCCCCTCCATCAGGTCGGAGTCGTCGCTCTCGGCCAGGGCGCGCCCGGGGTCGGCGCCTCCGGCACGCGCGGCCTGCGCCAGGGCCCTGCGCCAGTCCGGCGTCCGGCACGTGGAGGGCCCCACGAGACGGGTCAGGTCCGCCAGGTCGGACAGCGGACCCGAGTACAGGACCGGGACCGACACCACCGGGGTGCCCTCCAGCAGCTCGCGGCGGCGCGGCGTGGACAGGAAGGCGCCCTCGCGGGTGTCCAGGACGTCGAACTCGCAGAAGTAGTGCGGCAGCGCGTCGTAGAAGACGGTGTGCTTGGCGTACAGCCACTCGCCGTAGAGCACGTACCGGTCGCCCAGCCGCGGCCACAACAGGGGCGCGACGGTCGCCGCCCAGGCCTTGAGCGGCGCGAACTGCCGCTCGCGCGGACCGCCGGTCAGGAAGTGGCCCCGACTCTGCAAGCGCAGACGGCCCCCGGCGTCGAAACTGATCCCCGCGTTGGCGCCGTCGAGCTTCTCCTCGATGACCAGGTGCCGTCCCGCCAGGTCGCCGAAGGGTGCGGCCGACAGGTCGGCGTCGCCCGGCTGCAGGCGCGACCCCCGGATGTGGCGGGTTCGCGGGTACTTGTACACCATGTGCTCCGTTGTACCGGGTGTTCCCGCTGCGAGGCCACGGGTTTTCCCGCTGTCGGGCCACCGGTTCTCCCACCGGACCGGGCGCCGGGGGCGCCCTCAGCGCTCCCCGACCCGACGGCGCGCTCCCAGGGCGGCGGCGTCCGCCGCCGCACGCCCCTCGACCCACCCGTCCTCGCTGTGCGGACCGCGCACGCGCGAGTGGGTCAGCTCCCCGAACGCCTCCTCGACCGCGGCCTCCACCTCACGCTCCCGGGCGGCGAACAGCGGCACCAGGTCGGTACCCGTCTCGGCCGCCGCGGCCTCCTCGGCGGCCCGGGCCGACTCCGCGAGCCGCTCACCCACGCGCACCGCGAACGCCGAGACGAACGACGCCCGAAAGTCCCGGCCCGCGGCCCGGCCCGACCGGTCGCGCACCGCGCCGCTGGCCCGCATCGCGCTCTCGGCCTGCACCAGCAGCGAGGTGAACATCAGCTCGACCGCGTCGAGGTCGGCGTCGAACCCCATCACCGTGCACAGCGCCAGCTCCCGGTGCCAGATCGCCCGGCAGTGGTTGGCCTCGGCGACCTCGTGCAACAGGACGGCCTTGTACTCGTCGTAGGGGGCGTCCACCGGCAACCGCCGGGCCGCCGCCGCGGCCGACTCCCCGGGCTCCTCCTCCAGCAGCGCCTGATCGATGCTGTGCCGGGCCATCAGCTCTTGGGCGCGGGCGCTCAACGCCTCCGCCTCGTGCGGGAACTCCGTCGACTCGGCCTTGGCCAGCAGGGCCCGTACCCGCTCCAACCGGGTGCGGTCCACCGGCGACGGAGTCCGGGCGCGGGTCCCGCGGCCGGGCCGGAAGGCGCCCGGCGCGGGCCCCAGGGCCCGCACGGGCGGCATGACCCGCAGGACGGCCAGGACCCGCAGCACCAGCTCGACCACCTCGAACCTGAGCAGGCCGTGCCGCGCCCCCGCGTGGGCGAGGTACTCCCCGCCCCACTCCGGCGCCGCCCCCAGCTCCCTGACCTGCGCGCTCCACCGGGGATCCACCGCCGCGGGGGAGTACCGCCCGTGCTCGGCCACGACCGCGTCGGCGCACACGGCCGCGGCCACGCGGTCGAGTTCCCGACCGACCTGGCGCACCGTCTCGGCGGGCTGCCAGCCGTGGGCCCACACCCCGGTCAGACCCCGTTCCAGGGCGTCCGCCACGGCCAGACCCGCGGCTCTCGCCCACCCCGGGTCCTCGACGTCGGCCAGACGCGCCGCGGCCAGGTCCACGCCCCCGCCGTCGTCACCCAGGACCAGGGCGTCGACGGCTCCGGCCACCACGTCGGCGGGGGCGTCCCCGGGGGCGGGGCCCGCCCACGCGTCGGTCCGCGGAGCCGAGGCGCGCCGCCGTCCGCGGTTCTTCTTGCCCACGATGGTTCTCCCGGGTCGAGGTGGTGGGGCCGACCCGCCATCCTAGGGTGTGTTCCGGGCGTCCGGGCCGACTCGGGCCGGCTCCGGTCGGGGCCCTCCCGGGTCTTCGGGGGGCGGCGCGGCGGCGGCCCGCCGTCACGCGTGCGCCTCCGACGTCCTGTCGCCGAGGGTGCGTGCGAGCCATGCGACGATGATCCGGAGCACCTCGGGGAACGCGGAGACGGCGCAGTGGCCGCTTCCCGGGATGAGGCGGACCTCCGTGGCACGGCGTCCCCGGAACACCAGCGTGTCGTGCTGGGGGACGTGGACGTCGTCGGCGCCGTTGACGACCAGCATGGGCGCGTTGGCGTCCCGCGCCAGGTGGGAGCGCAGCGAGAAACCCGACAACGCCGAGGCCAGCTCGCCGTCGGCGGGCTCCCGGTCGAAGCCGAGGGCGTTGCCGACGATGCCGCTCATACCGAACCTGTCCAGCCCGCCCTCGGTGAAGGCGGCATCGACCGGCCCGCCGACGACGACGGCCGCGTCGACCTCGCCGGACAGCCCGGTGCGGGCCGAGTAGTGCCCTCCCATGGAGATGCCCAGGTGCGCCACGACGCCGTTTCCCAGTGTGCGGGCGCGGTCGATCAGGCCACGCGTGATCTGCGCGCCGCCGTCCGGGGTCATCGCAACGGCCGACTCCCCGGTTCCCGGGATGTCGAAGGCCACCACCCGCATCCGCGTGTGCACGGCGAGGGCGGTGAGGACGGGGTGCAGGTCCATCTTCCAGGTGTCCACGCCGCCGCTGGCGAGGAGCACGGGTGCGTCCGCGGGCAGATCGTGCGGGGCCAGGACGTGCACCGGTACCGGAGTCGTTCCGCCCCGGTGCGGCAGCGACAACACCCGACGCCCAAAGTCCACGCCGAAGTCCGGGGCCGCGAGCTGGTACTGCTCGGCCTGACGAGCCAGGGCGGTGCGTCTGGCGCGGTCGGTGAGGGCGGGGAACGAGGCCCATCCGTAGGCCAGCGCCGCGAGCCGGTGCGCGCCCGCCTCCGCGTGGCGTGCGGCCAGCGCCGACCACTCGTGTACCCAACCGCCGGGTTCGTCGGGCCACATCATCGTGACGAGCCCGCGGACCGCGTCCACGTCCTCCGCGGGGAGCCCGCTGCCGATGATCTGCTGATACCGCTCACCGAACAGGTCCCGCACGTCCACGGGCCACTGGTACGCCATCGCCCCTCCTCCGACCGTCCACTCTCTTAACGCAGTAATGCTGCGTTAGTGCACGGTACAGCCATCATGACTGTTAAAGCAACAATCCTGCTTTAGGGTGGAGGGATGAACGAAGAGGGAGTGCGACGCAGGAAGGGTGGACGCTCCGCACGTGTCCGCCAGGCCGTTCTGGGGGCGACCCTGGAGGTGCTGGTCGAGCACGGCCCCGACGCGGTCAGCATCGGAGGGGTCGCCCGGAGGGCGGGCGTGCACGAGACGTCGATCTACCGTCGGTGGGGTACCCGGGAGCACGTGATCGTCGACGCGCTGCTCGCCCACAGCGAGGAGAGGCTGCCCGTCCCCGACACGGGGTCGCTGCGCGAGGACCTGGTCGCCTTCGCGCGCTCGGTGACCGCCTACCTGGACTCGCCGCTTGGCGGGACGCTCGTCCGCGCGATGGCCGCCGTCGACGACGATCCCGCCCTCGCCGCGAGCCGCGCGCAGTTCTGGCGCACCCGGTTCGAGTCGGCGCGCGTCATGGTCGACCGCGCCGTCGCCCGAGGCGAGCTACCCCAGGGCGTGGACCCGGCCACGCTCCTGGAACTCCTGGTCGCTCCGCTGCACTTCCGGGCGCTGCTCACGCGGCGGCCCGCCGACGAGCGGACCGTCGGTCAGATCGTCGACGTCCTCGTCCCGGGAGCGGCCGGCGGCAGCGCGGGCGCACCGTGACACGCGCGAAACACCCGTGAAAGACACCGGCCCCGGGCACGCGGGCCCCACCCGACCAGGTCCGGCTTGGGGCGCGATGTTCCGCACGGAAAGCCGGAGCTTTCGTCCCGGAAGCACTTCGGAAACAATCGCGGCATAGCGTCGCGTGGCATCCACAGCCACCGAGGAGTCTCCATGCACCAGGGAACCGGATCCGCCGGCCGTGACGGAACCCCGGGCGGCCGGGCGGCGGGCGGCCGCTGCCCCCTCTCCGGGGCCGGGGCGTTGTCCCTGCACGACCCCGCCGCCGCGGACCTGCCCTGGGACCGGCTCCGGGACCACTACGGCGGCCTGGCCCCGGTCGAGATCAGCCCCGGGGTGCCCGGCTGGCTCCTCCTCGGCTACAAGGAGAACCTCCAGGTCCTGCGCGACCAGACCCACTTCTCCGCCGATCCCCGGCCCTGGAGCGCCTCGGGAACCGCGCCCGCGCGCTCCGGCGCGCTCACCCGCGACGGGGAGGAGCACCTGCGGCTGCGCACGCCCATCGTCGACGCGCTGGCCCGGGTGGGCACGCCCCAACTCGTCCCGGTCGTGGAGCGCGCCGCCGTGCGCCTGCTGGGGGCGGTCGGCGCCGACGGCCACGCCGACCTCATCGGCCGGTTCGCGGCCCCGCTGCCCGCGCTCGTGCTCAACGAACTCTTCGGCCTCCCGGACGCCTACGGGAGCCTGCTCGCCGACCTCACCGCCCGCCTGTGGAGCGGTGACCCCGGCCGAGCCGAACCCGCGTCGCTGGCCATCCGCGCCTACTTCGCGGGCCTGGTCTCCCGCAAACGCGCCGAGCCGGGCGACGACCTCACCTCCCACCTCCTGGAACACCCCCACCGCCTCACCGACGGCGAGGCGGTCGAGGCGCTCTCCCTGCTGTGGGAGACCGGGCACGAACCCACCACCCACCTCATCGGCAACGCCCTGCTCAAGCTGTTGGAGGACCCGGCCGTGTGGACCGCCTACCTGGGCGGCACCCTCACCCCGGAGGACTTCATCGACTACGTCATGTGGACCGACCCGCCGATCAGTGTGCTCGCCGGACGCTACTCCACGATGGACATGCGCTTCGCCGGGGCCCGCATCCGCCGCGGGGAGCCGCTGCTGTTCGGGTTCTCCTCCGCGCACGGGGACCCCTCGGTGGTCCGGGGCGGGGACGACGCCATGGCCATGGCGGGCAACCGCTCCCACCTGTCCTGGGGTGCGGGGGCGCACCGGTGCCCGGCCACCGGTTTCGCCCGCGAGTTCGTCCGCACGGCCGTCGACACGGTCCTGGACCGCCTGCGCGGCATGTCCCTGGCGGCCGAACCCGCCGGGTTGGCCTGGCGCGGATCCCTGATCGTGCACGGACTGCGGACCCTGCCCGTGCGCTTCACCCCCACCGGGGAACGCGCCGAGCCCGCCCCCCAGGACCGGCCCGGGCCGCCCGCCCGCACCCGCTGGATCCGCCGCAGGCGCCGACCGGCACCCCAGGGCGCCCGCTACCAGGCACCCCTGGCCCCCAAGGACGACACCGGGGAGTCCGAGACCGCCGTCCGCCCCGCCGCCTCGCCCAAGCCCCGCTCCAGCGCCCCGCGCGCCGTCGGAGCGCGCTACCAGGCGCCGTTCGCCCAGTCGGAGGCCGACACCCCCGACTCCCTGGACCGGCTCCTGGCCACCTGGCGTCCGGGCTGAGAGGGCCCCGGCCGGGGCCGGGCCGCCGCCGGGTCAGGGGTCGACGACCACGAGTTCGGGGTACACCTCCCCGGGGTCGTCCAACAGGGGCTGCTCCCCGCCGCGCAGGTGGTGGTCGAAGAAGGCCACGCTGTAGGCGCGTACCAGGTCCAGCCCGCGCCCGACGGGGATGTCGCCGAACTGGGCGGCCCACTGCTCGGGGGTGAGGGCGCGGGTCAGCCCCAGCTGCTCCATGAGCACCCCCCGGTCGGTGCCGCTGGAGTGCCCCGAGCCCTCCAAGCGGATCCACTGCCGCCAGCCCGACAGCCGGGGCCACATCCGGTCCACCCCGTGCCACCGGTTCCCCTGGTCGTTCTCGATCAGGGCCAGGGGTTTGTCCAGCCCCTCGTCCGCGGCGGGCGCGTAGTACGGCCCGTCGAGGTTGATCCCGGCGTCCACGCGCTCCTCCGCCCGCAGGGTCTCGGCGGTGGCGGTGCCGCCCCAGGAGTGCCCGGCCATCCCGACCCGGTCGGTGTCGATCACCCGCGCCCACCGCCAGGCCGGGTCCGGCCCGGTGAGCCGGTCGAGCAGGAACGACACGTCCTCGGCCCGGTTGACCGCGCCCAGCGCCCACTCCCCGGACTCACAGCCCGCGCACTCGGTGACCAGGCGGTCGGGGAACTCCACGGGCGCCGCCTCGTGGGCGTGGTCCACCCCGGCCACGACGAACCCGTGGCTGGCCAGATCCTCCGCCAGCGCCGACATCTGGGTCCGGCTCAGCCCCGCTCCGGGTGAGAGCACGACCAGGGGGAATCCGTCGCCGCGGGGGAGGGCGGGCGGCACGCCGAGGCGCGCGTTCGTGCGGATCCGGTGCAGGGTGTCCGCGGGCATGTCCAGGCCCAGAGCCCCGACCGTCGCCGCCGACTCCGCCGCGGTCATGTACGGCGCGGTCCGGCCCGCCTCGGTGCGGGCCGGATACCACAGGCTCACCATCAGTTCGCGGGGCCCGCCCACCCACACGTCCTCCCGCTCACCGTCCACCAGGTGCAGGACGGCGGTGCCGACGGGATGCTCCCCAGTGGGTGCGGGCAGGGACGCGGGCGGGGCGGTGGCCGGATGGTCGTGCTCCGCGTCGGCCGTCACGGCAGCGGCCGACGCGGCCTGGGACAGGGTCAAGGCGGTGGCCAGGGTGAGCGCCGCCGCGGCGCGGATCACGCGCGCGGTCGCCGGACGTGCGGCGGTGCCGGAGTCGGAGGAGGGGAGCAAGGGACCGTCCCGTCATGGTCGCGATCATGTCCCGAGCACACTAGGAACGGTGACCGCCGCCGCACCATGGGGAAGGCCCCGGACCCTCGCGGAGGTCTCCCTGAGTCCGGGGGTGGGGCCAGCACCACCGCACCCCGGACGACCGGCGCTTCCGCGCCCCAGGTGACGAACACGGTGACCCGTGCGGGTCCTCCCGGGCACCCGCGTGCGCGGGCTCACCGTCGTCGGGACCGCTGTGGCCCGGACCGGCTCGGGCCCGGCTCACTCCTGGCGCCGTTGCACCCTCTCGGCGAACTCCTCGGCCTTGAGCAGCCGGGACAGCTCCTCGCGCCGGGGCGTGGACGAGCGGTCGTCGTCGGCGGCCAGGGCGGGGTCGGGGATCTCCTGCCGGACCTCCGCGTCGATCCCGAGGGCGTCGTGGTCCTCGATCTCCTCGATGCGGCGCCCGTAGGGGTGGTCGAGCAGGAACTCGGCCACGGCACTGTCCTGGTCGGCCGCGCCCACGTCCATCACGGCGTCCACGTCGTCGATGTCGGCTGAGCCGTCCACCGTGAAGTCTTCGGGTTGCTCCGTCACCGGCGGCCCCCTCGCTTTCGCTCCCTCTACCTCGATCATGCCTGGTCGGAGCGGTGGACGCCAGTCACAGCCCTCCGGAGATCCGTGGCGCGGCAGGTCACGGGACACGCGTCCGCGGCGTGGCTGTCCCCCGCCGGGCCCGTCCCGGCCCCGGGATCGGTCGCGGTCGCGGTCGCCGGTCAGGATCCGGAGAAGGGCACCGGGGCGGCGGGCGCCGGAACGCGAACGCGGCCGTGGGACGCTAGAGGCGCCGCACGCGCGGCCCCGGCACGCTGACCGAACACGGCGTGGCCGGTCCATGGATCACACGGACGACGAGGAGCGACCGGATGCCTGGCAGTACGACCTCCCACGGCGCGGTGGACACCGGGGGTCGGGCCCGCCCCGACACCCCGCTGGACCGGCGGGGGGAGTGGGCCGCCCTGGGCGAGCACCGTACCCGGTTCGGCGACACCCACCTGCGCGGCCTGTTCGCCGACGACCCCGCACGCGCGCAACGGTTCACGCTGGACGTCGGTGACCTGCACGTCGACTACTCCCGCAACCTCGTGACCGACGAGACCCTGCGCCTGCTCACCGCGCTGGCCGACGCCACCGGCGTGGCCGACCTGCGCGACGCGATGCTGCGCGGGGAGCACGTCAACCTCACGGAGGACCGGGCCGTCCTGCACACGGCCCTGCGCGCGCCCCGCCGGGCGGTCGTGGAGACCGACGGCCACGACGTGGTCCCCGACGTCCACCGTGTCCTGGACCGGATGGCCGCCTTCGCCGAGCGCGTGCGCTCCCGGGAGTGGCTCGGCCACACCGGCCAGAGCGTCAGGCGCGTCGTCAACATCGGCATCGGCGGCTCCGACCTGGGTCCGGCCATGGCCTACGAGGCGCTGCGCCCCTACACCGACCGCGGTCTGGAGTTCCGCTTCGTCTCCAACGTGGACGGCACCGACCTGCACGAGGCGCTCGTCGACGCGGATCCCGCCCGCACGCTGTTCATCGTCGCCTCCAAGACCTTCACCACCGTCGAGACGATCACCAACGCCACCGCCGCGCGCGCCTGGCTGGCCGACGGGCTCGGTGTGGACACCGACAGCGACGCGGTCGCCAAGCACTTCGTCGCGGTCTCCACCAACGCCGAGGCGGTGGCCGGGTTCGGTATCGACACCGCCAACATGTTCGAGTTCTGGGACTGGGTCGGCGGCCGCTACTCCTACGACTCGGCGATCGGCCTGTCCCTGATGGTGGCTCTGGGCCCGGACTCCTTCCGCGAGATGCTCGCCGGGTTCCACCTCATGGACGAGCACTTCGCGACCGCGCCGCCCAACCGCAACCTGCCCTTCCTGCTCGGCCTGTTGGGCGTGTGGTACGGGGCCTTCTTCGACGGTCACAGCCACGCGGTGCTGCCCTACAGCCACCACATGTCGAAGTTCACCGCCTACCTCCAGCAGTTGGACATGGAGTCCAACGGCAAGTCGGTCCAGCGGGACGGGCGGCCCGTCGCCTGGCAGACCGGTCCGATCGTGTGGGGCACCCCCGGAACCAACGGCCAGCACGCCTACTTCCAGCTCCTGCACCAGGGCACCCGGTTCGTGCCCGCCGACCTCATCGGCTTCGCCAACCCCGCCCCCGGTCTGCCCGACGCCCTGGTTCCCCAGCACGACCTGCTCATGGCCAACCTGTTCGCCCAGGGGCAGGCGCTCGCCTTCGGCCGGACCGCCGAGGAGGTCGTCGCCGAGGGTGTGCCCGCCGACCTGGTCGCGCACCGCACGTTCGCGGGCAACCACCCCACGACCACGGTCCTGGCCGACCGGCTGAGCCCGTCGGTGCTCGGCCAGCTGGTCGCCCTCTACGAGCACAAGGTGTTCGTGCAGGGCGCGGTGTGGAACATCAACTCCTTCGACCAGTGGGGGGTGGAGCTCGGCAAGGTCCTGGCCCGGCGGGTCGAGCCCGCCCTGACCGAGGGTGCCGACGTCCCCGGTCTGGACGCCTCCACGGCCGCCCTGGTCCGGCGGTACCGGGAACTGCGCGGTCGCTAGCGGACCGGTGCCGCTCCGCGCCCGGCGGAGCGGCACCCGGTGGCCCCGACCTGAGGGCGCCGGTGCCCGAAAGAATGAATCTACGATGTAAAGGTGGCTGGTGGAGTGCCGTGCGCCGAGCCCCGCGCGGCGCGCCGCCCACCCCGGTGCCCCGATCGGCGCGGCCACTGGAAAATCCGTGCGGGCCTCGGGCAATCTGTGCGTAGTCAATCGACCACGTAAAGAGAGCAAGGTGGGCATGGCCGCGCCCTTGGACGCGCCGGAGTCGTCCCAGCACGCCGAACCCGAGGAGGTCGTCGCCAGGGGGACCGACACCGCGAGCAGATCGCTGCGCCAGATCGCCTGGCGGCGCTTCCGGAAGGACAAGGCCGGTATGGCGGGCGGGGTCACCGTCGTCGTGCTCATCCTCGTCGCCCTGTTCGCCCCCCTGCTCACCGCCTGGTTCGGGTACCCGCCCAACCAGTTCAACCAGAGCCTGGTCGACCCCCTCACGGGCGGCGTCCTGCTCGACCCCGAACGCCCCGAGCTCGGCCTCGACCCCTGGGGCGGCATCAGCCCCGACCACCTGCTCGGCGTCGAGCCCGTCAACGGCCGCGACCTGTTCAGCCGCATCGTCTACGGGGCGCGGACCTCGCTGCTCGTCGCCACGGTCGCGACCGCGCTGTGCGTCGTCATCGGCACCGTCCTCGGCATCACCGCTGGGTACTTCGGCGGTTGGGTCGACACCGTCATCAGCCGGGCCATGGACATCTTCCTGGCCTTCCCCCTGCTGCTCTTCGCCATCGCCCTGGTCGGCGTCATCCCCGACGGCGCCTTCGGGCTGACCGGGAACGATCTGCGCATCGGCGTCCTGGTGTTCATCATCGGGTTCTTCAACTGGCCCTACATCGGCCGCATCGTCCGCGGCCAGACCCTCACACTGAAGGAACGGGAGTTCGTGGAGGCCTCCCGGAGCCTGGGAGCGGGCAGCGCCCACATCGTCTTCCGCGAGATCCTGCCCAACCTCGTCACCCCCATCCTCGTCTACTCCACCCTGCTCATCCCCACCAACATCCTCTTCGAGGCCGCCCTGAGCTTCCTGGGCGTGGGCATCAACCCGCCCATGCCCACCTGGGGCGGGATGCTCGACAACGCCCTGCGCTTCTACACCACCTCGCCGCACTTCGTCATCGTGCCTGGCCTGGCCATCTTCATCACCGTCCTGGCCTTCAACCTCTTCGGCGACGGCCTGCGCGACGCCTTCGACCCCCGCTCCTCCGACTGACGGGCCCCGGCCCCGGCAGCCCCACGCTCCCGACCCCGGGCCCCGTTCACGGCGGGCCCGACAGGCAACCGACCAGGAGGCAAGGTGACCACCCACCACACAAGGACCGCGACACCGCACCGGAGGCGCCGCCGACGGGCGATCGCGCCCGCGGCCGTCGCAACGGCGGCGGCGCTGCTGCTGGCCGCGTGCGGCGGCGACGGAGGCGGCGGCGGGGGCCAGGTGTCCGGCGCCGAGTTCAACGCGGGCGAGACCAGTATCGTCAACCCCTCGGACGCCACCGGCGGGACCCTGCGCTACGCCATCTCCTCCGACTTCGACTCGCCCGACCCGGGCAACACCTACTACGCGTTCAGCTGGAACTTCTCCCGCTACTACGCACGCACCCTGCTCACCTACACCGAGGCCCCGGGAGAGGAGGGCACCCAGCTCCAGCCTGACCTGGCCGAGGCGATGCCCGAGCCCAACGAGGACGCCACCGAGTGGACCGTGCGCATCAAACCGGGCCTCAGGTACGAGGACGGCACGGAGATCACCGCCCGCGACATCAAGTACGCGATCGCGCGCAGCAACTTCGGCGACCAGGCCCTGCCCAACGGCCCCAAGTACTTCCAGGGCCTGCTGGCCGACAGTGAGGACTACGAGGGCCCGTACGCGGGCGACGGCGACCCGCTGGAGGGCTTCGACGGTATCGAGACCCCCGACGACCACACCCTCGTCTTCCACCTCAACCAGAGCTTCTCGGAGTTCCCGTACGTGCTCATCCAGCCGCAGACGGCGCCGGTCCCGCCGGACGCCGACCGCGGCGAGCAGTACCAGACCCGGGTCGTCTCCTCGGGCCCGTACAAGTTCGACGGCGACTACCGCCCGGGCGTCTCCCTCAACCTGGTCCGCAACGAGGAGTGGGAGGCCGCCACCGACCCGACCCGCCGGGCCCTGCCCGACCGGATCGACGTGCAGATCGGGGTCGACCAGAACGAGATCGACCAGCGCCTCGTCAACGGCGAGCTCGACGTCGACCTGGCCGGGACCGGGGTCGGTCCCGCGATGAAGGGCACGCTCATCACGGACGACGCCGAGCGCGCCAACCTCGACAACCCGCAGACCAACACCCTGCGCTACGTCAACGTCAACACCGTCGTCGAGCCGCTCGACGACCTGGCCTGCCGCCAGGCGGTGCTCTACGCCGCCGACCACGACTCCCTGCAGCGCGCCTGGGGCGGCGACACCGGAGGCGACATCGCCACCCAGATCATGCCCGCCGCCCTGCCGGGAGCGGACCCCGAGATGAACCTCTACCCGTCCGAGAACGACCAGGGCGACCTGGACATGGCACGGCAGAAGCTGGAGGAGTGCGGCCAGCCCGACGGCTTCTCGACCGCCATCGGCGCCCGCGCCGACCGGCCCTCGGACGTGGCCACCGCCGAGGCGCTGCAGCAGTCCCTGGCGCGGGTGGGCATCGACGCGGAGATCAAGCAGTACCCGTCGGACACCTACACCAACACCCAGGCGGGCTCGCCGGACTTCGTGCACGCCAACGACCTGGGGCTGACCGTCTACGGCTGGGCTCCGGACTGGGCCAGCGGATACGGGTTCATGAGCAAGATCCTGGACGGAAACGCCATCCGGGACGCGGGCAACGCCAACATCTCCGAGCTCGACGACCCGCAGATCAACGCGTGGTTCGAGGAGGTCGTCACGATCGAGGACCCCGATGAGCGCGCCGAGATCTACCGCCAGATCGACGAGCGGGCGATGGAGCAGGCCGCGATCCTGCCGGTGGTGTTCGAGCGGACGGTGCTGTACCGGCCGCCGAACCTGACCAACGTGTACTACCACGCGGGCTACTCGATGTACGACTACATGTCGCTCGGAACGACCAGGGAGTAGAAAACAGCAGGCAGAACCTGGTGCAGCGCGGGCCGGTAGTACCTCTCTGCCCCTTGTGGGCCGACCATGGGGCAGAACCAGGGTGCTACCGGCCCGCCCCGTGTTCCTTCAACGCCTTGTCCAGAGGCCCCACGAGCGACCCCCAGACCACCGCGACCGCTCACCCAACGCCTCCTCCCACAGCTCCTCCAAGTCCTCCCTCAGTCGCTTCCGGTCCTTCTCCGCGGGGTGCTTGTAGGTACCCGGAATCGTCGTGTCCAGGTGCCCCGTACGCTCCTCCGCCAACACCGACGGCACGCCGATCCCGTCCAACCACGACCGGTGGGAATGCCGGAGCAGATGCGGTGTCGCCTCCGCACGCAACGGCGCCCGGCACGCCACCACCGTCCGTCCCTCAACGGAACTGTCCGGATCCGTCCGTCCGGACTGCCGTGTCGGCGTACCGAACACATCCCCGCCCTTCCGGTACACCGGGTGAATCTGCCGTTCACCACGACCCCGCAACGCGGGCGGAAAGTACGACGTCGCGAACGCATGGTTCACCCGGTGGTACCGGTGCCGCGACGTGAACCGGGTGTCTCCGGACCGGTGCCGGTACCGGTCCTCCAAGCCCGCACCGCAACGGCACCCACCCGCCCCGGGACAGGGGCCGGCAGGTCGCGCAGCAACGCCACCAGGAACGGGGGAAGACCGATATCGCGCGGGCTCCCGTACCCGGGTGGCTTGCAGCAGAAGTGTCTGCCGCCGCCGTACAGCTGTCGGTCCACCTTCAGCTCGTCTCCGGACGGCGGGATCGCGGCGATCATCTCGGACCAGCGCAGACCGGTGTACCCAAGGGCCACCATCATCGTGAAGTCCTCACCGCGCCCCGTGGGAAGAGCGATGCGCTCGGCTGCAATGAGCAGCTCGAACGGCGACAGGACCCGCCGCGATGATCCCCATGACCGGGTTCGACCTGGAAACCACCGACAAGGACCCCGAGACCGCACGCATCGTTGAGTACGCGTTCGTTCATACCGACCCGAACCCGGTCGACGTCGAGCAGATCGTGAACCCCGGCGTGGAGATCCCTGGCGAGGCCGCCGCCATCCACGGTTACACCACAGCCCGAGTACAGGCCGAGGGCATCCCTGCCCCCCGAGCAGTGGCCGACATCGTTGTCCACATCACCGCGTGCGTGACCTCCGGCCGCCCCTTGGGCGTGCACAACCTCTCCTACGACCTGACCGTGGTCGACCGCCAATGCCGCCACCTCAGGAACGGCTGGGAGGACCTGGTGGGTGCCCGCATCCGGCCGGTGCTGGACGCGCTCGTGCTGTCGAAGAAGATCGACCCGTACCGGCACCGGGTGTCTGATACCCAGGGCGCGCACGCGTTGCGTACCTGCGTGGAACAGTTGGTCACCCCCATCTGGCCGGTCGTGGTGTGGGACGAGGACCAGGCGCACGGGGCCGCCTACGACTGCCGCATGTCCCTGTACGTGGCCGCGGCCGTGGTGACCCGCCCGGTGCTGCGCCGCCATACCCCAAGAGCTGCACGACGCCCAGGTGGGGTGGTGGGCCGAGCAGCGCACGTCGTTCCAGTCCTACCTACGCACCCCTGACAAGGCGGGGGAGAAGTGCGACCCGCACGCAGTGGTGGGCGGCCGGTGGCCGATCATCCCCGCCGGGCCCCGCCAGGAGATGCTGATCGTGTGAACGCCACCACCCGGCACGTAGATCCCTCACCCCCGTGAACGGAACCCCTGATGAACCTTGCCCGCATGCTCTCCCACACCCGACCCGACCCGACTCCGCCACCGCAGCGTGTGCCCATGCTGTGACGCGTCACCTCGGCTTCGGGGCGGCCGCCGCCGCGCCGCTCGCCGTGTCGAGAAGCGTCAGGTACGCGCCACCGTCCGCGCCGAGATCACCGAGCACAAGAGGGCCTTCTGATGCCCATTAAGATCATCGTCACCGGCGGCCGGACCTTCAACGACCGGGGCACCGCCGCACTCCAGGCCGCCCCCGGTGAGCACATCATCCTCGTGCACGGCGACGCCCCGGGCGCTGACCGGCTGGCCGCGTCCGTGGCCACCCGAGCCGGATGGATGATCGAACCCCACCCCGCAGACTGGCGTACTCATGGGCGGGCGGCCGGGCCGATCCGTAACCAGGAGATGGCTGAGGCTGGGGCGGACCTGTGTCTGGCGTTCCCTGGAGGGCGCGGTACTGCGGACATGGTGCGCCGTGCGAAGGCAGCGGGAATCCTGGTCCGTCATGTCCCTGAACGGAAGGGCTGTGTTGCTTGACCCGCTGCCCGGGGTGCCTTCTCCGTCGCCCCGTCCTCAGCTGCCGCTGGGTGACTTCCCGGCCCGTATCCGCGTGTACGGCGGTCGGAGCGCGCAGGGACACGACCACTGGAGATATGGGGATCTCCTGTTTCGCCGACCAGTTGGGCGTCAATCACGAAATGCTGCGCAACTGGGTCACGCCGGCCGAGAACGACAGCTTGGGGCCATCAGTCTTCCACTTGGTGTGCCAGGTGTGGACGGCTTGGCGGATCACGCCGAAGGTGCGGACATTTCGGCTAGAGAGTAGTTGCCGCCCTCGAACATGGGCGCCGAGCATGCGTCGTTAGCGGAGTTCAGCGGGAGTCTTCGGGTTCGGGGTACCTCCATGCCCTTTAACACGGCAGAGTCCCTTAACGGTCAACCCCATGTCAAAGATCAGCAGCACGGGCATTACCGTGCCCCGGGAATGAAACAGCCCTGGTCGGGTACGAATCCAGATGTCCTCCCTCTGTTCACGCTCGACTGAAGCTGGTGTCGAGCACGCATGTCCTTGGAGGTATCAGTTGAAGCGGGCAAGCCAGTCAACCGACGAGATCGTCTCGTACACGCCGGGCGATGTGTTCTTCGAAGCCGACAGGGTGGGTTTGATCGGACACGAGCTAATGAGCGGGGGATCCCCGGATGACAAAGAGTTCGATCCCTTGCGGGAAGGTTTGCTGTTCCTAAAGTTCGATGGGAGGCAAGTTCGGGCTCTCTATAGTGCCATTGGTGGCATAGCGAAAACTATTTCCACTGCTTACGCCATCGTGGGAGCATACAATACAGTCTCCGACCTTCTTAAGGAGCTCGGAGTATTCGGCACCCAAGAGACTCCCATTGAGGAAACTATTAAGGGAATGGCTATACACGTCGAACAGCTATACGAAAGAAAAGTCAAAGATGAGATGAAAAAGTTGAAACTGAAGGGGAGTGAGTTGAACAGAGTGGTAGATGCTGCCCGCAGGGCCCGAGCGGATGTTGGGCGTTCCCGAAGCCGAAGTAATTTGGAAGATCTAGATGGTACGATCGAACTCCTCGATGAAGCGATCCTTGAGATGCTTGATCCCATATCAGGAGAAATTGCCTTTATTCGTCGTATGTACGAATATTCTCCGGGGGTTGGGCACTGGATCGATGCTGCCATCACGCCATTTATGACCAGGGCGGACGGTGCGCCGGTCGCGTACCGAGACCCGAATCAGGAGCTTCAGAGTGATATCTGGGATCCGGGTCACTACATTGGAACCCTGTTCTACGCCCTCTCTGAGCGGGTGGCAGCGGCCACTGCACTCGAACCAGCGTTCCGGTCCACCGGGCACGGTCGTGAAAGTTTTATCGATATCAGTGAAAAGCTGCGTATCTTCACTGAAACGTGGCGTCAATCAATCCTGATTGTGCATCCCGAGCCTGGTCTCAATGATGGCCATACGTTGATGAATCCAACATATGCACAAGGCCCAGCTGATTCCATCCCTGTCGGTGCGATTGATCCGGTAACTGGCGTTGCTGCCTTCCGCTTCGACTGGCGCGATTTCGAGCAGCGAACAGATGTCACAAAATTCGGAGAAAGTAGTATTTCCTGGCCCAGTGCCAAGGACTATCCTGCGGCATTGGAAGCCGCGAGGAAACTACAGGCGCAACTCGTCGACCAAGTGATCCGTGCGTCGGGAATTGGGCGCCTGTCCAAACTTCGTGACTTGTTTGAAAGACTCAGTCACCTGCCGACCAAATCCGATTTTGTCAACCTGCCCGACGCCCGTTTTCGGCAAATGTCCAATCTAATCCAAGCGCCTCAAGAGGAACAGGTCGACTTGGGGCGCTTGAAGATGTTCTCACCCAATAGGAACAAGACCTATACGTCCCAAAGATATCACCAGCGTGTCGAGAAGACCTTCAGCTTTCGTATGGCCCGTCGTGCTGATTATTCTCGTGTTCAGCTCGGCTACCAGCTATGGATCTCTGGACGCACGTTGACGCTCTGCGAGTTCTCCTCCCCCGGCACTGACGAAGAAGGCCTCACTCCATTTCCAACGGGGCGAGTATCAAGATCGCTGACCATCGACACCAACGTCTATGACTGCTTCCAAAGCAGGCGCACCAGTGCGGTCGACGAGGACCTCTTCGAGAGTGACGCGAGGATCGACGCCGGAGAACGGATGTTTCTGAATGAGAGGCCAGGGACCGTGCGCGTCGATGTCACGGTCGACTTCCATTCAGAAAAACGCAAAGATCAGTACGCCGGCGAGGCGAAGGTGACTATTCGCACCCCTGAGAGCGCTGACCATCTTAGTGCGTTTATACTCAATGTCGAGGTGTTGGAGGAACGCAGTGGAATTTCTGGCAAAACGGACAAGGTGAACGCCGATTCAATGACCGTTCATTTTGTCCCAAGCTATCTAGTTGTGGGTCCAGAATTTTTTGCTGATTTCCATGCCGCAATGAATCATATGAACAAAGTAAATAAGCATATCAATGAGCGCTTCTCTCTCCATTGGATTCAGCCAGGCCTGCCTGACCCAGAGCCGATGTGGCAGAATATTCGGTACGTCAGAGAAATAGATCGTGGAGAAAAGTTCATCAATTCCGCGTTGCGCACGTCACCAGATGAGGTCGCTAAAGAGATCGATCGATTTCGCGTACCGTCACCAGGTTTTTAGATGCTGGTATGCAGAAAGAGGCTCGCAGCAGTTCTTGCTCTATTGCTGAGTTGTTCGTTAGTTCTTCGGGTGCGGGAGGTGGATCTCCAGGCCGGTGTGGACCAGGAAGGACCACGCGAGCTGCTCGTCCGCGCAGACCCGGTTGATGCCTCGTTCTGCCGCGTCGGCGACGTCGGCCAGGTGGTCACCGGCCACGTTGGCCAACTCCCGCGCCTTGATGGCCGACCACAGCATCTCCACGCGGTTGAGCTCGGGGGCATAAGCGGGCAGACGTTCCAGGGTGAGCCAGTCCTGGTCTGCCACCCAAGCGCGCATCGCCCGGCTCCAGCACTCGCTCAACCCGTCCCAGACCAGCACCACCCGCTCGCGCTCGTAGAGGCGTTTGAGCTGTTCGAGTACCGCGATCAGCGCGTCGGTGTCGTAGCTGCCCGGGCGCAGGTCGAAGCACAACCGGGCCCCGCGCTCAGTCCCGGCGTCGTGGTATCCCAGCGCGGCGGCCATCGAGGCGCGTTTCCAGTTCAAACGGTGGGTCAGGGTGCGGCCGCGGGGTGCGTAGGTACGGCGCACCTGGGGCAGCAGCGAGATGCCCGATTCGTCGAAGAAAACGATCCACGCCCGATTCTTCAGCGCCCCCTGTTGATGCGTGGCCACTCGTGCGCCACCCACCGGGCGATCTCGGCCTGGGAATGGTCGCCTTGGCTGAAGAGCTCGGCTGCGCGCATACGCCGGGCCTCGGCCAACTGCGGGCGGGTCAGCGGCGGGACGGCTTCCTCAAAAGCAGGGGACTCGAGTGTGAGGGGCATGCCGTGATGCTCGCACGGCTGAGCCCTTCATGCCCGAAGAACTAACGAAAAACTCAGTAGGACCGCTGCGCTGCCGGTTCCTGAGTCCCGCGTCAGGATGGAAGGGATTCGAGGCATGATCGCATGATGACCGAAGGCAGGGACAAGTCCAGCTACAGCAACGGAACAGGCGGTAACTGGGTGGAGGCGCGGCTAATGGCTGACCACGCCGCAGTCCGCTCTACGCAGAACCGCGAGCTGGGTCACCTCGCGTTCGATTCCGGGGAGTGGGTTGCACTCCTGGGAACCCTCGCGAAGTAGCTGTAGGAACAGACCAGAACCGACCCCCGCCAGGCGAGTTGGCGGGGGTCGGTTCTATGTCAACATCCTCCAGGATAACCGCTCCAGTGCGCTGGACCCGTGACCGAAACCGGACAGGCTCAGCGGCCCGTCACATGCTCGCACCCCCGTACCCGTCCGTGACGGCCTCGCTCAGACCGATGGTTCCTGTGTGGGGGCGATCAGCATCGTGATCTGTTCGTCCATGATCACCTTCGTGGGTTGCACCAGCTCGGCGGACCGCCGGGCCTACAGATGTCGCTGTCGGGGCCGCAGGGGATCGGATTCGGTGGAGGGTTCTTCGGGTCTTTGCCTGCGCGGATCGCACCCTGGGTCCGAAGGTCGGGTGCACGGACCCCTTTGATGTGGGATGCCACCCACGACGAGCGGACCGTTCACAATGGCCAAGACACCAAATCACGGAGGATTTCCCATGCGGCGCTTCTCTTTCCTCAGGTTGAGGCCACAGCTGATCGTCCAGGACGCCAAGGGGTGGACCTGCTTCTACTGCAACTACCTCAACCAGCCGGACGCGATGGAGTGCGGGAATCCGTTCGGATGCCCTGGGAAGTAGGACGTCCGTGCTCTGCCCCTGCCTGCGCGGCCGGGCAGGGTCGTCGTTTCGGGCGGACCTAAACTCCGAATTCTCTATCGGCAGGCCCCGGCCGTTGTGCCCGTTTTCTGGCGGCATGGTCGGGGTACCGCCAGGTAGGTTCATTCGATTCCGCCGTAGAGCGAGGGAAGCCTGCCTAAAGTGGAAAGTCCCCTCCTGAGGCGGTGCGAACCCCCACCGCCCAGCCACAAGGACGGGGCCGTGGAACCTCCCGCCTGTCACGCGCAAGGAAGGCCGTCGCCGTGAGTCCGCACCCCCCGACCCCCCCGGCCCCCACCCGGACCCCGCAAGCACCACTCGCACCCACCACCCCCATCCGCGTCCTCGTCGTGGACGACCACGCCCTCTTCCGCCGCGGCCTGGTCTCGGTCATCGACGACGAGGCCGACATCAACGTCGTCAGCGAGGCCGGTGACGGGGAGGAGGCGGTGCGCCTGGCCGCCGAGCACCGGCCCGACGTCATCATCATGGACGTGCGCATGCCGCAGGTGTCCGGGATCGACGCCTGCTCGCGCATCCGCGAGACCCTGCCACAGGTCAAGTTCGTCATGCTCACGATGAGCGACGAGGAGACCGACCTGTTCGACGCGCTCAAGGCGGGCGCGACCGGGTATCTGCGCAAGGAGATCTCGGTGACCGAGATCCCCCGGGCGGTGCGCGGTATCGCTTCGGGCCGGTCCTTCGTGGACCGGGCGATGGCCACCAAGCTGATCGGGGAGTTCGCCGAGCTCGCCAAACAGGAGGCTGATTCGCACGGCGCCGTCCCGGCACTGCCGCAGTTGACCCCGAGGGAGACCGAGGTGCTCAAGCTGCTGGCGCACTCGCTCAACAACCGGGAGATCGGCGAGCGGCTCTTCATCACGGAGAACACCGTGAAGAACCACGTGCGCAACATCCTGGAGAAGCTCCAGGTCCACTCGCGCACCGAGGCCGCCATCTACGCTGTGCGCGCCGAGTACGTGCGGCCCGGTTCGTAGGCACTCCGTCGTCCCCCACTCGTGCAGGCGGGCGCGGGCGGCGCTGGAGGGGTACAGGACGACCCTGCCGTAGCGCCGATCAGTGCCCCGGAACGCTTCCCTCGTCTTTGCACGCGAACGGCCGCCCCTGCCCTCGAAGAGCAGGAGCGGCCGTCAGGATCACCTACACAGGAGGCAGCGGGATTCCCCCACCGCCCAGCGGCGGCCGTGTGGGCGGAACCTCCTCGCCCCGTACCGTGTCCACCACCGTCACCACCCCGTACACGCGCACCCCACGCTCATGCCGAACTGGGCGGGGGCCGGACGCGTCGTCCTTGGCACGGTCGGGGCGGTGTGGGGCAACTGTGGGGCGAGCGCCGAACAAGAACGTGCACGGAACTGCATCCAAGCGCATCGAACTGCACGAACCTTCCACTCCGTGAAAAGTCCGTATGCTTCCTAAACTGGTCTTTTTCGTCTCCTGACCCCAACCTTCATGAAGTACGACTACATGTCGTTGGGCACCACGAGGGAATGACCCCGGGCCCGTGACCAGGAGGGTCCGCCGCCCCGGCCGGTGACGGCCGGGGCAGCGGACCACCCGGGCTCCGGGCCGGCCGACCGCGCGCCGGACTACCCCGCCGCGGAGAGCGCGCCCAGCTGGCGCATGAGCGACAGGTTGTCGTGGTAGTCGTGCTCGCGCAGGATCCTGCCGTCGCGGATCTCGATGACGTTGCACAGCTCCACCGCGACCTTCCGGCCCGTGGCGGGCACGCCCAGGAACTCCTTCTGGTGGGTACCGGTGACGGTGGCCTCCATGAGCGCCACCTCTCCCAGGTCCCACTGCCGGTGGATGTCGAGCCGCAGGTCGGGGAAGGCCTCCAGATACATCCGCAGCCTGCCGACGGCCCCCTCGGCGTCGTACCGGCCCCCCTCCTCGTCCGTGAACACGTAGTCCGGGTGCAGCAGCGACCTCATCTGGTCGTAGTCGCGCCCCAAGGCCGCGTCGACACACCTGTTCTGCAGGTCGACGGCCATGCCCATGATGATCGCCCCCTTCGTCCGCGGTGAGGGCCCCGTGGCACGCCGGGTCAGGGCCCGTGGTCGAGCCCCTCGGCGTGGAAGCAGACCGGGCAGGTGAGGTGGCGGGCCGGATCGGGCATCTCACTCTGGCCCGGACTCGCGGCCCGGCGGACCTCCACCGGGGTCTCGTGCGCGTGTTCGAGGCACACCCCGGCGCCGCACCTCATGCACACCGCGACGGCGGAGACGGCCTGTCCCTGGCGGGCGCAGTCGTAGCACTCCACGTCCGTCACCTCCTCATCCCTTGTCAACCGAGTGACGGGAACCCCCTAGTTCCTCGCATGCCCCTCCGGCCTGCGGTCACACCTCGGATCCCGAAAGCACGGCAACGGCGTGTTCCGTCGTCCCGGTCCCGGGGCCGACCGGTGGATCGGGCGCGGACGGAACCGCCTCGGGCGGTGCGCGCGGGTGGACGGTGCCCGGTGCGGGGGCGCGAGTCCGGGCGGTGCCCGACGGCCGACGCACCGCGGTGCGCATGCGTGATCAGTCGAACACGTTCCGCTAGCGTGGGCGTGTGGGCACGCCCTCGACGAGAGCGTTCGCCACGGCCCGGGCCGCACCCACGCCGCGGCCGCCCCCGTCGTCGTCCCCGTCGAGAGAGCGCGCCTTGCTGACCTACATCCTGCGCCGCCTGGGCGCCGGTCTCCTGTTGCTCGCCGTGGTCACGATGGTCACGTTCGCCATCTTCTACGTGGTGCCCCGCTGGGCGGGCCGCACCACCGAACAGCTGGCCACCATGTACGTCGGCCGCGCCCCCACCCCGGAGGCGATCCAGGCCACCATCGAACGGCTGGGGCTGGACCGGCCGGTCGCCGTCCAGTTCTGGGAGTTCGTCAAGGGGATCTTCGTCGGTGCCGAGTACCAGTTCGGCAGGGACGTCGTCGAGTGCCCGGCGCCGTGCCTGGGCTACTCCTTCCAGACCTACCAGCCGGTCTTCACCGAGATCGTCCACCGCCTGCCGGTCACCGTCTCCCTGGCGATCGGCGCGGGTGTGATCTGGCTGGTCGGCGGGATCGCCGTGGGGGTGGTCTCGGCCGTGTGGAAGGGCAGCGTCTTCGACCGGATCGCCATGGGCGTCGCGCTCGCCGGAGTGTCCCTGCCGATCTTCTTCACCGGTCTGCTGGCACTGGCCTTTCCCGTGCACGCGTGGGACTGGTTCCCCACGCCGCGCTACGTGCCGCTGTTCCAGGATCCGGCGGCGTGGGCGGTCGGCCTGTTCCTGCCGTGGCTGACCCTGGCGTTCCTGCACGCGGCCATGTACGCGCGCCAGACCCGCGCGGGCATGCTGGAGAGCCTGGGCGAGGACTACATCCGCACCGCCCGGGCCAAGGGGCTCAGTGAACGCAGGGTGGTGCTCAAGCACGCGCTGCGGCCCACGCTGACCCCGATCGTCACGATCTTCGGCCTCGACCTGGGCCTGGTGCTCGGCGGCGCGGTCCTGACCGAACAGGTCTTCTCCCTCAACGGCATCGGCCGGTACGCGGTCCAGGCCATCACCCAGAGCGACCTGCCGGTGATTTTGGGGGTGACCCTGGTCGGGGCGTTCTTCATCGTGGTCGCCAACCTGGTCGTGGACCTGGTGTACCCGCTCATCGACCCCCGTGTCCGCATCCACGACTAGGGCGTGCGTTCGCCACGTACCCAGCCCCGCCCGACCCCGAGGAACGAAGAGGCCACCCGATGAGCGAGACCCCGTCCGACCCCGCCGCGTCCGCCGAGCCCGTCGTCCGGGTGGACGACCTGCGGGTGACGTTCCCGACGATGGACGG
>NZ_JBVMUY010000032.1:0-115039 GCF_055632325.1 Nocardiopsis sp. KDC1DS13DA1
GGTGTTCCGTGTCCCGCCAAATCGGCGGTTTCGGATCAACCGAACGGGGTAAAGCACCCGCTTTGTCATTCTTACTGCCACTTATCCGCATCGGTGTGCACCGATCTGGAAAGCGACTCCCCGAGCCTACCGGGTCCGAGTGGATGCTCGAACCATGTTGGCGAGAGGAAGACGTGGACTGCGACCCGGTCCCGAGTCGACCCCTGGGGGCCGCCCGCCGTCCCGCAGCGACTCTTTCGAGTATAGGGAGGTGACCTCTGGACGTCAAATCAGACCCCGGACCGGGTGGGAACCCGTGGATCCGGGGCCCTGTCGCCCCTGTCCGGGCGGCATCTTCAGGCCCCTGACGCGTTCGGTCCACACACCGGGACCGAGGTGACCGCGTCGGCTCTGTCACTGTCAACCCGCTACCTGCCCGGGACATTCCCCATCGAAACCCTCGTCCGGTCGAGAATCGCCGACGCTCCCCGGAGGCACGCGAACCACACGTGCGCACACACGGGGCCGACGCCCGAAGGACGCCGGCCCCGACCACCGTGAGGGCGGTGGCGATCACACGTCGGTGAGGACGACCCCGCCGACGTTGCGCTTGCCCTTGCGCAGCACGACGAACCGCCCCTGGAGGACGTCGGACGCGCCGATCCGGGCCTCGACGTCCGTGACCTTGACGTTGTTCACGTACGCACCGCCCTCCTGGATGGCGCGGCGGGCCGCGGACTTGCTGTTGGTCAGGCCGCTCTGCGCGAACAGCTCGGCGACGGTCGGCAGTTCCCCGACCGGCCCCGAGACCTCGGCCTTGGGCACCTCGGCCAACGCGGCGTCCAGCGTGCGCGCGTCCAGCTCCGCCAGGTCGGCACGGCCGAACAGGGCCAGGCTCGCGTCGATGGCCTTGCGGCACTCCTCCGCACCGTGCACGAGCGTGGTGAGCTCCTGCGCCAGAGCGCGCTGGGCGGCACGGGCCTGCGGCCGCTCCTCGGTCTGACGCTCCAGGTCCTCGATCTCGCTCCGGCTGAGGAAGCTGAACACCTTGAGGTACCGGACGACGTCACGGTCGTCGGCGTTGAACCAGAACTGGTAGAAGGCGTACGGCGACGTCATCTCGGGGTCGAGCCAGACACTGCCCGACTCGGTCTTGCCGAACTTGGTGCCGTCGGCCTTGGTGAGCAGGTTGGTGGTCAGGGCGTGCGCCTGCCCGTGCGGCTCGTTGCCGTCCATCCTGCGGATCAGGTCCAGTCCGGAGGTGATGTTGCCCCACTGGTCCGAGCCGCCGGTCTGGAGGGTGCACCCGTACCGCCGGTAGAGCTGGACGTAGTCGTAGGACTGGAGCAGCACGTAGCTGAACTCGGTGTAGCTCATCCCCTCGCCGTCGAGACGGCTGCGGACGGTCTCCCGCGCGAGCATCTGGTTGATGCTGAAGTGCTTGCCGACGTCGCGCAGCAGCTCGATCGCGTTGATCTCGCCCAGCCAGTCGGAGTTGTCGGCCAGGATCGCGTCGGTGGCCTCGGGCCGCCCGCCGTCGGGGGTGAACCGGAGGGAGGCCGACAACTGCGACCTCAGCTTGTCGACCCAGCCGCGCACGGTCTCGACCGAGTTCATCTGCCGCTCGGCGGTGGGCTTGGGGTCACCGATGAGCCCCGTACCGCCGCCGACCAGCGCGATCGGACGGTGACCGGCCTGCTGGAAGCGGGCCAGCGTGAAAAGCTGGGTGAGGTGACCGACGTGCAGACTGCCCGCTGTCGGGTCGAACCCGCAATACAGGGTGATCGGACCATCGGCGAGCGCCTTGCGGAGTGCGTCAAGGTCGGTCGTCTGCGCGATCAGGCCGCGCCACTGGAGTTCGTCGATGATGTCGGTCACTGTCGTCTCTCTGTCGCTGGTGCGGGCCCCGGTCCCGATCTGCCTGGAAGTGTAGGCCGGGTCGTTGCGGACCGTCACCCGGATTTGCCTCGTGCTCCACGCTATCGGGCCCGCCGGAGTGACCGTCCGCCACCCACAACGCCCGGCACCACCGGGAAGAATCCCGACCGGGGCCCGCTCGCCCGCCCGACCGAGGTGACCGCGGACTCACCCCGAGGTCGTGTTCCTCCCCGGCACCGCCGTACGTCAAGCTGGTGGAGCGCCCCGGACCGCCCCGTGTCCGGGGGACCGGACCGCGTTGGAGTTCCCCCATGTCCCAGAAGATCCTCACCGGTGCCGCCGGTGCCCTCGTCGTCGTCGCGGCGCTCGTGCTGTACCAGTTGGGGCTGATCGACCTCTCGCCCCAGGACTCGACCCCGGCGGACACCGGCGGGCCCACCGCCGACGGAACCGACGAAGCGCCGACGGACGGATCCCCCGACGTGGACGGGGCGCTCCGGCAGCTGGAGGAGCTGCGTGTGGAGGAGGAGAACGATCCGCCCGGCTACGACCGGTCGCTCTTCCCCCACTGGAGCACCGTCGAGAGCCCCTGCAACACCCGGGAGACGGTCCTGAACCGGGACGGGGAGGACGTGGAGACCGACGACGAGTGCCGATCGGTGTCGGGAACCTGGTACAGCGTCTACGACGGAGAGACCTTCACCGAGGCCGGTGACCTCGACATCGACCACATGGTCCCGCTCAAGGAGGCCTGGCGTTCGGGCGCGAGCGAGTGGACGACCGAGGAGCGCGAACGCTTCGCCAACGACCTCGACACCTCCCCCCAACTGTGGGCCGTCAGCGCGTCCAGCAACCGGTCCAAGAGTGACGAGGACCCGGCGGACTGGCTGCCCCCGCTGGACTCCTTCCACTGCGACTACGCGGTGTCCTGGATCGAGGTCAAGCACGCGTGGGAGCTGACCGTGGACCCGGACGAGGAGGAGGCGCTGCGCGAGGTGCTCGCCGACTGCTGAGCCTGTGAGGCGAACCGTCGGCCCGTGACCGGCCCGGGCCCGTCCCTCCGGTGTGACGGACGGGCCCGGCCGCACCGCGACGTCAGCCGAGCGGACGCTGGCTGATCCCGCGCGCCGTCGCCAACAGCTCATCCTGGCCGAGGAGACCGAAGGTGTCCCGGACCTCCACCGCGACCCCGGGCTCGGGGGACCAGAAGGCCTCGGTCTCACCGTGCAGGGCCCGAACCCCCCTGTTGTCGAACTCGTCGAGCTCCCAACCGTCCGGGGAGCGCTCGTGGTACTCGGCCAGGAACACGCTGACCGCGTCCAGGTCCGAGAGCCGGTCCCCGCGCATCACGAGGACCTGGAGGACGACCCTGGCGCCTCCGCCCTCCAGGGCCCTCTCCCACACGCGGGTGGAGAAGGACACGTCACCCCACTCGTAGTCGAACTCGTCGACCGACGTCCGCTCGTCGACCTGCGCGGGCAGGTACCCGACGGTGAAGCCGTCCACGTCTCCTCCAGGGTCGGCGGCGGCCGGTGCCGCCGTGAGTACGAGTGCGATCAGGGCGGCGAGTGCCGCCACGAGCCGTCCAACCATGGCCATGGGAACCTCCGACGGTGGTCCCGGGTCCCTCCCGATTCCCCGTCCCCATCCATGGTCGAAGCGTTCCGGATCCCCCACCAGGGTGCGCCCGAACCTGTGGATAACTCCGCTCCGACACGCCCCCCGGACACCCCCGGCACCCGCCGGGGCGACCTCGCTCAGCGTTCGGGGACGTGGTGGTCCGCGAGGAACTCGGCGATCGCCAGCGAGGACGTGGCCGCCGGCGAGGGCGCGTTGCGCACGCACACCACCCGCCCGTGGGTGTCGACGCGGAAGTCGTCGAGCAGGGCGCCGTCCCGGCCGAGTGCCTGCGCCCGGACGCCGGACTCGGCGGGACGCAGGTCGGCGGCCCTGATCTCGGGTACGAGCCGACGCGCCTGGCGGGCGAACACCGCGCGCGAGGAGGACACGAGGGCCTCCCGCGCGCCCATCGTCCAGTGGCGGCGGGCCAGCTTCCAGAATCCGGGCCAGGCGAGCGTCCGCGCGAGTTCGCGCGAGTCCAGGTCACGGGCCCGGTAGCCCTCGCGCGCCGTCGCGAGGATGGCGTTGGGACCGGCCATGACCTCACCGTGGACGTGTCGGGTCAGGTGCACCCCGAGGAACGGGTAGCGGGGGTCGGGGACCGGGTAGACCAGCCCCCGCACGAGGTGGCGGCGCTCGGGGGCGAGTTCGTGGTAGTGGCCGCGGAACGGCACGACCCTGGGGTCGGCGGTCGCCCCCGCCATCCGTGCGAGTTCGTCGCCGTACAGACCGCCGCAGACCACGAGGCGGTCGAAACGGTGGATGCGCCGTTCGCCCTCGGGGGTTCCGGTGAGGACCTCGACCCCGTCGTGGCCCTGGCGCATGTCGATGACGGGGGTGTGCAGGAGCACCCGCCCGCCGGAGCGGCGTACGTCGTCGGCGAGCTGTTCGGCGACGGCGACGAAGTCGGTGATCGCCGTGGTGGGCGAGTGCAGGGCCGCCACACCCACGGCATGGGGCTCGACGTCGCGCAGGCCGCGGGGGCCGAGACGGACCACGCCGGGGACCCCGTTGTCCTTCGCCCGCCGCTCTATGTCCGCCAGCCGCGCCGTGTCCTCGGCGTCGACCGCGACGAGGAGCTTGCCGACCTCCCGGTAGGGCAGCCCGTGCTCCGCGCAGTACTCCCTGAGCAGTCCGACCCCGCGTCGGCACAGGGTGGCCTTGAGCGATCCCGGCCGGTAGTACAGACCGGCGTGGACGACGCCGCTGTTGTGGCCGGTCTGGTGCGCGGCGACCCGGTCCTCCTTCTCCAGGACCGTGACGCGGACGCCCGGTCGTTGGAGGGAGAGCCGCCGGGCCAGGGCCAGTCCGACGATTCCGGCGCCGACGACGCCGACGTGTTCGGTGCTGCGCATGGCGGAACGCTAGCAACACCGTGCGCCGGCGCTCCGGGCAGGGTCGGTCAGAGCGACCTGAGACCCACGAGGACCGCGTGCAGGATGTCCTGGTGGGCCAGCGGCCGGGAGGGGCCGCAGAGCTGGAGCGACCCGTCGTCCACCATGTCGGCGGCGATCGCCCGGACCTGACCGACCGGAAGCCGCACCTCCACCGCCAGTTCGACCAGCGTCCGCGCGTACCGGGCGTGCTCCAGGATGGCGCCGCGCTCGGGCCGCAGCCACTCCCGCCGCCCGGGTGTGCGAGCGGCGACGACGTGGCCGAGCAGGTCCATCCCGCACCCGTGCGCGGCACCGCGCAGCCCCACGGCTCCGGGATCGCCCGCGTCGACGGCGAACGGGCGCAGGAACCTCTCCCTCCCGCCTCCGAAGCCGTCCGGTCCGGGCCGCGCTCCGCCGGGGGCTCCGGTCTCCGGTGCGCCCGGGACGGCGACCTCCGGGACCGGGGCCGCCCCGTGGTCGGGGGCGGACGGGCGCAGGCGGGCGTTCGCGGTGCCGGCCGCCGGCCCCTCAGGACTCACCGGGACCCCCGTGCGGCGTGTGGGGCGGGACGACGGCCTGGGGCCCGCCGGGGTGGGTGAGGTGGGGAGGGATGCCGCCGGGCGGAGCGGTGACCGGGGGCCCGCCGTACCCGGTGTGGGTCACGGGCGCCCCTCCCCCGTCCACGGGGTGCCGTGTCGGATCGGGTGTCCGGCCGCCCGTCGGAACACCCGACGGCGGGGTGTCCCTGACCGTCGCCGTGTTCTCCAACGGTTCGAGCAGGGTGTCCGGGATGAGCACGGTCGCCCGCGTCCCTCCGTAGGGGGACGGACGCAGCCAGACACGGGCCCCGTGCCGTCCGGCGAGCCGGGCCACGACGAACAGCCCGAGGCGGGGGTCGTCGGGCAGGGCCATCACGTCGAACTCCGGAGGCTGGTTGAGGGTCCGCTCGGCGGCCGCGTACCCGTGCTCGGACATGCCCAGGCCCCGGTCCTCGACCTCGACCGTCAGACCGTCCGCCACGGGCGCGCAGCCGACGTCCACCGGGGTTCCCGCCGGGGAGAACTGGGTCGCGTTCTCCACCAGTTCCGCCAGTAGGTGAACGACGTCCTCGACCGCCTGCCCCTGGAGGAGCGCCCGCGGTGCCGAGGTCAGGCGCACCCGTTCGAAGTCCTCCGTCTCGGCGATGGCCGCGCGCAGCACGTCCACGAGCGGACGCGGCTGTCGCCACCGACGGGCCGACTGGCCGCCGCCCAGGATGATGAGGTTGTCGGCGTAGCGGCGCGCCCGCGTGGCCAGATGGTCCAGTCGGAACAGGCGGCGCAGTGCCTCCGGGTCCTGCTCGTGGTACTCGATCTCGTCCAGCAGCCGCAGTTCCCGCTGGACCAGCGTCTGGTTCCGGAACGCGACGCCGAGGAAGGCCCGGTTGGCGCCGCGCCGGATCTCCGCCTGGCGGACCGCCGCCTGCACCGCGGCGACCTGGGCGCTGTCCAAAGCCTCGGCGACCTGGCCGATCTCGTCGTCCCCGCACTCGTCCAGCAGGGGCAGCTCCTCGTGGACGTCGACCCGCTGCCCCCTCTGGGCCCGGTCGAGGATGGCGGGCAGGTCCTCGTCGCGGTCCAGGATCTGCTCCCGCAGCCGGGCCAGCCGGTCGGTGAGCCGACGCGACGAACGGCCGACGACGGCGATCGCGGCGACGCCCGCGCCGAGGGTGGCCGCACCCGCGGCCACCCCGAGGGAGACCCGCAGCAACGCGGTACTCCAGGCCAGGTCGACGGTGCGTTCGACCTGGGCCCGGGTCAGTCCGTCCAGCACCAGGGCGGCGGCGGCCGAGGAGCCGTCCCACTCGGCGGCGGTGACGTCGATCCGGGTGTTCCATACGGGGGTTTCCTCACCGGCGGCCTGCCCGCCCTCCCCGGTGGCGGCCTCGGCGACCGGGGGACGGGTGACCACACGGCGGCTGGCCCTCTCGGTCCGCGTCCAGGCGTCCTGGGAGAGCATCTCCTCGTAGCGTTCCCTCACGGTGGGGTGCAGGTCGGGTTCGGCGGTCTCCAGGGCGTCGCGGTAGGAGGCGGTGAGGTAGGTGAAGTGGGCGGTCTCCTCGTAGCTCATCTCCCCTGCGGCGATGACACCCGCCAGGAGCGCGTCCGCCCGGGCGTAGGCGGCGCGTGCGCCGAGCAGCTCCTGGGTGAGGACGGCGTCGGTCAGGTTCTCGCCTCCGTCGGTGGCGTGCAGGAGCGCGGCCGTGGCGTCCTGGACGCCGTCGAGGACGTCGCCGTAGCGGATCAGGGCCTCCCCGCGGCCTGCCCTTCCCTCGTCGACGTCCGTGCGCAGCTCCGCCACCTCGGTGGGCGCCTCCTCCACCGCGGCGGTGCCGCGTTCGACCCCGTCCCCGCCGGACGGTGCGTCGGCCGCCACGGTGACCGCTCTGGTCAGGGACTCGTCGGTGCGCTCACGCTGCTCGTCGAGTTCGGCACGCAGCGCGTCGTCGGCCGCCTCCCGCTCACCGAGGCCGAGGTGGACGACGGTCAGGCGCCGCTCGGCCCGCAGTTCGTTGGCGGCCGCGGAGTAGGCGCGGGCCCCCTCCCTCGCCTGGGCGACCGCGCCCATCAGCCGGACCGCCTGGACCGTGCCCACGGCGGCCACGACGAGCCAGAGCGCCAGGAAGCACAGGCTCGGGATCAGCACGATACGGGTGAGCTGCGCGCGGATCGTGGGCGCGCGGTCGCGGGTTCTACGCATGGCCCCCTCCAGCCTGTGGATCCGCCGTGCTCCTCGGCGGACGCTGCGGCGGAGTGCGGTCGTTGTGAGGCTATCGGAGTTTCATTGCCCTACGCTGTCAAACAATCACGAATAGTTATCCTTTGAGACGGGGGGTGTCCTCCCCTGGTGTGCTACGTCACCCGTGTTCGCGCCAAACTCGCAGGTCACACCGCCAGACACGCGAAAGGGCCACCCGTGGAACGGATGGCCCCGGCGTGTCCTCCCCTGGGACTCGGCGTGTCGTGCCCCGGTTCAGGACTCCGGGCGGTGTCGGGAGCCCACCGGCGCGGGAAGCTCGTCGACGGTCGGCGGCTGCTCGACCCCGAGCGAGTTGAGGACCTCGGCGTAGCGCAGGGCGGCGATCTTGCCCAGGAGGCTGTCCGCACCCAGCGGCGTGCCCAGTCTCGCGCCGAAGCGCTCGGCCAGCGCCTCCAGCTCCGCGCGGGGCAGCTCGGGTCCCAGCGCGCTCGGGGCGATCACCGGACGCTGACATCCGCCCTGGCGGAGCTGGCCGACGGTCTGCTCCACCGACGCCGCGCTGTCCAGGTCGGCGGGCAGGACGGTCAGCCCCAGACGGGCGGCGAGCAGGACGGCGCTCACCCCGGCCGCGCCCACCGCGCCCTCGCCGCCGACCGCTCCCACGACGACGCCGTCGGCCATCGTCGTGTCCCGCGCCACCACGCTGATCAGGCGCATGCGGTCGGCCCGGACGAACCCGGACTCGGCCAGTCGCAGGTGCAGGACCTCGGCCAGCATCGGGTGGGGGCCGAGCCCCTCGGTGACGCGTACGTCCGCGCCCGAGGCGTCCACCGCCGCGGAGATCGCCGCGGACACGGCCTCGTGCGGCGCGGTGACCAGGGGGACCACGATGGCGGTCAGCGGCCGCTCCTCCCCCTTCTCCAGGTCGGTGAGCGCTTCGGTGAGCGTCTGCTCGTCGCCCTCGGTGTGCCCGAATCGGATCGTGACCTCAGGGCGGTAGGCGCGTACCAGATCGGCCATCCGGGCACCGATCGACCCGCCGTCGGCGTCCCTGGCCTGTTCGGCCGTTCCCGGGACCGCCATGACGAGCGCGGGGGTACCGAACCAGTTGTCGAAGGACAACGGGTTGCGGTGCCGACCGGAACGACGCTTGGGGAGTTCGCGTGGAGGAAGTCGGTCTGAGTTTCGCATACCAGGATTCAGATAAGAGGCGGATGGGGCGATCAGGGCAGATCGCGGCCAAGGTCACTGCCGCGACATTGTAGCGTTCAACACCGCATTCGAGGGTGTGTGTCCCGAACGTATACCGGACCCACCCGCCGCCCCGGCACCGGGGCGGCGGACCTCATCCGCTCAGAGCCGGACTCCGGACCCTGAGGACGTGCGTGATGAGCTCGACGAGGACCTCCTTGCACGACTCGCGTACCCGTGCGTCGGCCATCAGGACCGGAACGCCCTCGGTGACGTCCAGCGCCTCGCGCACCTCCTCCACCCGGTAGTCGTCGGCGCCGTCGAACCGGTTGACCGCCACGACGAACGGCACCCCACGCCGCTCGAAGAAGTCGACGGCGTGGAAGCAGGTGTCGAGCCTGCGGGTGTCGGCGAGCACCACGGCACCCAGGGCCCCCTCGGACAGCTCGTCCCACATGAACCAGAACCGGTCCTGGCCGGGTGTCCCGAACAGGTACAGAACGATGTCCTGGTTGATGGTGATCCGGCCGAAGTCCAGGGCGACCGTGGTCGTGGTCTTGTTCTCCACGCCCCCGGTGTCGTCCACGCCGAAACTGGCCTCGGTCATGACCTCCTCGGTACTCAGCGGGGCGATCTCGCTGACGGAGCCGACCAGGGTGGTCTTGCCCGCGCCGAACCCCCCGGCGACGATGATCTTGACTGCCTGCGGGATCGGCTCCTGGCGGGTCGGTTCCCTCGCCCCCGGCCGGGTCTCAGAGTCTGCGGATGCCATCGAGTACCGCCTGAAGTACTTTCTTCTCGGGAAGCTGGGTCACGGGCACGGAGGCCCGGGTGCGAACGTCCCCCCCGGCGACGAGGTCGCCCAGGAGCACCTTCACCACGGTCATGGGAATGTCGAGCCGCGCCGAGATCTCCGCCACCGAGATCGGCCGCCGGCACAGTCGCAGGATGTCCCGCTGCTCGGGCTCCAGGGATCGCTCGCCCCGGCCTCGGACGGCGACCACGATGGTGATCATGTCCAACCGAGGCCCGTGGCCGCTGGGGCGCGTACGTCCCCGCGTCATCGTGTAGGGGCGGACCAGGGAACCCCCTGGGGCATCACCCGCCAGGACGCCCGGTGAGGGCCCCTCGGAGGTCGGATGGGTCCTCCCCCGGTACCAGGGCTCGGACCGGCCGTTGCCCGGTTCCGCACCCGAGGCTCCGGTACCCGCCCCCTCCGCGGATACGAGCCCGGAGAGAGCGGTGCCCCGTTGTTCCCCCGATGTGTTCACGAGCCCGTCCCTCCCATGGCACTGAGTCCGGCGGACCGACGGGGCGCGGCCGTGAGGAACTGCCCCACCCGCTTGACCCGAAGGTTCATCTCGTAGGCGACCAGCCCGACGTCCGCGTCCTCGCTGGCCAGCACCGCCAGGCAGGCCCCCGACCCCGCCGCGGTGACGAAGAGGTAGGAGTGCTCCATCTCGACCACGGTCTGGCGGACCTCTCCCCCGCCGAAGTGCCGTCCGGTCCCCCGCGCCAGGCTCTGGAACGCCGACGCGAGCGCCGACAGGTGCTCGGCGTCCTCGGCGGCCAACGCGCGGGATCGCCCCAGGGACAGCCCGTCGGCCGACAGTACGATCGCGTGGTCGGCGCCGACCACGCGATCCACCAGATCGTCCAACAACCAGTCCAGGTTGTCCGCGGCCTTGCTCTTGCCCACCATCTCAGTCGCTCTCTCCCGTGTGATCGTCGGCGTCTGCACCGACCTGACCGTCACTTCCGTGTTCGCTCCCGTCGACGTCCTCGGCCCGCCCCCGGCGGGTACCCGCGCTGAAGGCGTTCATCATCCGGCGTGCCTGCTCCGGGCTCCGACCCGCCGAACCCGGCGAGGGTTCCATGCCGGGGTCCTCCCTGAGCTGTGGTGCGAGACTGGCCTGGCGCCTGCGCCTGGGCAGCCCGGGACGGTCGGGGCCGGCCCCCACGCGGGCGGTCCCTCGGTCCGCCCCCTCTCCGGGGCCGGCGGTACCGGTGCCCGGAACCGCCAGGTCGGGGACCTGGCGGAGCACGGGCGAACCGGTGCCGCGCGGGGCGCGGTCCATCCGGGTGCCCCCGTCGGAGTGCGGGGGCACCGGACGCAGCAGGGGGCGCTGGCGTCCGGAGGGGCCGCCCGCGGCGGCGAGGAGGTCGCGCGCCCGTCCCTGGTCCGGCCGTTCGGGCGCGGAGTGCGCCCCCACCCGCGCGACGCCGCCGATCCGGGGCCGCTCGCCGCTCCCGCCCGCGCCGGACGTGATGAGCGCCGACGGAATGAGCACGACGGCGCGCGTACCCCCGTAGGGCGACGAGCGCAGTTGCACCCCGACGCCGTGCTTGTGGGCGAGGCGGGCGACGACGAACAGACCCAGCCGGGCGTCGGTGCCCGGGCCCATGACGTCGAACTCGGGTGCCTCGCTGAGGGTGGTGTTGGCCTTGGCCAGCGCGTCCTCGGTCATGCCGAGCCCGCGGTCCTCGACCTCGACGGCGACCCCCTTGGGCACGGTCTCGGTGGCGATGGTGACCTCGGTGTGCGGCGGGGAGTAGGCGGTGGCGTTCTCGACCAGTTCGGCCAGCAGGTGGATGACGTCGGCCACGGCGGTACCTGCCAGCGACAGTTCGGGCACTGACGTCACGCGGACCCGCGCGTACTCCTCCGTCTCGGAGACGGCGCCGCGCAGGATGTCCACGAGGGGGATGGGGTGGCGCCAGCGCCGACCGGGCTGCGCCCCGCCCAGGATGATGAGGTTCTCGGCGTGGCGGCGGCCGCGGGTGGCCAGGTGGTCGAGCTGGAAGAGGCTCTCCAGCAGGTCGGGGTCCTCCTCCTCGCGTTCGACCCGGTCCAGGAGCTGGATCTGGCGCTGCACGAGTGACTGGTTGCGGTGGGCGATACCGAGGAAGACCCGGTTGACGCCCGCCCGGAGGTCCGCCTGTCTGACCGCGGCGCCGACGGCGGTGCGCTGGGCGATGTTGAAGGCGTCCGCGACCTGGCCGACCTCGTCGTCACCGTGGTCGAGCTGCTTCATCTCGGTGTCGAGGTCGACGGTGTCGCCCGCCTCCAGCCGGCGCACGATGCGGGGCAGGTCGGAACGCGCGGTGCCGAGGGTGTCGGAGCGCAGCTTGGCGAGCCGGTAGGTGAGCCGGCTGGCGGAGCGGGCGGCCACGCCGTAGGCCACCGTGCCGGCGAACAGGGAGATGATGCCGCCGCCCAGGGCGAGGCTGAGCATCCAGGAGCTGGCGTCCTCACCGGCGACCACGACGGATCCGGTCCGGGTGTCGATGACGGCTCCGAGGTCGTCGGTGACGCGGTCGGCCGCCGCGCGCCATCCGTCGGCCCCGGCGGGCGGAGTGGTGTCACGGATCTGTTCACCGGTCAACGGGTCGAGGGTGGGTGCGGGTTCGTGGCGCGTGAGGATGTCGGCGATGTCGAGGGCCTCGCGCCAGGCGTCGCTCCGGGCGAGGGCTCCCGCGCTGGGGGCCTCGCTGTCGCGGGAGACTCCTCCGGGGCCGCTGGTGGTCACCCGGTGGCGGGCGTCGGCGGTGAGCTCGGCGACGCGCAGCTGGTCCTCGCGGGTGAGGCGGTCCCCGGCGATGACCGCGCTGACGAGGGCGTCGGCGTGGCTGAAGCTCTCCAGGGCCCACATGAGGTCGGTGGCGGCGAAGGCCTCGGCGGAGGCCGGGCCGTCACCGAGGGCGCGCGCGATGCTGGCGTAGAGCCGGATGCCCCGGTGGACGGCGGTGGTGTAGCTCGTGATCGTGTCCTGGCGCCCCCCGGGCCCGGCGAGGTTGTCGGCACGTGTCTGCTCGACCTCGTCCAGCGCGGTGAAGAACGCGTCGGTCAGGTCCGACACGCCCGGCTCGTCGCGTGCGCCCAGGCTGCCGCGCAGATCCCGCACGCGGTCGAGGGCGGCGTCCGTGGAGTCGGCGGCGTCGGCGAGGGGACGGCGCGTCTCGGGCCCGGGGGCCGACAGGTACGCGACGCTGAGCCGGCGCTCCTCCTGGAGCCGGACGAGCGCGTCGGCGAGTTCGATGCCGTCGCGTCCGTCGTTGACGGCGGCGCGGAGGGAGACCGCCTGGGCCAGCGTGGCCGTGCTCAGGACGACGAACAGGGCCAGGAACGTGATACTGGGGATCAGCACCATCCTGTTGAGCTGTGCTCTGATGCCGTGACCGGTGGTACCCGGCTGTCCCATCGCACTCCTCCCACCGACTGGTCGCGAGCCCCGGTCGGCGTGGCCCCTCCGCACCCGGCCGGACCGGCCGCCCGGGGGTCGTCGCGTGGCGGGTCGAACCCGTGGGGCACGCGCGATCCCGCTGTGCGCGGGGAGTACAGGCAAGGCCACGTTTGGTGCCCGCAGATTCAGGACGCTACCGCACTCGGCGGCCGGGTGCCGGGGGAACGGGGAAATGGACGGGGCCCTGGTGGGGCCGGATCGACGACGGGCACGTCCGCGGTCCGCGGACGTGCCCGTCGTCGATCCGGCTTCCGGTTATCGGGCCTCGGCGGTGAGCGGGGCGGCGAGCCAACCGTCCCGGTGCTCGGCGACCCCGGCGCGCAGGCGCTCCAGCTGCTCGGCGACGCGGACCGGCGCCGTACCGCCCCTGCCGGAGCGGGAGTCGAGGGAGCCCTGGACGGTGAGGACCTCGCGCACCTTCGGCGTCAGGTGCCCGGAGACGGCCGCGAAGTCGTCGTCGGTCAGGTCGGGCAGGTCGATCCCGCGTTCCTCGCACACGCGCACGCAGGCACCGGCGATCTCGTGCGCCTCGCGGAAGGGCACGCGCTCGCGGACGAGCCACTCGGCGATGTCCGTGGCCAGGGAGAAGCCCTGGGGCGCCAGTTCGGCCATCCGGTCGGTGTGGAAGGTGAGCGTGGCGACCATGCCGGTCATCGCGGGCAGCAGCAGGTGGAGGTTGTCGACCGCGTCGAAGACCGGCTCCTTGTCCTCCTGGAGGTCCCTGTTGTAGGCGAGCGGGAGCCCCTTGAGGGTGGTGAGCAGGCCGGTGAGGTCACCGACCAGGCGCCCCGCCTTGCCCCGGGCCAGTTCCGCGACGTCCGGGTTCTTCTTCTGCGGCATGATCGAGGAGCCGGTGGAGAAGGCGTCGTCCAGGGTGACGAAGGAGAACTCCTTGGTCGCCCACAGGATGACCTCCTCCGACAGGCGGGACAGGTCCACGCCGACCATGGCCGTGACGAACGCGAACTCGGCCACGACGTCGCGGGCGGCGGTCCCGTCGATCGAGTTCTCCACCGAGGCGGGGAAACCCAGCTCGGCGCCGACCGCCTCCGGGTCCAGCCCCAGGGACGACCCGGCCAGCGCGCCCGACCCGTAGGCGGACACGGCGGCCCGGCGGTCCCAGTCGCGCAGGCGCTCGACGTCGCGCAGCAGCGGCCAGGCGTGCGCCATCAGCTGGTGGCCGAGGAGCACGGGCTGGGCGTGCTGCAGGTGGGTACGGCCGGGCATGGCGGCGTCGGGGTGCGCCCCCGCCTGGTCCGCCAGCGCACGGACCAGCGCCAGGAGTTCACCGGCGAGGGAGCGGGCCTCCTCGCGCAGGTACATGCGCACGAGGGTGGCGATCTGGTCGTTGCGGGAGCGTCCGGCCCGCAGCCGGCCGCCCAGCTCGGGTCCGACCCGCTCGATGAAACCGCGCTCCAGGGCGGTGTGCACGTCCTCGTCCTCGAAGACGGGGGTGAACGCGCCCGAGGCCACGTCGGCCTCCAGCCGGTCCAGTCCCTCGATCATCCGGTCGAGTTCGTCGGCGGTGAGCAGCCCGGCCCGGTGCAGCGCGCGGGCGTGGGCACGGGAGCCGGCGATGTCGTGACGGGCGAGCCGCCAGTCGAAGTGGGTGCTCAGCGAGAGCCGGGCCAGCGCCTGGTCGGGGCCGCCCTCGAAGCGGCCGCCCCACAGGCGCAGGGACTCGGGCTGGCCGGTGCCTGGCGTCTCGGTGCCGGGCTGATCGGCCATGGTGGTCTCCTTCGGTGGACGTGGACGTGGACGTGCGGGGGTGGGCCCCCGCTACTTCCCGGGGTGGTCGACCCGGGGAGGCGGCGTGCGGGTTGCGCGGAACGGGGCGAGCCGCGGGCGGGTGACGAGCGGCAGGCTCCGCCGAGGATGCGGGATCCCCGGCCTTCCGGGCACCCGGACACGGGCCGAGGCGAAGCGGAGGCTCGAGGCAGGCACGGCTCAGGGCCGTCTGTCGGCCAGGCGCAGGAGCGCCTCCGCCAGATCCTCGCCCCCCTGGGGGTCGCGCGAGATCACCAGGATGGTGTCGTCCCCGGCGATGGTGCCCAGGATGGCGTGGAAGTCGGTGTGGTCGATCGCCGAGGCCAGGAACTGGGCGGCCCCGGGCGGGGTGCGGACGATGACCATGTTGGCGGAGGCCTCGGCCGACACCAGCAGGTCCTCGGCCAGCCGGGTCAGGCGGGCGCCGGAGGCCTCCGACAGGTCGAGCGTGTCGGGGCGGGTGCGTTGCAGGCGCTCGCCGCCCTCACCCGGCAGCACGTAGGCCAGGTGGCCGTCGGCGGTGCGGAGCTTGACCGCGCCGAGTTCGTCCAGGTCCCGGGAGAGGGTGGCCTGGGTGACCTGGACCCCCGCCGCGGCCAGGCGCTTGGCCAGATCACCCTGGGACCGGACGTCCTCGCGGGTGAGGACGTCGGTGATCCGGGCGTGCCGGGCCGCCTTGGTCATCGGCGCCGTACCGCCGTCGTTGGTCATCGGCGCTCGCCCCCCGTACCCGTACCGGGCTCCAGGAGGAAGGCGAGGAGGGCCTTCTGGGCGTGGAGGCGGTTCTCCGCCTCGTCCCACACCACGCTCTGGGGGCCGTCGATGACCTCGGCGGCGATCTCCTTGCCGCGGTAGGCGGGCAGGCAGTGCAGGACGATCGCCTCGGGGTGCGCGACGGACAGGAGGCCGGTGTCGACGATGTAGGGGCGGAAGGGAGCCTCACGGTCACCCGCCTCGTCCTCCTGGCCCATGGAGACCCAGGTGTCGGTGGCCAGGACGTCGGCGCCGTCGGCCGCCTCGCGGGGGTCGGTGGTGACGGTGACCGAACCGCCCGTGCCCTCGGCGATCTCGGCGGCGCGGGCGAGGACGGCGGGGTCGGGGTGGTAGCCCTCGGGCGCTCCGACCCGTACGTGGAGACCGGCTGTGGCGCCGCCCAGCAGGTAGGAGTGGGACATGTTGTTGGCGCCGTCGCCGAGGTAGGCGAGGGTGCGGCCGGCCAGGGTGCCCTTGTGTTCGCGGACGGTCTGGAGGTCGGCGAGGATCTGGCAGGGGTGGAACCCGTCCGTGAGGGAGTTGACCACGGGAACCGAGCTGGACCGGGCGAGGGCCTCGAGGTCGGCCTGGGCGAAGGTCCGCCAGACGACGGCGGCCACCTGGCGCTCCAGGACGCGGGCGGTGTCCGCCAGGGGTTCGCCGCGGCCCATCTGGGTGGTGGCGGTGTCCACGACCAGCGGTGTGCCGCCGAGGTCGGCGACACCGACGCTGAAGGACAGCCGGGTCCGGGTGGAGGGCTTGTCGAAGAGGAGCGCGACGGTGCGCGGCCCGGCGAGCGGGCGGTGGCCGAAGCGGTCCTTCTTCATGGCGTCGGCGAGGTCGAGCACCCGGGCCTGTTCGGCCGGGGAGAGGTCGTCGTCGCGCAGGAAGTGCCGGTTCATGACTGGTTCTCCTTGGTGGCGGCGGCCTCGGCGGCGTCGAGGACGGTCGGCAGCGCCTCGATGAAGACGCCGATCTGCTCGGGCGTGATGACGAGGGGCGGGGCGAGGCGGATGGTCTCGGGGCCCACGGCGTTGACGAGGAACCCGCGGACGGCGGCCTGGTCCTGGACGTGGGCGGCGACGGGAGCGGTCAGGCTGAGGGCCCGCCAGAGTCCGCTGCCGCGCTGTCCCTCCAGGAGCGGGTGGTCGATCGCGTCGAGCTGCTCGGCGAGCAGGTCGCCCATGACGGCGGTGTGGGCGAGCAGGCCCTCGCTCTCGACGGTGTCGAGGACAGCCAGGGCGGCGGCGCACGCCACGGGGTTGCCGCCGAACGTGGAGCCGTGGTCGCCCTTGTGGAAGGCGTCGGCGTAGTCACCGAAACCGACACAGGCGCCGATGGGCAGCCCTCCGCCCAGCCCCTTGGCCAGGGTGAGCACGTCGGGGCGCACCCCCGCCTCCTGGTGGGCGAACCACCGGCCGGTGCGGCCGATGCCGCTCTGGATCTCGTCGAGGACGAAGGCGGCACCGGTCTCGTCGCACACCGCGCGCACGCCCGAGAGGTAGCCCTCGGGCGCTGGAACGACCCCGGCCTCGCCCTGGGTGGGTTCGGTGAACACGGCGACGCACCCCGGGTCGACGGCCTCGGTGAGGGCGTCGATGTCGCCGTGGGGGACGAAGCGCACGTCCATGCCGTAGGGGCCGAAGGGCTCGCGGATGGAGTCCTTGCCGGTCAGGGCGAGGGCGCCGGAGGTGCGGCCGTGGAAACCCCGGGTGGCGGCCACGAAGTAGTGACGGCCCGGGCCCGCCGCGCGCTTGACGAGTTTGAGGGCCGCCTCGTTGGCCTCGGTGCCGGAGTTGGCGAAGAAGACCTTGGCGTCGCCGCCGAGGAGGGCGACGAGCCGTTCGGCGAGCTCGACCTCGCGCTCGTGGACGAACAGGTTGCTCGTGTGGGCGAGCGTGGCCGCCTGGTGGGCCACGGCCTTGACGAGGGCCGGGTGGCCGTGGCCGAGGCTGGAGACCGCGATCCCGGCGATGAGGTCGAGGTACTGGCGCCCGTCGGCGTCGTAGACCTCGCAGCCGCGGCCGAGGGTGAGGGCGATGGGGGGAACACCGTAGTTGGGCATGAGCGCGGCGGAGAACCGCTCGCGCAGGTCGGCGCCGCTGGTCACTTCGTGCCTCCTGTGCTGTGGATGGTGGTGTCGGTGGGGCGCCAGGGGCGCGGGTGGTGGCCGTTCCCGGCGAGCAGGGCGGCTTCGAGTTCCTCGTCGGCGACCATGGTGCCCACGCCCTGGTCGGTGAAGACCTCCAGCAGGAGCGAGTGCGGGACCCGGCCGTCGATGATGTGCGCCTGGGGCACACCGCCCTCGACCGCGTGCAGGCAGGCCTCCATCTTGGGCAGCATGCCCGACGACAGGGTCGGCAGGAGCGAACGCAGCTCGTCGACGTTGAGGCGGCTGATCAGCTCGGTGTTGTCGGGGTAGTCGGCGAACAGGCCCTCGACGTCGGTGAGCATGATGAGCTTGCTGGCGCCCAGGGCGACGGCCAGGGCGGAGGCCGCGGTGTCGGCGTTGACGTTGTAGACGCCCCCGTCGTCGGCGCGGGCGACGCTGGAGACCACGGGGATGCGGCCGTCGGCGATGAGTGCGGCGACGGCGCCGGGGTCGACCGCGGTCACCTCGCCGACGCGGCCGATGTCCACGGGCTCACCGTCGACGGTGACGGTCTTGCGCTCGGCCGTGAGGAGGTTGGCGTCCTCCCCGGACAGGCCGACGGCGAAGGGGCCGTGCTGGTTGACGAGGCCGACGATCTCGCGGTTGACCTGGCCGGTGAGGACCATGCGCACGATGTTCATGGCCTCGTCGGTGGTCACGCGCAGCCCGGCGGTGAAGGTGGACTCCACACCCGCCCGGTCGAGTTCGGCGCTGATCTGGGGTCCGCCGCCGTGGACGACGACAGGGCGCAGACCGGCGTAGTGCAGGAACACGATCGACTCGGCGAAGCGGACCCGCAGCTCCTCGCTGACCATGGCGTTGCCGCCGTACTTGACCACGACGGTGCGGCCGTGGAAGCGGGAGAGCCACGGCAGCGCCTCGATGAGGTTGGCGGCCTTGTCGATGGCACGCGCCTGGTCGTCCATGGGCTCTCCGGTGGCGGGGCGCTCGGCGCCGGGGTTCGGTCGCTGGTGGGGTGGGCGGGAGATCATGTGGGTGTTCCGTGGTCGGTGGTGGGGACGTCGGTGCTCTCGGTGCCGGTGTCGGTGCCGACCTGGGCGGCCAGGTCCGCGCAGACCTCGGCGAGCAGCGCGGCGAAGGCGTCCCGGTCGGGGCGGACGCCGCTGGCGCCGCTGGCCATGAGCAGCGCGGCGTCGTTGGTGGCGGTCAAGGGGGCGAAGCACTTCGCCATGGCCGGGGCCAGCAGTTCGCGGCACTGGTCGGCGGTCAGGTCCGCGTCGGTGGTGAGGACGCACTGGACGGTGGACACGGAGGGGTCGGGGCCCTTGGCCATCGCTCCGACGGTGTAACCGTCGCCGCGCCGGAAGACGATCTTGGCGACGGTGTCGGTGGTGCGGATCGCGTCGGCGGCGGCCAGCCCACCGCCGCGGCTCACCTCGCCGACCGCGGCGGTGACGCCGTCGCGCAGGGCGTCCAGCGGCGGACGCACCTCGGCGGGGCCGCTGGAGTACACCACGATCTCGGCCGCGGAGTCGGACAGGGCGTCGGCGGCGTGTTCGGCGACGGCGTGCACGTCCTGGAAGCCGAGGGGGCCGGTGCCCGCGTTGGCGCCGTCGGAGTTGAGGACGACGGCGCGCACGCGCCCGCCCGCGGCGACCTGCGCGGACCACAGGACCGGCGCGGCGCGGTCGGCTCCGCCGGTGAACACTGCTCCGGCCGCGCGGGAGGGACCGTCGTTGACGACGACGGCGACGTCCCGGGCTCCGCTGGCGGACAGGCCCGCGGCGACTCCCGCGGCGCGGAAGCCCCGGGGTGCGGTGACACTCACGGTGTGCCTTCCTGGTTAGGGGGCGACCGCGGTGAGCGGCAGGCCGGTGGTCTCGGGGAGGCCGAGGGCGAGGTTGGTGCTCTGGACGGCGCCGCCCGCGGTGCCCTTGGTGAGGTTGTCCAGGGCGGCGACCGCGACCATGCGGTTCGCGTCGGGGTCCACGGTCACCTGGACGAGCGTGGTGTTGGCCGCGAGGGTCATGGCGGTGCTGGGCCAGGTGCCCTCGGGCAGGAGGGTGGTGAAGGGCTCGTCGGCGTAGCTGGTCTCGTAGGCCGCGCGGACCTGCGCGGCGGTCACCCCGGGCCGCAGGGGGGCGGTGCAGGTGGCGAGGATGCCGCGCGGCAGGGGCGCGAGCACCGGGGTGAAGGACAGGCGGACGGGTTCGCCGGTCACGGAGGTCAGGTTCTGGACGATCTCGGGGTTGTGGCGGTGGGCGCCGCCGACACCGTAGGGGCTCAGGGCGCCCATGATCTCGCTGCCGACGAGGTGCGGCTTGGGTGCCTTGCCCGCGCCCGAGGTGCCGGTGACGGCGACCACGGTGAGGTCGGGCTCGACGAGCTGTTCCGCCAGACCGGGGAAGAGGGCGAGGGTGGCGACGGTGACGTGGCAGCCGGGCACGGCCACCCGCCGGGCTCCGGAGAGCCGTTCCCGCTGCCCGGGCAGTTCCGGGAGACCGTAGGGCCAGGTACCCGCGTGCGGTGTGCCGTAGAAACGCTCCCAGGCGGCGGCGTCGTTCAGCCGGAAGTCGGCGCCGCAGTCGACGACCAGGACGTCGTCGCCCAGCCGCTGGGCGATGTCGGCCGACTGGCCGTGCGGCAGGGCGAGGTAGACGACGTCGTGGCCGCGCAGTTCCTCCACCGTGGTGGGGGCCAGGACGCGGTCGGCGAGCGGACGCAGGTGCGGCTGGTGCTCGATGAGGGGGGATCCGGCGTTGCCTCCGGCGGTCAGGGCACCGATCTCGATCTCCGGGTGGCCGAGCAGCAGGCGCAGCAGTTCGCCTCCCGCGTATCCGCTGGCTCCGGCGATCGCGGCGGTGTATCCCATGGTGCTCCCCCATTCGAAGCTGACTGAACTATCATGCACGCCTCTGCAAGTTTATGCAACCATACACGGCAGGGCCCCGGCTGGAACGGCCGGGGCCCTGCCTGGATCCGGGGTTCAGCGACCGGCGATACGGGTGGCCAGTCCGGCGAACCGGGAGGTGTGGGCGCGCTCCTCGGGGGTGCGGGACTCACGGCGGTCGGCCGTGCGGTACAGACCGTAGATGACCTGCGTACCCACCCAGCGCAGGGGTTCGGGCTCCCAACCGCGAACCTGGTGGCCCACCCACGGCAGGCGGGTCAGGTCGGTGTTCCGGCCGAGGACGAGGTCGCGCAGGGTCCGCCCGGCGAGGTTGCTGGTGGCCACGCCGCTGCCCACGTAGCCGCCCGCCCAGCCGAGGCCGCTCTCGGGGTCCAGGTGCACGGTCGGGCACCAGTCGCGCGGCACGCCCAGCACCCCGGACCAGGCGTGCTCGACCGGCACGTCGGCCACGTCGGGGAACATGCGCGTGAGGGCGCGCCAGAGCTCGGCGATCGCCTGCGGTTGGGTGGCCCCTTCGCGGTCCTGGGCGGAGCCGAACCGGTAGGGCACGCCCCGGCCGCCGATGGCGATGCGGTCGTCGGCGGTGCGCTGGGCGTAGACGTAGGAGTGCGCGGTGTCGCCCAGGACCTCGCGCCCGTTCCAGCCGATCTTCTCCCACAGGGCGGGGGCGATCGGCTCGGTGGCGATCATCGAGGAGTTCATCGGCAGCCACTCGCGGCGCTGGCCGCGCAGGGTCGAGGTGAACCCCTCGGTGGCGCGGATGACATGGTCCGCGTACACGGTGCCGTGGTCGGTGACGGCGGCGGGACGGCCGGTGTCGCGGCGGGGGCGGATCTCCTCCACCGAGGTGCCCTCGAAGATGTCCACGCCCAGGGACTCGACCACGCGGGCCAGGCCGGTGACCAGTTTGGCGGGCTGGACGCGGGCGGCGTGCGGGGAGTAGGCGGAGGCGACGGCGCCCTGGACGGCCAGCCGGGGCTCGTGCTCGGGCTCCAGCAGGTGGACGTCGTCGGGCCAGTAACCCCACTCCTGGAGGTACTCGATCTCCTCGACCAGGCGCTCGCGCTGGGCGGCGTTGGTGGCGACCAGACGCATACCGCCCTTGACGATGTCGGCCTCGATCCCCTCGGCCTCGGTGACGGAGGCGACCTCGTCGACGGTGGCCATCATCGCGCGCTGCAGGGCGATCATGGCGGACTTGCCGTGTGACTGCGCGTAACGTTCGCGGGAACCGGCGAACTCCGCCGACAGCCACCCTCCGTTACGCCCGGAGGCTCCGAAGCCGGCGAACTCGCGCTCGACGATCGCGACACGCAGGTCCGGCTGGGCCTTCTTGAGGTAGTAGGCGGTCCACAGCCCGGTGTAACCTGCGCCGACGACACAGACGTCGTAGTCCGCGTCGCCGGGCAGGGCCGCCCTGCGCTCGGGCAGTCCGGACTCGCGGAACCAGAACGAGACGGCGCCGTTACAGAAGCGCGAGGATCGGGGAATCGGCCTCATCTGCGCGGCTGTGGTGAAAAGTCTCATCATTCCCCCCGGAACCTCATCGCCCACGGCGCACCCCGCGTGGAACCCCAGAACTCCCGCCAACCTACACGGGAACGGCGGCCCGTGGGATGTTTTCGACACGTTCGGGCGGATCAGAGCGGGAACGCCAGAGGGAAACGACTACGCAGCGTCCGAACCGGAAGGACCGTCAGTGGCATGCGCTGTCACGGAGAGTACGCGCCAGGAAGGCCAGTTGTCGAACTCCGTCGGCGCCGAGCGGTTCCAGGACGTGCTCGCGGAGGCGTTCGACGTGCTTGACGCGCACCTGGTCGATGAAGGCCAGACCGGCGTCGGTGAGGGTCGCGTACACGACCCTGCGGTCGGAGTCGCAGGCCGCCCGTTCCAGGTACCCCTCGCGCTCCAGCCGGTCGGCGAGCTTGGTGAAACCGCCGGTGCTCAGACTCACCTCACGCGCGAGCCGGCTCATCGGCAACCGGTGTCCGGGTGTGCGCTGGAGGCGGATGAGGACCTCGAACCAGGGCCCCGCCATATCCCTGCCGTCCGGCGTCACACCGCCCAGCAGTTTGGGCTGGAGGGCGTTCATCGCCTCGTGGAGCAGCCCCCAGGCGGTGATGAGATCGTCGTCGCTGGGCGCTCCTGCGCTCGCACCGGCCGGGCCGCCGGCCGTCCGTGTCGCCATGTCCCGCTCCCCCGTCGTCCGAGGGTGGAGGCTCACGCTTCTCACCCTCAAGAAATATCTTCCCAGAAAATATTACTCGATGGCTGAGATCCGGGCCAACGCACCATCGCCACCTCACCCGAGGCGTGACGATACGGATCGGATCGGACGTTCCGGAAGGAGGCGCACCGGGCGCGGAGGGGGACGCCGGGAGGGGTCGTCCTCGATCGTGTCCCTGCCGTGCCCCGGAGAACGGCAGGGACACGATCGTTCAGTGCCTCGCGGCCACCGCGTCCAGCGCGGCCGTGAGAGTGGAGACCAGGTGGTCGATCTGCTCCCACGTGATGACGAGAGGCGGTGAGACGAGCAGCGCCCGGGGCACCGGCCGCAGGATGACACCGCGGGAGCGCGCCTCGGCGAACACCTCCGCCGTGGTGATCCCCCGACCGGTGAGCGCCTCCTCCGTGAGTTCCACGGCACCCATGACACCCACACCCGAACGGACCTCGGCGACCAGCGGGTGGTCGGCCAGGCCGCGCAACGCGCTGTCGAGGTGGCGCTCGACCTCCAGTGAGACCGTGAACAGGTCCTCGCGTTCCAGGATGTCCAGGTTGGCCATGGCGGCGGCACAGCAGGCGGGGTGCCCGGCGTAGGTGGTGCCGTGCATGAACGGGTTGCCCGGCTCGTTCCAGAAGGGATCGGCGATCCGTCCGCTGACCACCACCCCGCCGAGGGGCAGGTACCCGCTGGAGACGCCCTTGGCGAACACGATCATGTCCGGGCTGACGCCGAAGCGCTCGATGCCGAACCAGTTACCCATCCGGCCGAAGCCGCAGATGACGCTGTCGACGACGAACAGCACGCCGTACCTGCGACAGACGCTCGCCACCTCGGCGAAGTAACCCTCCGGCGGCGCGAACACGCCTCCGGCGCCGATGACCGGCTCGGCGAAGAAGGCCGCCACCCGGTCCGGACCCACGCGCAGGATCTCGGCCTCCAGCGCGGCCGCGGAGTCGTGCGTGACCACGGAGGTGTCCTCGACGAGCGGCCCGTAGCCGGTGCGGAAGCGCTCCATCCCGATGATGCTGGTCCCGAAGCCGTGCAGCCCGTGGTAGCCGCCGGTGCGGCTGATCAGGTGGGTGCGCTGCGGCTGCCCGAGAACCCCCCAGTAACGGCGGGCCAGCTTGGCGGCGGTGTCGATCGACTCGCCTCCCCCGCAGGTCAGGATGACCTTCGGGTCGTCGACCGGCGCGTGGGCTGCCAGTCGTTCGCTCAGGTCCCGGGCGGGCCGGTTGGTGAAGTCCCCGTAGACGGTGTAGGCCTCCAGGGTGCTGATCTGTCGGTGGACCGCGTCCGCGATCTCGGTGCGGCCGTGCCCGACGTTGCAGTACCAGAGGCTGGACGTGCCGTCCAGGTACCGGTCGCCGGACGCGTCCCAGAGCCACACACCCTCCGCGCGCTCCACGACGAACTCCGGGCCAGCGGCCACGGTGTTCATGTCGCAGAAGGTGTGCCAGAGGCGGCTGGGTTCCCTGTGTTCCTTGGGGATGAGCGCGGACGAGACAACCGTTTCGGTCATATGGCGACCTCCGAGCCGAGTCATGCGCGTGAGCGCAGCGGAAAACTCAGGTTGAACCGACCCACACTTGGGCGCCCAGAGTGTGTCAGGTGCTTGCAGGCTAAGTTCTCCACCCGCCGGTGAGCAAGAGCCAAAACGATCCTTCATGCCCCGAAACCCAAACTTCATGCGGGCTACCCTGAGCAACCATCACCAAAACCCGCTCTACGCAGGAAAAACGGGGCGAAAATCAGTTCAGATACGGCCTCTGGGCAACGATGGTTTCACCACGCCCGGGTTGCCGGGTTCACGTGTGCGGCATCCCCGTGACATGACGGCGGCGGGGCCGGTCTTCCCCTCTCGGGAGACCGGCCCCGCCGTGTCCGCTTCGGGCCCGTCGCCTGTCTCCTGGAGCGATGGCCCCAGGGGTGTCGTTCGGACGCCGCCAGGGTTGTGCACGACGAGACAAGCCGCCAGCGAGGAACGGGCGTCAGGCGCCGTCGAGGATGAGGAATCCCCGGCGGCGTCCGGACACGGTCCTCAGCGAAGCGGAGGACCACAGAGGACACTGCCTACGCGCGCGGGGTCGCCCCCGTACGCTCGGCCGCCTCGGCGACCGCGGCGTCGCGCGCGGCGGTGGTCTCCTCGGCGGTCAGCGTGCGGTCGTCGGCACGGAACCGCAGGGTGAAGGCGACCGACTTGCGTCCCTCCCCGACCTGCTCACCCGTGTAGACGTCGAACAGGCGGACGCTCTCCAACAGGGCGCCCGCGCCCGTGGCCAGGGCGTCGCTGACCGCTCCGGCCGGGACCGCCTCGTCCACGACGAGGGCGACGTCCTGCGTGGCCACCGGGTAGGTGGACACCTCGGGCGCGATGGTCTCGGCACGGGCCCGCTCGATGCGGTCGAGGTCGACCTCGACGGCGGCGGTGCGCTCGGGCAGGGAGAACGCCTTGACCGTACGCGGGTGCAGCTCACCGGCGTGGCCCACGAGCACGCGCCCACCGTCCACCCGCACGTAGAGCGCGGCGCAGCGGCCGGGGTGCCAGGGGGCGTGCTGGTCCGCCTCGACCTCCAAGCCGACCCCGGCGACCCGGGCGACGTCCCGCGCCGCCTGGATCGCGTCGGCCCAGGAGGCCGACCGGCCCTGCCCCCACCAGCCCGCGCGCTCGGCGTCGCCCGACAGGACCGCACCGACCCGGCGCGGCTGCTCGGGCAGGGCGGCGTCGATCTGGCGGAGCTCCTCGGCGCTGGGCCCCCGGTCGACGGGCAGCAGCGGCGCGCGGGTCGATCCGGGCCGGGGGCGGTAGACCAGGCCCATCTCGAAGAGCGCGACGTCGGGGAAGCCGCGGCCCACGTTGCGGGCCAGGGCCTTGAACAGGCCCGGGAGCAGCGTGGTGCGCAGCAGCGGTTCCTCGTCGTTGAGGGGGTTGGCCAGGCGCAGGCTCAGCCTGCGGGCGTCGTCGTCCTCCAGCTGGAGCCCGGCGAGGTCGCGCTCACCCACGAAGGGGTAGCTGAGCACCTCGTTGTACCCGGTGGCGGCCAGGGTCCGCCCGACCGCGCGGCGCAGCCGCTGGCTGGTGGTCAGCCCGCGCCCGGAGGGGGCCCGCGGCGGGATCGAGGGGATGTTCTCGTAGCCCTCGAACCGGATGACCTCCTCGGCCAGGTCGTTGGGGTCGGTCAGGTCGGGCCGCCAGGTGGGCGGGGTGACCGCCAGGGTGTCGCCGTCGGCCTCGACCGCGCAGCCCACGAGGCTCAGCCACCGCTCCGTGGCGTGCGCGGCGTAGTCGACTCCGGCGACGGCCCCCGCGTGGGCGGCGCTGATCCGGATCGGCTCGCGGGGCGCGGCCTGGTCGACGTGGGTGTAGGCGCCCTCGACGGTGGCGCCGCCCAGCTCGGCGAGGAGTTCGACCGCGCGGGTGGCGGCGACCGGCTGCACGGCGGAGTCGATGCCGCGCTCGAAGCGCCGCGAGGACTCCGAGGACAGCTGGTGGCGGCGCGAGGTACGGGCGATGTGCATCGCCTCGAAGTGCGCGGCCTCCACCAGGACCTCGGTGGTGGTCAGGGAGATCTCCGTGGACAGCCCGCCCATGACGCCCGCGATGTTGACCGGCCCGGTCGGGTCGGCGATGACGATGTCGTCGGGGTCCAGGGCGCGCTGGACGTGGTCCAGGGTCTCCAGCTTCTCCCCCTGCGCCGCGGGGCGCACGGCCAGCGCGCCCCTGATCCGGCCTCGGTCCCAGGCGTGCAGCGGCTGGCCGAGTTCGAGCATCACGTAGTTGGTGACGTCGACCGCGAGGGAGATCGGACGCACACCGCTCTGGTGCAGCCGTCGGCGCATCCACACGGGGGTGGGCGCCTGCGGGTCGAAACCGGTGGCGCCGCGCAGGACGTAGCGGTCGCACACCTTCGGGTCGACCTCGGCCGGGTGGCCCTCCCCGGTGGGAGCGGTGACCTCGACGGCGGCGGGGTCGCGAAAGTCCACCCCGTACAGGGCGGCGGCGTCGCGGGCCACACCGCGCATGGACAGGGCGTAGCCGCGGTCCGGGGTGACGGCGATGTCGAGGACGTCCTCGCGCAGGCCGAGCGGACCGATGGCGTCCGTGCCGACCTCCCCGAAGCCCTCGGGCAGGACGATGATGCCGTCGGGGTCCTCCCACAGCCCGAGTTCGGGGGTGGAGCAGATCATGCCCGCCGACATGCGGCCGTAGGTCTTGCGGGCGCCGATGCGGAAGCCGCCGGGCAGCTCCGCCCCGGGCAGGGACACCACGACGAGGTCGCCCTGGACGAAGTTGCGGGCGCCGCAGACGATCTCCTGCGGTTCACCGGTGCCGTTGGCCTGTCCGACGTCCACCCGGCAGAAGCGGATGGGCTTCTTGAAGCCGGTGAGCTCCTCGATCTCCAGCACGCGGCCGAAGACGATCGGGCCGCTGAGGTCGGAGCCGAGTTCGTCGACGGTCTCGACCTCCAGTCCGGCCAGGGTCAGCTTGGCGGCGAGGTCGCGGGCGGTGACGTCGGACGGCAGGTCGACGTACTCCCGCAGCCAGGTCATGGGGACGCGCATCAGTTCTCACTCCCGAACGCCGAGGTGAAGCGAACGTCGCCCTCGACCATGTCGTGCATGTCGCGCACCCCGTGCGCGAACATCAGTGTCCGTTCGATTCCCAGGCCGAAGGCCCACCCGCTGTAGACCTCGGGGTCCACCCCGGCGGCGGTGAGCACGCGCGGGTTGACCACACCGCAGCCGCCGATCTCGATCCAGCCCTCGCTGGAGCAGGTGCGGCACGGGGCCTCGGGGTCTCCCACGGACGCGCCGCGGCACGCGAAGCACTCCATGTCCACCTCGGCGGACGGCTCGGTGAAGGGGAAGTAGGAGGCGCGGAACCGGGTCCGCAGTCCCTCGCCGAACATGCCGTGCACGAAGGCGTCGATGGCACCGCGCAGGTGGGCCAGGGTGATGCCCCTGTCCACGACCAGGCCCTCCAGCTGGTGGAAGACCGGGCTGTGCGTGGCGTCGAGCTCGTCGGTGCGGAAGGTCTTGCCGGGCGCCACCACGTAGACCGGCAGCTCGCGCGAGAGCAGGGCGCGCACCTGGACCGGGGAGGTGTGGGTGCGCATGACCAGGCCGGTCTCGCCTCCGTCGGGGCTCTCGACGAAGAACGTGTCCTGCATGGTGCGGGCCGGGTGGTCGGGCAGGAAGTTGAGGGCGTCGAAGTTGAACCACTCCGCCTCGATCTCCGGCCCCTCGGCGACCTCGAAGCCCATGCCGACGAAGATGTCGGCCATCCGCTCGGCGACGGTGGTCAGCGGGTGCCGGGCCCCGCGCGGCGCGCGGTCCCAGGGCAGGGTGACGTCGACCCGCTCCTCGACCAGGACGCGCTCGTCGCGCTCGGCCTCCAGGACCGTCTGGCGGGCCTTGAGCGCCTGGCCGACGTCGCGGCGGGCGCCGCCGACGCGCTTGCCCGCGTCGGCCTTGGCGGCCGGGGGCAGCGCGCCGATCTCCCGGTTGGCCAGTGCCAGCGGGGAACGGTCGGAGGCGTGCGCGAGACGGACCTCCTTGAGTTCGGCGAGGTCTCCGGCGGCCTCGATGGCGGCCAGAGCCTCCTCACGCATGCGGGCGACCTCGTCGGGGTGCAGCGGGGTCACCTCGACGGGGTCGAAGGAATTGTTCGGTGCAGACATGGTTGGTTGCCTCGCCGCCGGACCCCGCGACGGGGGCGGGCGGCAGTCACGGTCCGCCCTCAGGGGCGGACGAAGCCGACAGGACGAGCACAGGCGGGTTGCGGGCGGCCCGGGTGACGGGTCCACCGCCGCGGCCCGGGCACGCTGGAACGCCCACCGGGGCCGAAGGTCTGAGGACTCAGACGAACTCGGGGGTCCCGGCGGGCATGGTAAATCGGAACTCGGCGCCGCCGCTGGGGGCGCGCCCGACGGTGATCGTGCCGCCGTGGGCCTCGACGAGGCCCTTGACGATGAACAGCCCGAGGCCGGTCCCGCTCCGGTGCTTGCTGCGCCAGAACTGGCGGAAGACGCGCGGAATGGTCTCGGGCGCAATGCCCTGGCCCTCGTCGCGCACCGACACCGCTGTTCCTCCCTCACACGGCTCGATCACGATACTGACAGTACCAGCGCCGTGCCGCACCCCGTTTTCCACCAGGTTCGACAGGATCTGGCCGATCTTGTCGGAGTCGAGCCACATCTGCGGGAGTTCGCCGCGGGTCTCGACACGGAAGCGGTCCTCCGCCTCCCCCGCGGCCACACGCCCGGCGACGACGCGGCGCACGGCCTCGGGGAGATCGACGACCTGGCGGCGTACCTCCAGGCGTCCGGACTCGATCCGGGAGACGTCGAGGAGGTCGTGGATGAGGCGTGTGACGCGGTCGGCGTCGGCGTTGACCGTCTCCAGCATGAACAGCTTCTGCTTGTCGGTGAGCCGTTCCCACTTGGTCAGCAGGGTGGAGGTGAACCCCTTGACGCTGGTCAGGGGGGACCGGAGTTCGTGGGCGACCTCCGAGACGAGGTCGGCGCGGCTGCGGTCGGCGCTGGTGGCGGCGTCCCTGAGGGTGACGACCAGGCGGACGAGGTCGCCGCCGGGACGGGCCCGCACGTAGCGGGCGGCGACGAGGATCTCACGGTCGTCGGGCAGGTAGAGGGCGCGCTCGGCCTGCCGGACACGCTCGCGGTCACCGCCGTAGGGGTCGCTGGCCTCCCACCAGTCGTGTCCGTCGGGACCGACGAGTGCGAGGGCCTCGCGGAAGTCGCGGCCGAGGGCGGCGCGGGCCGGTATACCGGTCAGGTGGGACGCCTGGGCGTTGAACAGGACGATGCGGCCGCGCGCGTCGGCGAGCACCACTCCGTCGGGGAGGTCGTCGGCGTGCAGGGGGGCACCACCGGGTCCGCCGAAGGCCCCGTCGACGTCCCAGAGGGCGGTCTCGTCAGCACCCGGGGCGCGCACGAAACGAACGTCCGAATCGCGCGTATTCTCCGATTCATGGGGAATGTCGGTAGCTGGTTCGACTGCCCGGCCGGGGCCCTCCGTGGCGTGCCCGGTCCCACCGCCTGAGTCCTCCGCCGGTTGATCCGCCTGCCGGCCGCTGCCCACGCCTCTCCCCGCTCCCCTTGAAGATCCACGACCGTACGTGCGCCGGGCCGAGGACCGCTGACCGGTGGCGTCCGCCCCACGTCCACGGGCACCACCGCAGGTTGTCTACCCTGCACTCCGACCTGGTACGCCTTGTGGACCGGGATCGGGACGTCCGGCGGTAGACGAGCGTACAAGCACTCCCCGAGCGCCCCTCCCCTCCGGACGGGGGATCCTCCGTCCGGACGGCGCGACGCGTGCTCACACGGTGTCGTCAAGCCTGCCCGGCGACGACGGTCCATCCCACCGCCCACCCGTGACGCGGGTGGGCACGCGGCCGCCTACGCGGAATCCGCATGCGCCTCCGTGACCCGAGGACGACCCTATCGGTACCAGCCGCCCGAGGATGTGCGTTTCGGGCGGAACACACGGCCGACGGAGGGTGACCGGCGTCCGGCCCGGCGCCGGGGCCACGGAGCGTGAGACCGCCTCCGGCCCGGTGGGACGGGTCCGGGTCAGGCGCGCCCGTCAGGGGAGCGCCGCTGCTGGCGGGCGGTGGTGTAGAGGCACACCGCGGCGGCTGTGGCCAGATTCAGGCTTTCGGCCCCGCCGTAGATCGGAACGCTGACGGCTCCGTCGGTGAGGCGCACCGTCTCCTCCGGCAACCCCCAGGCCTCGTTGCCGAAGACCCAGCCGACGCGGCCGTCGAGGTCGCCGCCGTCGGCGACCTCGTGCAGGTCCCGGGGGCCGCCGCCGTCGGCGGCCCACACCGCGGCGCCGCGTTCGCGCAGGTACTCCACGGCCCGGGCGACCGGGACGCCGACGACCACCGGCAGGTGGAACAGGCTCCCGGCGGAGGCGCGTACGCACTTGCCGTTGTAGGGGTCGACGGAGGCGTCGGTGAAGATCACGACGTCGGCCCCCGCCGCGTCGGCGGTCCGCAGGACGGTGCCCGCGTTGCCGGGGTCGCGCACGTGGGAGAGCACGACCGCCAGGCGGACGTCGCCGACCCGGTCGAGGGGCACGTCGACGAACTCGCAGACCGCGATGATCCCCTGGGGGGTCACGGTCTGGGCCAGCTCCGACATCACGTCGAGACTGACCTGGTGGGTGGGGACGCCCGCCGCTCGGGCGGCGTCCACCAGGGTGAGGTGGCGTTGCATGGCCTCCGCCGTGGCGAAGACCTCGACCACCCCGGCGCCGGCCCCCTGTGGGGACCGACCGCCGTCGGCCGCGGCGGCCAGGGCCTCCCGTACCGCCTGCGGCCCCTCCGCCAGGAAGCGACGCTCACGCTGGCGGAAGGTGCGCTTGGCGAGCCGCCGAACCCCCTTGATCCTGGGTGAACGGATACTCGTGAACTCGTGGCTCGCCATCGCGTCGTCTCCCGAGGGCGTCAGGCCGCGGCGGAGGCGGGAAGGGCCTGCTTGGCCTTCTCCACCAGGGCGGCGAACGCGGCCTCGTCGTTGACGGCCAGCTCGGCCAGCATGCGGCGGTCGACCTCGACGCCGGCCAGCTTCAGGCCCTGCATGAGGCGGTTGTAGGTGAGGCCGTTGGCGCGGGAGGCGGCGTTGATGCGCTGGATCCACAGACGACGGAACTGCCCCTTGCGGTCCTTGCGGTCCCGGTAGGAGTAGGTCATCGAGTGGAGCATCTGCTCCTTGGCCTTGCGGTACAGGCGCGAGCGCTGACCGCGGTAACCACTGGCGCGGTCGAGGACGACCTTGCGCTTCTTCTTGGCGTTGAGAGCCCGCTTCACGCGTGCCACTGTGACTCCCTCGTTGTCTCTTCCGGCGCGCACGGCGCACGGAGGCGGCCCGGCTCAGGCGAGCCCGGCGGCCGTGATCGCTTCAGGTTGTTCTCCTCCGGGTGCCGTCACCGCGCCGGGCGCGTGGGCACTCCCGAACGGGAGGAGAAGGGTCCGGCCTACTTACCGAGGAGCTTCTTGATGCTCTTGGTGTCGGCGGGAGCAAGCACCGCCTCGTTGCCCAGCTTGCGCTTGCGCTTGGAGGTCTTGTGCTCAAGGATGTGGTTCTTGTTGGCACGGCGGCGCATGATCTTGCCGGAACCGGTGACCTTGAAACGGTCCTTGGCTCCGCTGTGGGACTTGTTCTTCGGCATGTCGCCGTCGTCTCCTACTCCGTCGGCGCACCACCAGCGGTGGGCTGGTGACGCGGTTCTTCCGCTGCTATGGCGGGCCCCCGGCGCGCCGTTCGACCGACACGTCCGGGCCGTTCGCGCACAGCCCGCCCCACCACCCGGCTTCCGTTCGCACGGCGACCGGGCGGTGGGGGACTTCCCCTGACGCCGCTACGCCTGTTCGCGCTGCTGGCGGCGGGTCCTGTCCCCCGCCGCTGCACGGGCCTCGGCCTTGTGCTCGGACCGCCGCTTGTGCGGACCGATCACCATGACCATGTTGCGGCCGTCCTGCTTGGGCTGGGACTCGACCGTGCCAAGATCCTGGACGTCCTCGGCCAGCCGCGCCAGCAGCCGGCGGCCGAGTTCGGGCCGGGACTGCTCGCGCCCGCGGAACATGATCGTCACCTTGACCTTGTCCCCGCTCTTGAGGAACCGGACGACGTGACCCTTCTTGGTCTCGTAGTCGTGCGGATCGATCTTCGGGCGGAGCTTGATCTCCTTGATGATCGTGTTCGACTGGTTCTTGCGCGACTCGCGCGCCTTCACCGCGGACTCGTACTTGAACTTGCCGTAGTCCATCAGCTTGGCGACCGGCGGGCGGGCGGTCGGTGCGACCTCGACGAGGTCGAGGTCGGACTCCTGGGCCAGACGCAGCGCGTCCTGCACGGAGACGATACCGACCTGCTCACCGTTGGGTCCGACAAGACGGACCTCGGGCACCCGGATGCGGTCATTGATGCGGGGCTCGGCGCTGATGAGACCCCTCCCTAGCTTTCTCGGATTACCTGGGACCGGCCGTCCGCCAGGCGGAGGACGGCCTGTTCGACCGAGGCACCCGAACCGGTCGGGCCTCCCGGCCGCGTCGGGGTCCTCCAAAAGCGAAAACCCCGCCAGCGTGTGCAAGCGGGGCGATCCGACCGATGTTCCCGACGACGGGCACGCGCGTGCGCCAAGGGATCAGGAGTCCCTGGCGAGCACGGCACGGATGACCGTTCATCGAACCGGAACCCACACGGGCGGGGCCCGGTAGGTGGGAGGATCACTCTCCGCTTGCGGTTCCGGTGTGCGTGCACACCGGACCAAGTCGATACCGAACCACTCTAGCACCGCCCCGGGGTGCTCGGTCACGTGGCGTCGGCGTCCGCGCGGCGGGCCAGTTCCGCCTCCCCCGCGGCGCGCATGGCCGCGACGGGCACGTCGGCGGCCCCGGTCATCAACCGGACCTGGGCGACCGCCTGGTGCAGGAGCATCGGGAACCCGCCGACCACGCGACCGCCGCGCTCGGACACCGCGCGCCCGGCCGCGGTGGGCCACGGCGCGTAGACGACGTCGAACAGGTCGGCGCGCGAGGCGGCCAGGAGGTCGGCGTGGCGGTCCGCGGCCCCCGAGGGCAGGGACGACACGACCAGGTCCACGTCCAGGTGGGCGTCGATCTCGGAGAGCGGCGCGATCCGCACGGGGTGCCCGAGCCGCTCCGCCGCGGCGGTGACCTCGCCCGTACGGGACGTGTCGCGGGCCAGGACCGTGACGGCCGAGGTGAGGCCCAGTCCGCGCAGCGCGGCGAGCGCTGAGGCCGCCGTGGCTCCCGCACCGAGGACGACCGCCGTGCGCGGCGCCTCGATCCCGGCCTCGGTGAGGGCCGCGGAGACGCCCTCGACGTCGGTGTTGTCGGCCCGCCACCCGCCCTCCCCCCGGACGAGGGTGTTGGCCCCGCCCACCCGGAGGGCCAGGTCGCTGACGCTGTCGGCCAACTCCAGGGCGCGGCGTTTGAGCGGCATCGTCAGCGACAGACCGGCCCACGTCCGGTCGAGCTCCTTGAGGAAGGGCGCCAGCCCCTCCTCGTCGCACTCGTACAGGCCGTAGGACCAGTCGTCCAGGCCCATCGCCGCGTAGGCGGCGGTGTGCAGGACCGGTGAGAGCGAGTGGGCCACCGGCGAGCCCAGGACCGCGGCACGCACGGGCGCCTCCCTTCCCTACCAGCTGTCGCTGTACTCGGCCACCATCTGGTTGTGCTCGTCCAGGGTCCGGGAGAAGCCGGTCTCACCGGTCTCGGGGTTGATGAGCGCGAAGTAGAGGTAGTCCACGTCGGCCGGTTCCAACGCGGCCTCGATCGCGGACTGCCCGGGAGCCACGAACGGGCCGGCGGGCAGACCGGCCCTGCCGTAGGTGCCGTATTCCCCGGGGTCGTTCTCGCAGGCGATCTGCTCCTCCTCGGTGAGCGCGAGGCCGTGCGTGCCGAGCGCGTAGAAGCAGGTGCTGTCCATCTGCAGCGGCATGCCCTGGTTCAGGCGGTTGTGCACGACCGCCGAGATGTTGGCCATGTCCTCCTCACGGCCGCTCTCCGCCTGGACGATGGAGGCGATCGCCATGACCTCGTTGGCGTCGTACCCCAGGTCCTCGGCGCGCTGCTCCAGGTCGATCTCCTGGGCGACCCGACGGAACTCCGTGACCATGGTGCGCAGTACCCCGCCCGGGTCGGCGCCGGGGTCGAACCGGTAGGTCTCGGGGAACAGGTACCCCTCGGGGCCCTGGGTCGCGTACTCGGGGAGCCCCAGGTCGGCGTTGCCGTAGGCCTCCTCAAGGTCGGCCACCGGGATGGCCAGCTGCTCCGAGAGGGTCTGGAGGACGCCGTCACCGTCCTCGACCGCCCGCGCCCGCAGCCCCTCCGGAACGGTCACCCGTCCGCCGAGGCGGTTGGCGTCGTCGAGCAGAGCGGCCACCGCGCTCTCGCCGCTCATGTTCTCGGCCAGGGAGTAGGTTCCGGGCTCCAGCCCGCCCTCGTCCTCGGCGTCGCTGAGGGCGGCGGTGAAGGCGCGGACACTGGCGACCACACCGGCATCGACCAGGGCCTCGCCGACCGCGGCGCCGGACTGGCCGTTCTCGATGACGAAAACGACCTCGCCCGTACCCTCACCGCTGTAGTCGGCGGGCATGAGGTAGCGGAACGCACCGTAGCCCCCCGCGCCGACGACGATGACGAGCACGACGGCGGCCGCGGCCGTCATCCTCCTGCCCCGGCGTTTGCGGGCCTTGGCGCCGCCCGCGCGTTTGTTCTTCTGCGCCTGCTTGAGCTGCTTGCGCTTGCGTCGGCTGCCGCCGTAGGCCTCGGCGATGTCGTTGAGGTTGGGTTCCTCGTACCCGTCGTACCCGTCGTCCTCGCCCGCGTCCACCGGTTCGTCGAACTGGTCCTCGACGGGATCGGCGGCCGCGGCGGCACGCCTGCCGCCGCGGCGGCGCCGGCGGCCCGCGGGCTCCTCGTCACCACGGCCGCGGCGGCGGCGCCCCCGCCGGCCCGCGGGCTCCTCGTCGGCGGGCGGTTCCTCCCCGGCCTCGACGGTGTCGTCGTACCCGTCGTAGTCCTCGTAGGGCGCGGAGTCGTCGGCGAACCCCCCCGCGCGGTCCTCGTCGTACCCGTGGCCGGGGTCGGACGGGGCCTCGGGCCGGGAGCCGAGCGCGGCCAGGGCCGCGGTGTCGGCCGGGACGTCGGCGAGGAAGCCGGTCTCCTCGACCGCGGGGTCGGGGGCCGCGCCGCGGGAGGCACGGCGTCGGCGGCGTCGGCCGGAGGGCTCCTCGGCCGTCGGGGGCGTGTCCGGTTCCTCCTGGCGGGCACGCCTGCGACGGCCGCCCCGGGGTTCGTCGACCACCGGAGTGGGACCCGTGGCGGGCGCGTCGAAGGACTCGGCGGGGGCCTCGGGCTCCTCCTGGGGGGGCTCGGCCGCTCGGCGGCGTCCGCGCCGCGCGGCCGGGGGTTGGGCGGGTGCCTCACGTTTGCGGCGGCCGCGCCGGGGGCGGCGCTCCTCCTCGGGCTCGTCCGCGAGGAAGGAGGGCATGGGGCCGTCGTCCTCGCCCCACAGCGGCGACGGGGCCTCGGGCTCGTCCTGGGGGGGCTCGGCCGCTCGGCGGCGTCCGCGCCGGGGCGGCTCCTCGGCCGGGGAGGAGGGGGTCGCCGGGGCGGTCTGACCACCGAGGTCGGCGAGGGCCGCGAGGGCGTCCTGGGTGGGGTCGGCGGCTCCCCGACGGGGCGCGGCGGCACCGGGCTGCTGGGGATGGGGATCGGCGGGAGGCTGGGCACGGCCCGCGTCCGGCCCCTGGGGGCGACCGGTGGCGGAGCGCGCGGCACGTCCGCCGCGCAGGGCGTCGGCGGCCCCGCCGCGGCGCGGCGGTTCGGCGGGGGGACCCGGCCTGCGGCGGCGGCCGGGGGGCGGGGCGCCGGGGCCCAGGGGGTCCTCGGGCGTACGGGGATCTCCGGGAACGCGGCGGTCACCCTGCGTTCGGGGGTCTCCCGCGGCGCGGCGCGGCTGCGGGCGGCCGTCGGCGTCGAACTGCTCGCTCCGGGGGTCCGGTTCGGGGCGGGCGCGACGTCCGCGCGGCCTCGGCTGGCTGGGGATGGGGTCGGTCAGCGGATCGTAGTCGTAACCGCGGTCGACGCGTCCACGAGAGGGATCGTCGGGGTGGGCATCCCTGTCGTTCATGATTCTCCCTGGCTGGAGCGGACGATCTCGCCCGGGGGGTGGCCTGTTGACCGTTCCTGGTCCAAAGTGCTCTGGAGGAGCACGGTGGCGGCCGCCTGGTCGATCACCGACCGACGTGCCCTGCCACCCTTGGCGCCCTTCTTGGCGAAGGTGGCTCCCGAGAGCAGCTGCGCCTGGGCCGTCACCGTGGTGAGGCGCTCGTCGACCAGACGTACGGGAACGGGGTGGAGCGTCCGGGCGAGGGCGGTCGCGAACTCGCGCGCGGACCGGGCCGCGGGCCCCTCCTCGCCGGACAGTGACGCGGGATAGCCCACGACGACCTCGCGTGCCTCGCGCTCCACGACCAGCTGGACGATGCGGTGGATGTCGCCCCTACCGCGTCGGACGGTCTCCACCGGGCTGGCGAGTACGCCGCTCGGATCGCTCGCCGCGACCCCGATACGGGCGTTACCGGGGTCGATCGCCAGGCGTACACCGTGTCTCAAGGACGTGTCTCCCCCGGACCGGGGACAGCGTACGGGCGGGCCGTGCCGTGGACGGCGCGGCACCGCGGCTGGGGAATCCTCAACACGGTGGTCCTGTTCGTCAGCTGGATCGCGGGAATCGCCGCGTGGACAGCCGCGTGATCGGCTGTGACGCGCCACAGTATGCCCGATTCGGTGACAGTGCGCAGCCTCGCAGGTGGTGACTGATCGACAGCTCCCCGTGGATCGAGGAGCACGGTCCCGCCCACGCGGGCGGCGGATCGGGGGCTCGCGCGTCCCGTCCGAGTGTAAGCCACCCACGTGGGATGTCCGGGCAGGGCGCTTTCTGCGGAGGTGTAACGCTACGTACCGTGGTGCTCCGACACGCCCTGGTGGGGCGGGAAAGCGAAGGTGGGCACGGAACCTGCTCCGCACCCACCTGGCGTGTCGTGTGTTCTTTGGGCCTCCGCTTCGCTTTGGCCCGTGTTCAGGCGCCCACAAGGCAGGGATTCTTCCTCCTCGGCGGCGCCTGTCGCTCGTTCCTCGCTAGGCGGCTCGCCTCGTCGTGCGCAACCCTGCCGGCGCCCGAACGGAAACCCCCTGGGGCTGCCTGGGGCTCAGCCCTCAGGAGGCGGCCACACGCGCCTCGACCGCACGCAGCGCCTCGTCGACCCTGCCCGGGTCGCTGCCGCCGCCCTGGGCGATGTCCGGCTTGCCGCCACCGCCGCCGCCGAGCGCACGCGCCGCGACGCCGACCAGCTCGCCCGCCTTGATACCGGCCTTCTGCGCCGCCTTGTTCGCCGCGATCACCACGACCGGGCGGTCCTTGGGAACCGACGTCATGGCGACGACGACGGGTTCGTCCTCACCGAGCCGGCCGCGCACGTCCAGGACGAGCTTGCGCAGGTCGTCGGCGCTCGCACCGTCGGGCGCCGGGGTGGCGACCACCAGCGCGGAACCGTGGCGGCGCGCGCCGTCGGCGATGGAGCCCGCCGCCTGGAGCACCTGGGAGGCGCGGAGCCGCTCGATCTCCTTCTCCGCAGCGCGCAGACGGGAGACCATGGCCTCGATCCGCTCGGGCAGCTCCTCGCGCGGTGTCTTGAGCTGCTCGGAGAGCTGGCCGACCAGGGCCGACTCCTTCGTCAGGCGGCGGAAGGCGTCGACGCCGACCGCGGCTTCGACACGGCGCACGCCCGAGCCCACGGAGGACTCTCCGAGCAGCTTGACGATGCCCAGCTTGCCGGTGGAGCCCACGTGGGTGCCGCCGCACAGCTCGACGGAGTAGTCGCTCATCTCGACCACGCGGACGCGGTCGCCGTACTTCTCGCCGAACATGGCCAGGGCGCCCATCTTCAGCGCCTCGTCCAGGCTCCTCTCCTGGGTCTGGACGTCGATGTCGCCGGAGAGGACGTGGTTGACCTCCTCCTCGACGCTCGCCAGGCGCTCGCCGCCGAGCGGATTGTCGGCGGTGAAGTCGAAGCGCAGGTGACCCGGGCGGTTCTCCGAACCGGCCTGGCCCGCCGAGGGGCCGAGGGCGTTGCGCAGGGCGGAGTGGATGAGGTGGGTCGCCGAGTGGGAGCGCTCGATCGCGTGGCGGCGGCCGGTGTCGATGGCCGCGTGCACGGAGTCGTCCAGAACGACCTCGCCCGAGCGCACGGTGCCGCGGTGGACGAACAGGCCCGGCAGGGGCTTCTGGACGTCCTCGACGTCCACCACGCCGCGGCCGTCGACGGTGAGCGTGCCGGTGTCGGCGAGCTGACCGCCGCTCTCGGCGTAGAACGGCGTGCGGTCGAGGACGATCTCGACCTTCTGTCCGGCGCGCGCCACGGGCACGCCCTCGCCGTCGACCACGATGCCGCGCACCAGTGACTCGCTCTCGGCGTCGGTGTAGCCGAGGAAGTCGGTGTCACCGGCGTTCTCGTGCAGCTGCGCGTAGAGGGAGATGTCGGCGTTGCCGAGCTTCTTGGCGCGCGCGTCGGCCTTGGCCGTGTCGCGCTGGCGCTGCATGAGCTCGCGGAACTGGCCCTCGTCGACGCTCAGCCCCTGCTCGGCCGCCATCTCCAGGGTGAGGTCGATGGGGAAGCCGTAGGTGTCGTGCAGCTGGAAGGCGTCGGAGCCGGAGAAGACGGTCCCACCCGCCGCGCGGGTGCGCTCGGCCGCCCGGCCGAACAGGGCGGTGCCCGCGCGCAGGGTGTCGGCGAAGTTGCGCTCCTCGGTGTCGATGACGCCGTGGATGACCTCCGCCTTGTCCAGCAGGTCGGGGTAGATGTCCTTCATCGCGTCGATGCTGACGTCGGTCAGCTCGTGCAGGAAGAGGGTGTCGCTCTCGCCGGAGAGCAGGCGCAGGTTGCGGATGGAGCGGCGCAGGATGCGGCGCAGGACGTAACCGGCCTTCTCGTTGCCGGGCTTGACGCCGTCGCCGACGAGCATGACGGCGCTGCGCACGTGGTCGGCGACCACGCGGAGCATGACGTCGCTGTCGTGGTCCGCGCCGTAGCGGGTACCGGTGAGCTCCGCGGCGCGGTGCAGGACGCGGCCGATGATGTCGGTCTCGTAGATGTTGTCGACGCCCTGGAGGACCGCCGCGAGCCGTTCGAGACCCAGACCGGTGTCGATGTTCTTCTTGGGCAGTTCGCCGAGGATCGGGAAGCCGGTCTTGTCACCGCCCTCACCCCGCTCGTACTGCATGAAGACGAGGTTCCAGATCTCGATGTAGCGGTTCTCGTCCGCCGCGGGCCCGCCCTCGGCGCCGTACTCGGGGCCGCGGTCGTAGAAGATCTCCGAGCAGGGGCCGCAGGGTCCGGGGACACCCATGGACCAGTAGTTCTCCTCCATGCCCATGCGCTGGATGCGCTCGGGGCGGACGCCGACCTTGTCCCGCCAGATCTCGGCGGCCTCGTCGTCGTCCAGGTAGACGGTCACCCACAGCTTCTCCGGGTCGATCCCGAAGCCGCCGTCCTCGACGGGCGTGGTGACCAGCTCCCAGGCGAGCGGGATGGCCCTCTCCTTGAAGTAGTCGCCGAAGGAGAAGTTGCCGAGCATCTGGAAGAAGGTCGCGTGCCGGGAGGTCTTGCCGACCTCCTCGATGTCCTTGGTCCGGATGCACTTCTGGACGCTGGTGGCGGTGGAGTACCGGGGCGTGCGCTGGCCCAGGAAGTAGGGCTTGAACGGGACCATGCCTGCGGGCACCAGCAGCAGGGTCGGGTCCTCGGCGATCAGGCTTGCCGAGGGCACGACGGTGTGTCCGTTCTTCTCGAAGAAACTGAGGAAGCGGCGCGCGATCTCTGCCGTCTCCATTGATGCCCTCCTGTGCTCGCCTGCGCCGCCCGTGGCGACGTGGGGGTCCCTGGGGACCGTCGTGACGCGTGATCCGGTGACCGGCCCATCGTAGAGGGGACCGCACCGCACCCGCGCGTGCTTTTCGGTGGCCGCCGGGGCCCGTGCTGATGACGACAACGGCGGCAGCCTCGTTGTTCCAAGGCTTCGGGTGTTGCTCCAAGGCTATCGTTGCTGGCCACCGCGCGGGTCCCCGGCGGGGTCCACCGGCCGTCGGGTCAGAGCCGGTAGAACGCGCGCACTCTGGGGGTGAACATCAGTCCGATCATGAGTCCGGCGAAGGCCAGGGGGACGGCCGACAGGTATTCGCCCATGACGACCCCCACCAGGAGGGCGATCAGGATGCCGGGCACACCGCCGATGAACATGGGGACGCGGACGGTGACACCCGCCCCGGGCAGCGCGTCGGGGTCCCGGTGCGTCGGGGCCGGAGGAGGGGCGGGGGGCGGGGAACCGCGCGGGCTGACCGTAGCCGACGGGGGGCTGCTGGGAGGGGTGCACGGAGGTCCTCTCTGCGGTGTCCGTCTGCTTGTGCCGCGCAAACCGTACAGAGGGTCCCCCCGGAGCACGACACGTCCTGGTCGCGCGCGGCGCACACCGCGCGCGACCCCGTCACCGGCCGGTCAGGCTCTCCGGTGCGCCCTCCGGGGCGGGCAGCGCCGCACGCCCCCTCCTGGGCGCGTAGCGCTCCAGGAGTTCGGCCTCCCGTTCCCGGACCTCCTCCGCCAGGTCCTCGTTGAGTTCCCGCAGGGCCCCCTTGTACTCGGTGACCTGGCCCTCGACCCGGTCGACGAGGCCACCGGGGCTGAGCGCGCGACGCGCGCGGTTCACCCGGTGCACGACGTACCCGCCCAGGGCGGCCCCGGCCGCGAGGTAGAACAGCCTGCCGATCACCGGTTCTCCTTCCGCCTGCGGGAGCGCACGACGGCCAGGGCGCGGCGCTGGCCCATGACCCTGCGCACCGCGTAGGTGAACGACGCGACGCGCACCAGCGGCCCGGTGACCACCGAGCGGGTCAGCGCCGTCATCGTGGACACGTCCTCGGAGGTGGCCTGGACGTTGGCGGTGATCTCCTCGACGCGTTCGAGCGAGGTGTTGGTCCGCTCCACCGTGGAGGCGACGTCCTCCAGCAGGGGCGGGGTCCGGTCCCCCAGGTCCGAGACGACCGCCGTGGCCGCGTTGATGAGCTTGATGAGTTTGACGAGCGCCACGCACATGAACGTGGCCAGCACCGCCCAGACCACCGCGGCGACGAGCGCGGCGACCTCTCCTCCGGTAAGCATGCGGGCTCCGTGAGCAGATAGAGGATGACTTCGAGGGTGTGAACGGCCCCTCGCGCGGGGGCGTCGGGGTTGGCTCCCGGATGCGGGCGTCGACTGCGCCGGGTCGGGCCGCCGGAACCGTGGCCGGGCGGCCCCCGGTGGGTGGGGGCTCGCCGGTTTCGGCTGACCCTATCGCGTCCGGCCTCCGTCCGCTGGAGGGCGCAGCGGCGAGCTCCGGGACGAAACGGTCACGGGTGCATCACCAATCCGCTGGTGGGCGCCGGGAGGGATCGACGGTCGCCCGCTTGTCCGGGAGAATGACTACGGAGTGGGATCTTCCCCATGAAGTCCGGACACTCCACCTTCTTCGCGTTGGAAGCACCGACAGGACCACCATGAGCGCTCGTCCTCCCCGAGAGATCTCCGTACTGGTACCCGCGGACCTGTCCCCCCTGTACCCCGCCGACCCCGAGCGGATCGGCCCCTATCTGGTCCTGGGCCGACTCGGCCAGGGAGCCACCGGCACCGTCTACGCCGCCGTCGACACGACCTCGCCGTCCCCCGGTGACCGCCTGGTCGCCGTGAAGACCCTGGTCTGCCCCGAACTGGACGAGCCCGAGGTCTACCCCGCCCTCGACCGGCGCCTGCGCGCGCTCTCGGGCGCCGACCCGACGCGCGTGGTCGCTCCCCTGGCCTTCGACTCCGACGCCAACCCCCCGTGGCTGGCCATGCCCTACGTCGGCGGACAGCGCCTGTCGCACTACGTCACCAGGCGCGGCGGACTCGGCAGCGGCAAGCTGATCGCCCTGGCCACCGGTCTGGCCGAGGCCCTGTCCGCGCTGCACGCGCGCGGTGTCTCCCACGGTTCACTGCGCCCCAGCGACATCGTGGTGGGGCCGGAGGGACCGCGTGTGATGGAGTGCGCCGTGACGGCCTCGCCGGAGCGCCTGCGCGGCACCGCGGCCAGTTGGACGAGCCCGGAGCGGGCCCGGGGCGGCCCCGCCACCCCCGCCGCGGACGTGTTCTCCTGGGGCGCCCTCGTGGCCTTCGCGGGAACCGGGCGGCTCCCCTTCGGCTCCCGCGAGCCGGAGGAGATCGTCGAACGCGCCGCGGCCGGGGGTTTCGACCTCGGTGACCTGCACGCGGGCCTGCGGCCGATCGTGTCCCGGGCCCTGGCCCCGGATCCGGACCGCCGTCCCACCGTGGCGGAGGCGGTCGACGCGGTCCTGGCCGTGTGGGCGGCCGAACTCGCGGCGGCCGAGGCGGTCGAGGACGCGGAGGAGGGCGGTGAGGCGGAGGAACGCCCCACTCCGGACCGCGCCGAACTCCTGCGGCGGCTGGAACACGAGTGGGAGGCCCTCGAACCGCCCGCACGCGTGCCCGAGGTGGTGCGCCTGGAGGGCCGCCTGTCCCGCCACCGGCCGCGCCGGGCCCTGTTCCTGTCCGGGACCGTGGCACTGGCCCTCGGGATGATCGGCGGCGGCGGGTGGATCCTCACCGGCCTGCTCACCGCCGACGAGCCCGAGGAGGCACTGGTCGCGGAGGTGGCCGGGGAACCCTCGCCCTCACCCAGCGAGGAGGAGGAGCCCCTGACCCTGGTGGCCCGGTTCGACCCCGCCGAGCAGGAGAACCCGGTGGAGGGGCCGTGGGTGTTCACCCCCGTCGACCGCGAGGACGAACCCGTGCGCGGCCAGGGCGTGCCGACCCACGACGAGTGGGCCGGGCAGTGGGACGTGGCGGGCGACCCCCGGGAGGCGGTCATCCGTGAGGACGCCGCGGTGCTGTGCGCGAAGTTCTGCGCCGCCCCCGACCACCTGTTCATCGACATGGACGGACGGGGCACCTGGGAGCTGACCGGCTCCGACTTCATCGACTACCTGTCGTGGGGGCCCGTGATGATCGTCGAGATCACCTTCGCCGAGGGCGGCGGGGACGACGGACCGCGGGAGGTCGTCGCGGTCACGGAGCTGTTCACGGACTGACGCCGCGGAGCACGTCCTTGATCCGCCGCAGGACCTCGCCGAAGCGGCGTTCCGCGCCGTGGCCGGTGGGCCGGTAGTACTCCCGGTCGGCCAGGCCGTCCGGGGCGTACCGCTGGGGCGCGACGCCGCCCGGGTAGTCGTGGGCGTAGCGGTAGCCCTCGCCGTGGCCGAGCTCGGCGGCGCCCTTGTAGTGACCGTCGCGCAGGTGGGCGGGGACCGGTCCCGCGTGGCCCGCGCGTACGTCGCCGATCGCCTCCCCGATGGCGGTGATCACCGCGTTGGACTTGGGCGCCAGACTGATGTGGATGACCGCCTGGGCGAGGTTGATCCGCGCCTCGGGCAGGCCGACCAGTTCGACCGCCTGCGCCGCGGCCACCGCGGTCTGCAGGGCGGTCGGGTCGGCCATACCCACGTCCTCGCTGGCGTGCACGACGAGGCGCCGCGCGATGAACCGGGGGTCCTCCCCCGCCTCGATCATCCGCGCCAGGTAGTGCAGGGCCGCGTCGGGGTCGCTGCCGCGCATGCTCTTGATGAACGCGCTGACGACGTCGTAGTGCTGGTCGCCGGAGCGGTCGTAGCGGACCGCGTGCCGGTCGACGGCGCGCTCCACGTGGTCGGCGGTGATGGTCCTGGGTTCGGCCCCGGGCGGACCGGAGACGAGCGCCGCGGCCTCCAGGTAGGTGAGGGATCTGCGGCCGTCGCCCCCGGCCAGACGGACCAGGTGCTCGACGGCGTCCTCGGCCAGCGCGTAGCGGCCGTCCAGCCCGCGTTCCTCGGCCAGCGCCCGGTCGAGCAGCACGCGCACGTCGGTGTCGTCCAGTGACTCCAGCGACAGCAGCAGGGAACGGGACAGCAGAGGGCTGACCACGGAGAAGAAGGGGTTCTCCGTGGTGGCGCCGATGAAGCTCACCCAGCGGTTCTCCACGGCCGGCAGGAGGGCGTCCTGCTGGGTCTTGTTGAAACGGTGCACCTCGTCGACGAACAGGAGCGTGCGGGTGCCGTGCATACCCAGCCGCCGCCGGGCCTCGTCGACGACGGTGCGCACGTCCCTCACACCGGCGCTGACCGCCGACAGCTCCACGAAGCGGCGCTTGGTGACGTGGCTGACCACGGTGGCCAGGGTGGTCTTGCCGGTCCCGGGCGGTCCCCACAGGAACACGGACATGGGCGCGTCGTCCTCGACCAGTCGGCGCAGCGGGCTGCCCCCACCCAGGAGGTGGCGTTGGCCCACGACCTCGTCCAGGGTGCGGGGCCGCATGCGCACGGCGAGTGGTTCCTGTCCCCGGGCGGCCTCGGCCCCGGCGTCGTCGAACAGTGTTTCGGACACCCACCCAGGGTAGGGCACCCGGATCAGGACACCGGTCGCTCCGACCCGTCGGTCCCGGTGCCCGCCCCGTCGGTCATACGGGTGACGAGCAGGGCGATGTCGTCGCCGCGGCCGGCCGGCGCCATCTCCGCCAGGATGTGCGCGGCCGTCTCAGGGTCCTCACCGTGTTCGGCCAGGGCCTCCCCGACCAGGGCGAGCCCCTCGTTCATGGGCAGTTCCGAGCTCTCCACGAGCCCGTCCGAGCAGAGCAGGAGTGTGCCGCCGGGCGGGAGGGCGCGCGTGGTGACGGCGTACTCGGTGTCGGGAAGGACGCCCAACGGCGGCCCGGTCTCGGGCTCCCAGAGCTCGTAGCCGCCCTTGGAGGCCAAGATGACGGGCGGCTGCCCCGCCCACGCGGCCTGCATGACCCCCGTCTCCCGGTCCAGGACCAGGTAGCCGCACGTGGCGAAGACGATCTCGCCGGTCTCGGTGAGCAGGCGGTTGGTCTCGCCCAGGACCACGCCGGGGTCGGACTGGTTGGTGGCGTAGGCGCGAAAGGCCACGCGGATCTGCCCCATGGCGGCGGCCGCCTCGACACCGTGGCCCTGCACGTCGCCGACGAGCAGTCCGACACGGTTGTCGGGAAGCTCGATGACGTCGTAGAAGTCTCCGCAGATGCGCCAGTCCGCGCGGGAGGGCAGGTACTTGGTGGCGATGGCCATGTCGGGGAAGCTCGCGACCTGGCGCGGCAGCATGCGGCGCTGGACGGCGTCGGCGAGTTCGAGCTCCGCCTGCTGGGCCTTGATCCGCTGCAACGCCTGACCGGCCAGGCCGGCGAAGGTGAGCATGAGGGCGCGCTCGTCGCGGCTGGCGTGGTGGGGCCGGTCCCAGGTCATCTGCCACACGCCCAGGGCGACCTTGCCGTCACCGAAGATCGGCACGGTCGCCCAGGCCTGACCGCTGACGTTGCGCATGAGTTCGACCGCGGCCGGGAAACGGCTGATGATCTCGGCACGGCTCTCGAAGAAACGCGGCTGGCGGTCCTGGATCACGGCGCCCATGGGGAAGTCGGTGTCGTCGGCCCGGCGGCCGTCGAGTTGTTCGATGTTGCCACCGCGCGTGCGGGCCCCGGGCGAGGTGCGCAGCAGGCCGTCCTCGACGTAGAGGGCGGCGGCGTTGATCCCGCCGAAGATCGGCAGGAACTCCTCGCTGAGCAGGTCCATGACGTTGTCGACGGTGGTGGCCGACACCAGCTTGGACGACAGCTCGGTGACCAGGCGGCCGTGCTCGGCCTCGGTGCGGCGGCGGTCCGCCAGGCGGCGGACCAACTGGACGTGTTCGGTGACGTCGTCCACGATGCCGACGAGGCGGTCGGGGCGGCCGGGGACGTACCGTGCCCGCACGTGGAGGGAGCGCTCGTCACCGAGGCGGTCGAAGACACGGAACCTTTGCTCGTAGTCGCGTCCGCCGAAGGCCGCCGACATGGCGTCGCGCACCCGGGCGACGTCGTCGGGGTGCACGCGCTCCAGGATGTGTTCGAGCTGGCGCTCCCCGCCCGCGAGGAGGTCGCCGAGGGGAGTGGGGCCGAACAGTTCGCGCAGGCGCCCGGTGCCCAGGTCCAGACTCCAGAGCACCGAGTCGGAGTTGTCCGTGCGCAGCTCGCCGACCACGCGCAGGTCCGCGTCGTTGGCGGAGAGGACGTGCAGGAGCACGACCATCCGGGGTTCGGGTTCGTCACCGTTGGCGGAGGGAACCGGACGCAGGTCGGCCTCGACCAGGTGGGAGTGCGAGGAACCGTGGGCCAGTCGCATGTGGATCCGCTCGACCCAGTGCCCGTCGAGGGCCCGTGCGTGGACCCGCGCGCCCCGGGTGGCGTCGGCACCGTCGAGGAGGTCGTACCAGGCGCGCCCGGCGAGCTCCGCGGCGTCGAGCCCGACCAGGTCGACGAAGGCCCGGTTGGCGTGCAGGATCGCGCCGTCTCCCCGGGTGAGCACCATGGGCTCGGGGGCGTGGGAGAACGCCCCCGCGAGCGCGTACTCGGAGCCATCGCCTGAGGCGCGTTTTCCGTTCACGTATGACTCATCCTCATGTCGTCTCGGACGTCACACCCGCGCCCGGACGCGGTACCCCCGGAACGTTCCGATTCGGCTCATTCTAGTGTCCGGGACCGGGCTCCTCAGCTGGGGGACCGACGGCCGTGACCACCGGTCGGCCCCCGCACCACCCGTGTGACCTGGGCAGGCACGGCGCGCCACGGTTGGCTGGGAACAGGGGCGAGCTGGCGACCCCGCTTGAGGTGGGACTTTGACCGACCTCAGGACTCAGATCGTTACGCTCGTGTGACTCATTGGCGCAGAATGCACTCGGCCACCGATCCGACCGCGAAAGCGGGCGCGCCCACCGTTTCACCGTGCTCACTCCAGGACACGTGCGAACCGCGGTTCGGAAAGGGTGATTCGCCCACAACCGTAGGGGATGACGCGCTCCGGCGCATCCGGGACGGCCTGCCGCGGGCGGGCGAGGCCGAGTTCGGCCAGAATTCCCGCGCTCGGATCACTCCCGACAATCCCCGAATATCACTGAGTGACCGAATACGGCAGGTTCAAAGCCGTGCGAATCCGGGCACCGAACATGTCAGGTTCGAAAACTCGCCGAAGCCCCAAGGACGCATTCATGTACCTGGTACGCGAGGCCGCCGTCGTGGATCTGGCCGGCCACGGCACCACCTGGAACTGGACCTGTCGACTCTGCAATCACAGCAACCCCGACGACGAGAACATCTGCTGCCAGCACTGCGGAGCGATGAAGCGCTGAGGCACCGGTACCCGCGGCGCGACGCCCGGCGCCCGCGAACACGGCGGGGGCGGCACGCACGTCGCGCGCCGCCCCCGGTTGCCGTCATCGCCGCCCCGGCGACCGCCGCCCCCTCCCGGTGATCACCGCCGCGGGCTCGGGCCGGGCCCGGCCCTCACCGCTTCTTCTGGTGGTCCGGGGGCAGGACCGTGCGGATGTGCACGTCGTGCAGCTGCTGGCCGGAGACCGCGGAGGGCGCGCCCATCATCAGGTCCTGGGCGTTCTGGTTCAGCGGGAAGGCGATGGTCTCGCGGATGTTGGGCTCGTCCGCGAGGAGCATGACGATCCGGTCGACGCCGGGCGCGATGCCGCCGTGCGGCGGGGCACCGAACTTCAGGGCCCTGAGCATGCCGCCGAACTCGGCCTCGACAGCGTCCTTGTCGTATCCGGCGATGTCGAAGGCCCTGTACATGATCTCGGGCGAGTGGTTCCGGATCGCCCCGGAGGAGAGCTCGACACCGTTGCAGACGATGTCGTACTGCCACGCGAGGATGTCCAGCGGGTCCTGGGTGTTCAGGGCCTCCATACCGCCCTGCGGCATGGAGAAGGGGTTGTGGCTGAACGCGACGTCGCCCTGCTCGTTGATCTCGAACATCGGGAAGTCGACGATCCAGCAGAAGCGGTAGGCCCTCTCCTCGAAGAGGTCCGCGCGCCTGCCCGCCTCGACGCGGACCGGGGCCATGATGCGGTTGATCTCCGCCTCGTCCTCGCTCGCGCAGAAGAACAGGCCGTAGCCGGGCCCGGCTCCCAGGACCGACAGGAGCTCGTCGCTGATCTGCGTGACGAACTTGGCGATGGGACCGGTGAGTTCGCCGTTCTCGCCGACCTTGAGCCAGGCCAGGCCCTTGGCGCCCTGCTCGACCGCGAAGTCACCGATGCCGTCGAAGAACTTCCTCGGCTTGTCGCCGACCTGCGGAACGGCGAGGGCGCGCACCTTCTTGCCCGCGAAGGCACGGAATTCGGTCTTGTCGAACAGCGCGGTGACGTCGAGCATCTTCATCGGCACGCGCAGGTCGGGCTTGTCCGTCCCGTACCACTCCAGGGCGTCCCGGTAGGCGATGCGGGGGTAGGGGGAGGTGATCTCCCAGCCGTCGGAGAACTCCCGGAAGACGTCGGTCATCACCTTCTCGATGACCTCGAAGACGTCCTCCTGCTCCACGAAGCTCATCTCGACGTCGAGCTGGTAGAACTCACCGGGCGAGCGGTCCGCGCGGCTGTCCTCGTCACGGAAGCAGGGCGCGATCTGGAAGTACCGGTCGAACCCGGAGACCATCAGGAGCTGCTTGAACTGCTGCGGCGCCTGGGGCAGCGCGAAGAACCGACCGGGGTGGAGCCGGGACGGCACCAGGAAGTCGCGCGCGCCCTCGGGGCTGGAGCTGGTCAGGATGGGGGTCTGGAACTCGTTGAAGCCCAGGTCCGTCATCTTCTGCCGGATCGACGCGATCACCTGGGAGCGGAGCATGATGTTGCGGTGCATCCGCTCACGGCGCAGGTCGAGGAAACGGTAGGAGAGGCGGCGCTCCTCGGAGGTGTTGTCCTCGGGGAAGACGGTGAGGGGGAGTTCCTCGGTCGTGCCGAGCACCTCCATCTCCGTGGCCTCGATCTCGATCTCACCCGTGGGGAGGCCGGGGTTGACGTTCTCGCCGCTGCGCGCCGCGACCTGACCGGTGACCCGGATCACCGACTCCTTGGAGATGCGGCTGAGCTGATCGAACACCGGGGACTCGGGGCGCGCCATGAGCTGCGTGACACCGTAGTGGTCGCGCAGGTCGACGAAGAGCAGACCGCCGAGGTCACGGCGGTTGTGCACCCAGCCCGAAAGGCGCACCTGCTGCCCGACGTGCTCCTTGCGGAGCTGACCACACGAATGAGTCCTGTAACGATGCATGAGCTACCAAGTCCACTAACTACACGGCTGGGCGAGGACGCCGGGTCTCCCTGAGGCGGTCCCGGCTGGAGGCACGGCACGCCCCTTGACATCTGGAATCCTACCGTCAACGGTCCGGCGGAGCCGCCCGTTCGGAGGCGGCCGGGGCCGGTGCGGTCAGCCGGTCAGGGCACGCAGGTAGGGGTTGGTGGCGCGCTCGCGTCCGACGGTCGTGGCCGGGCCGTGGCCGGGCAGGATCTGGGTGTCGTCGGCGCGCGACAGGACGGCCGAGGCCAGGCTGGCGTTCATCGCCGCCGGATCGCCGCCCGGGAAGTCGGTCCGGCCGATGGAACCGGCGAAGACCAGGTCCCCGGCGAGCATGACCGGGGGGTGTCCGGTGTCGGCGGGCAGGTGGTAGACGACCGACCCCGGTGTGTGGCCCGGGGTGTGCTCGACGGTGAACTCCAGCCCGGCGAGGGTGAGGGTGTCACCGCCGCCGACCTCCGCGAGGTTCTCGGGTTCGGCGAAGGGGCCCGGGCCGAGCAGCGCGGACAGCTGCGCGGCGAAGCCGGGGTCGACGCCCGCGGCGGGCTCGGTGAGCAGACGCCGGTCGGCGGCGTGCAGGTGGACCGGCAGACCCGCCCGGTCGGCGAGTTCGGCGGCCGACCACACGTGGTCGAAGTGACCGTGGGTGAGCAGGACGGCGGTCGGGGTCAGGCCGTGCTCGGCCAGGGCCTTGCCCACCTGCTCGGTGGCGTTCTGCCCCGGATCGACGAGGACGCAGTCACCACCCGGAGCCGGAGCGAGCACGTAGCAGTTCGCGGCGAGGGGCCCGGTGGCGAGTGCGGCGATGAGCACGGCGTCGTCCTGTCCTCGGTCGGTTGCGGTTGCCGGGTTCGGGGGTGGCTGGTCCGGGGCCCGCGAAAGCAGCGCCCCGGCCACGCGTCCCGCCCGTTCCTGCTGACCGGGCGGACGTACCCTACGAGTACAGACCGATCCTACCGACGCGCGGAGGGCGGCGAACCGGGGTGTGAGGGGGTGCGCGGCTTTGATCACCATTCGATCACCGCACGCGTCGGGCCTCTTTGCCAAACCGCGTGGTAATGCCATATTGGTCACCGGTGCCGTGTGCGCCGCGTCCGCCGACCAGCGCCTCTCCACGGCGGGTCCCCGGCCCGGCCAGACGCACGAGGGCGCCGCCGCAGACACGATGATCTGCGCAAGAGTGAATCACGGCGCGTCGATGCCCGCCCAATCGTACGGATATCGTGCTGAGCACGGTGGTACCCGTCACGAACCGGCGCGGGACGCCGCGACGACCCGAACCCGCCTACGGCCGGGCTCATGACAGCAGGAGGACACGGTGACCACGGACCCTTGGGGCCGCGTAGACGACGACGGCACGGTCTACGTGCGTACGAGCGAAGGCGAGCGGGTCGTCGGATCGTGGCAGGCGGGGGCCCCGGAGGAGGCCCTGGCCTTCTTCCGCCAGAAGTACGACGCGCTGGTCACCCAGGTGGAGCTGTTGGAGAAGCGGCTCCGCAGCACCGACCTGTCCGCGTCGTCGGCGATGTCCAGCATCGACAAGCTGCGCACCCAGGTCAGTGAGGCGCACGCGGTCGGCGACCTGGACGCCCTCACCCGGCGTCTGGACGCGCTCTCCGGGCGCGCCGAGGAGCGCAAGGTCGAGCAGAAGCACGCGCAGGAGCAGGCGCGCGGTCACGCCCGCGAGACCAAGGAGCGGATCGTCGCCGAGGCCGAGCGGGTCGCGGTGGAGACGACGCACTGGAAGTCCGGCGGTGAGCGGATGCTCCAGCTCATCGAGGAGTGGAAGAAGGCCCCCCGCGCCGACCGCCCGACCGAGCAGGCGCTGTGGAAGCGCATGTCGGCGGCGCGCAACTCCTTCTCCAAGCGGCGCAAGGCCTACTTCGCCAACCTCGACCAGCAGCGCGAGGAGGTCCGCGCCGTCAAGGAGCGGATCGTCGCCGAGGCCGAGTCCCTGTCGGACTCGCAGGACTGGGGGCCCACGGCCCGCGCCTACCGCGACCTGATGCAGCAGTGGAAGAACAGCGGGCGCGCCGACCGGGCCAGCGAGGACCGGCTGTGGGCGCGGTTCAAGGCGGCGCAGGACAGGTTCTTCGACGCGCGCAACGCGGTCTTCGCCGAGCGTGACGCCGAGCTGCGCGTCAACGCCGAGGCCAAGGAGCGGATCCTGACGGAGGCCAGGGACGAGATCACCGCGATCTCCGACCCGCGCCGGGCCCGCGCCCGCCTGCGCGACTTCCAGGAGGCGTGGGAGGAGGCCGGAGAGCTGCCGCGTGACGTGCGCGACCAGCTGGAGGGAGCCTTCCGCCAGATCGAGGACGGGGTGCGCCGCGCCGAGGAGGCCGAGTGGGAGCGGACCAGCCCCGAGGCCCGCGCCCGCGCCCGCGCCACGGTCGACCAGCTGTCGACCGCGATCAGCGACCTGGAGACGAAGCTGGAGAAGGCGCGCGAGCGCGGCGACGCCCGGCGGATCCGGGAGCACGAGGACGCGCTGCAGGCGCGGCGCTCCTGGCTGGCCGAGGCGGAGAAGGCGCTCAGTGAGCTGAGCTGACCGCTTCCCCGGGCACGGGCGGGCCGTGTCCCCCGCACAGGGGGGACGCGGCCCGCCCGTGTTGGTGAGAATGGGGGGAGCACGGGTCCTCGCCCAGGGCCCGTATCCGCCGACTCGCTCCGAGGTCCCCATGCCCGACCCCACACCGCCGCCGGCCATCCTGGTCGTGGACGACGAACCGAACATCCGCGAACTCCTCGCCGCCTCCCTGGAACTGGACGGCTTCACGGTGGTCCGGGCCGGGGACGCCGCGGGCGCGCGGGCGCGCGCACGGGAGCACGGGCCGGCGTTGGCGGTCGTGGACGTCATGCTTCCGGACCGGGACGGCTTCGCACTCGCCGCCGACCTGCGTACGGACCACCCGGACCTGCCCGTGCTGTTCCTGACCGCGCGGGACTCGGTCACCGACCGTGTGGCGGGTCTGCGCGCCGGGGCCGACGACTACGTGACCAAACCGTTCAGCGTGGAGGAGGTCGTCCTCCGGATCCGCGCGATCCTGCGGCGGGTGGGGGCGGTGGAACGGTCCGACGAGGGGCCCGTGCTGCGGTACGAGGACCTGGAACTGGACGAGGACGCCTACGAGGCGCGCCGGTCCGGGCGGGCGATCCGGCTGTCCCCCACCGAGTTCGAGCTGCTGCGGTACCTCATGGCCAACGCGGGGCGCGTACTGACCAGGCCGCAGATCCTGCGGCGGGTGTGGGGCCAGGACGGCGACGACAGCCGGGTCGTGGAGACCTACATCAGCTACCTGCGGCGCAAGGTGGACGTGGACGGGCCACCGCTGATCCACACCGTCTGGGGTGTGGGGTACAGCCTGCGGAGGAGCAGGGACCGTGGCTGAGCCCCGACGCGCGCTCCGGCTGCCGCCCGCGAGCCTGTGGGGGCGGTTGGTGTTGTCGGTGATCGTGCTGACCACGGTGGCGATGGCGGTGTTCGGGGTGGCGGGTTCGCTGCTGTTGCGTCATTCGCTGCTGGTGGAGGTGGACGAGCGGCTGGCACTGATGGCCGGTCCGTCGGTCGACCGCGGGGAGCCCCCGCCGGGTGTGCGCCGCGGCGAACCGCCGGTCCTCCCCTCCGACCTGCGGGAACTACGGTTCGATGCCGATGGTGGACTGCTGTGGAACCTGGGGGCGACCGACGGGGACACTTCGGGGCCCGACGTCTCGGGACTGGACGCGCGGGATCTGCGGGAGCTGCGGGACGGCGCGTTCGTCCTGGCGGACACCGAGGGCGGGGCCGACTGGCGGGCCCTGGCGCGCGGGACTCCGGACGGCTCGACGGTGGTGGTCGCGCAGTCGCTGGCCGGTGTGGACACGACGCTGAGGCTGCTGGCCTGGGTGCAGGTCGGCGCGGGTGCCGTGGTGCTGGCCGCGCTGGCGGCGGGCACGGTGGCGACCGTCCGCGTGCAGTTGCGTCCGCTGGCGCGGATGCAGCGGGCGGCCGACGCCATCGCGGGCGGGGACTTCGGGGCGCGCGTCCCGGAGGACGGCCGGGAGGGGCGGATCGGACGGGCGTCGGAGACCGCGCGGCTGGGCGCCGCGCTGAACACGATGCTGGCGCGGCTGTCGGAGGCGCTGCGTGAGCGGGAGGCGACGGCGGAGCGGATGCGGCGGTTCGTCGCCGACGCCTCGCACGAGTTGCGCACCCCCCTGGCGTCGATCCGGGGGTTCGCCGAGCTGTTCAGGCTGGGGCGGCGGCGCGGCCGGATCGAGGCCGACCCGGTGGTGGACGACTGGATGCGGCGTGTGGAGTCCGAGGCGGAGCGCATGGGGACGTTGGTGGACGGCCTCGTCCTGCTGGCCCGCCACGACGAGCACCCGGAGGTGGCCGCCGAGGACGTGGACCTGGCCGCACTCGTGCGTGAGAGTGTGGCCGCGGCCCGGGCCCGGGAGGGGGGCGCCCGGGAACGGGTGGCCCTGGGGCCGCTGCCCGGGGTACGGGTGGTCGGCGACCGGTCGCGTCTGCGGCAGGTGCTGGACAACCTGGTCGGCAACGCCCAGGTGCACACGCCGCCCGGGACTCCGGTACGGGTGTGGGTGGAGGTACTGGAGGACGCGGACCGGTGGGCGCCGTCGGCGGACGCGGTCCGTGTGGGCACGCTGCCGCCGCAGGTACACGGCGTGGTCGCCGTGTGCGTGCGTGACGAGGGGCCGGGGATCCGCGCGGAGGATCGGGAACGGTTGTTCGACCGGTTCTTCCGAGCGGACGAGGGCCGGTCCCGCCACACCGGCGGTACGGGGCTGGGACTGTCGATCGCGGCGGCCGTCGTGACGGCGCACGACGGGGTCGTGGAGGTGTTCGGTGCGCCCGGGGAGGGCACGCTGTTCCGTGTGTTGCTACCGCTCGGCTGACGGGTGCGGCCCGTACCGGCCGTGCGCCGTCCCACCCCCGGTCAGCGGCGTGAGTCCAGGTGGTAGACGTTCGTGGGAGCCGGCTCGGCGGGCCGCTCCGGCTCCGCACCGGTCTGCGCGGGCTCGTGCGTCCCGGCGGGCCCGGGTCGCCGCAGGAGTCGGCGGAGTCCGACCGCGCCCGCCGCCAGCAGCGCGGCCAGGGCGGAGCCGCCGATGACCCACGGTGTGACGACCGGACCTCGGATGATGTGGTCCGCCGCGGAGCACGACGCCAGCGTGGCGTCGGGGGCGGGGCGCACGCACACGGTGGTGACCGACCGACTCCCGTCCGGAACCCCGGTGACCTCGCCGACGGCGGTCAGCACCGCGCGCTCACCGGGCTCCAGGGTCCCGGTCCAGACGATCCGCCCGTCCTCGACCGCGGCCTCGGACGAGGCGGAGGTGATCGTCATGCTCGGCGGCACGAACTGCACCACCTGGGCCTCGGGAAGGCGGTCGCCGCCGGAGTTGCGGACCCGGATGGTGAGGTCGACCCGGTCGCCCTCGCGCAGGGACTCCCTCCCGACCGCGGCCTCCACCACGACATGGAGTGTGTCGGCTCCCGGAACGGGCGCCATCAGCAGGGCGGAGAGTCCTCCGGCTGACAGCGCCGTGAACACGGACATGGCGGACCCCCTCCGACGACCATCATCACTACGCGCACATAGTATGTGGCAGTGGGTGATATTTCCAGGTCGGGAGGGGATCCGCCGATCAGTGCCTAGGCGCCGACAGCCAACCGCAGCGCGGCGGCGCGGTCGGTCCGCTCCCACGTGAAGTCGGGCAGCTCGCGGCCGAAGTGGCCGTAGGCGGCGGTCTTGGCGTAGATCGGGCGCAGCAGGTCGAGGTCGCGCACGATGGCGGCGGGCCGCAGGTCGAAGACCTCCTTGACCGCCTTCTCGATCAGCTCCGGGGCGACCTTCTCGGTGCCGAAGGTCTCGATGAACACACCGACCGGGTGCGCCTTGCCGATGGCGTAGGCGACCTGGACCTCGGCGCGCTCGGCGAGCTCGGCGGCGACGATGTTCTTGGCGACCCAGCGCGTGGCGTAGGCGGCCGAGCGGTCCACCTTCGACGGGTCCTTGCCGGAGAAGGCGCCGCCGCCGTGGCGGGCGTAGCCGCCGTAGGTGTCCACGATGATCTTGCGGCCGGTCAGACCGGCGTCACCCATGGGGCCGCCGATCTCGAAGCGGCCGGTGGGGTTGACCAGCAGGCGGTAGTCGTCGGCGTCCAGGCCGAAGGCGGACACGACCGGCTCGATCACGTGCTCGCGCACGTCCGGGGCGAGCATCTCGTCGAGGTTGATGTCGGCGGCGTGCTGGCTGGAGACGACCACGGTGTCCAGGCGGACCGGGGTCTGGCCCTCGTACTCGACCGTGACCTGGGTCTTGCCGTCCGGGCGCAGGTAGGGCACCGTGCCGTTGCGGCGGACCTCGGACAGGCGCTCGGAGAGCGAGTGCGCCAGCTTGATCGGCAGCGGCATGAGTTCGGGGGTCTCGCGGTTCGCGTAGCCGAACATCAGGCCCTGGTCACCCGCGCCCTGCCGGTTGAGGGCGTCGTCCTCGTTCTCGACGCGCGCCTCGTAGGCGGTGTCGACGCCCTGGGCGATGTCCGGGGACTGCGCGTCGATGGAGACGTTGACCCCGCAGGAGTCGCCGTCGAACCCCTTGGCGGACGAGTCGTAGCCGATCCGGAGGATCCGCTCGCGCACGATGGCGGGGATGTCGACGTAGGTCTGTGTGGTGACCTCACCCGCGATGTGGACCTGACCGGTGGTGATCAGCGTCTCGACCGCGACCCGGCTCGTGGGGTCGTTGGCGAGCATCGCATCGAGGATCGAGTCACTGATCTGGTCGGCCATCTTGTCGGGATGGCCTTCGGTGACCGATTCGGAGGTGAAAAGGCGGCGGGACACGTTGCCTGACTCCTTGCAGCGGCTGCTGGCTGACATGTGCCGACGGCACGGGGCCGACCGGCGCGGTTGGTTGTCGCTCCACTGTAACGGGACCGACGAGGGCGGAAGTCCCGTGGTCGGGAGATCACGGGTTCCCGAAGGAAGTGTGGCGTACTCGGAGGTAGGAATCCAGTCCCGGGCGATGGTGATTTACCGCAGGCGACCGGCCACGAGGTCCCAGACCCGGTCGGCCAGGTCCTCCTTGGGGCCGAACGGCACGTCCACCGCGGCGCCGTCGGAGGTGAGGATCACCGCCTGGTTGTCCTCGGTCCCGAAGGCGCGACCGCCGCCGACCTGGTTGACCACGAGGAGGTCGCACCCCTTGCGCGCCAGCTTGGCGCGCCCGTGGGCGAGCACGTCGTCGGTCTCGGCGGCGAAGCCCACGATGGTCTGCTCCGTACCGTGCTCCGTGCGGGAGGCGACCAGTCCGGCGAGGATGTCGGGGTTCTCGGTGAGCTCGATGGGCGCGGGTGCGGCACCGGACTTCTTGATCTTACTCCCGACGCTGGCGGCGGGGCGGAAGTCGGCCACCGCGGAGGCCATGACCAGGACGTCGGCCTCGGCGCGTTCGGCGTCCATGGCCGCGGCCAGGTCGCGCGCGGACTCCACCCGGACGACGCGGACCCCGGCCGGGTCGGGCAGCGCGACGTTGGCCGCGACAAGCGTCACCTCCGCGCCCCGGGCGGCGGCGGTCCGGGCCAGGGCGTACCCCTGCTTGCCCGAGGAGTGGTTGCCGATGAAGCGGACCGGGTCGATCGCCTCGCGGGTGCCCCCGGCGGAGATCACCACGCGCCGGCCGGCGAGGTCGGCGGTACCGCCACGCAGGACCCGCCGGGCCGCGTCGAACAGTTCCGCGGGTTCGGGCAGGCGCCCCCTGCCGGTGTCCGCCCCGGTCAGGCGCCCCTCGGCCGGGTCGAGCACGATGGCGCCGCGCGCGCGGAGGGTGGCCACGTTGGCCTGGGTGGCGGGGTGCTCCCACATCTCCGTGTGCATCGCCGGGGCGAACACGACCGGGCACCGGGCGGTCAGGAGCGTGTTGGTCAACAGGTCGTCGGCCAGCCCCGCGGCGGCCTTGGCCAGGATGTTGGCGGTGGCCGGGGCGACGAACACGAGGTCGGCGGACTGGCCGATGCGCACGTGGGGCACCTCGTGCACGCCGTCCCAGACGTGGGTCGCCACCGGCTGCCCGGACAGGGCCGCCCAGGTGGGCTCTCCGACGAAGCGGAGGGCGTCGGCCGTGGGCACGACCCGGACCCGGTGCCCGGACTCGGTCAGCCGTCGGAGCAGTTCGCAGATCTTGTACGCGGCGATGCCGCCGCCGACCCCCAGGACCACCTGGGGCGCGCGGGCGGGTTCTCTCTCACTCACGAAAGGAGTTCTACCAGGTGCCGTCGCGGACGGGCGCGGCCGAGCCCGCGAGGCCGCACAAACAGGCTCAGTTGCCCTCGTAGGGCTCGGCGGTCAGCAGGCCGGCCTTGACCTCGCGCAGGGCGATGGACAGGGACTTCTCCTGGACGTGGGTCTCCACGAGCGGACCGACGTACTCCAGCAGGCCCTCGCCGAGCTGGGCGTAGTAGGCGTTGATCTGGCGGGCCCGCTTGGACGCCATGGTGACCAGGCTGTACTTGCTGTCGACGCACTCCAGCAGGTCGTCGATCGGCGGGTTGGTGATGCCTTCGGCGACGGGCTCGGTACCAGCCACTTCGTATCCCCCCAGGGACGGTCTCCGGCTCGTCGGAAGCCGTGACGTGATTGACAGGTGGGCGCCCGCGGACCGCGGTATCACGCCTTGGGCGCTCTGATCAACGCTAGCAGCTCGTCGCATACGTCCCGTACGGACGTGTTGACCAGCGTGGTGTCGAACTCCTTCTCCGCCGCGAGTTCGGTCCTGGCCGCGTCCAGCCTGCGCTGGACGACCTCCTCGGACTCGGTACCGCGTCCGGTCAGCCGCCGGACGAGCTCCTCCCAGGAGGGCGGCGCGAGGAAGACGTGCAGGGCGTCGGGCATGGACTCGCGCACCTGGCGGGCGCCCTGGAGCTCGATCTCCAGCAGGACGGGAACGCCGGTGCTCAGCCTCTCGCTGACCGGGGCGCGGGGGGTGCCGTAGCGGTTTCCCGCGAACTCCGCCCACTCCAGCAGTGCGTCGTCGGAGACGAGCCGGTCGAACTCCGCGTCGGAGACGAAGTGGTACTGGACGCCCTCGCGCTCACCGGGCCGGGGCGCGCGGGTGGTCACCGACACCGAGAGCCACACGTCGGGGTGGTCTCGGCGGATGGCGTCGACCACCGTGCTCTTTCCCACACCCGAGGGGCCGGACAGGACGGTCAGCCGCTTCTCCTGCGGGCTGGACTGGGCTGCGGGCGCGTCTGGCATGGGTGGATCGGGCTTCCCTTCGAGGTCTCCGCGGTCGCGGGAAGCTCCATTTATACCACCGCGCCGCGGTACGGAGGACGCCTCGACCTGGGGCCGGGCGTCCGCCGTCCGCGGCGCGGATCAAGCCTCACCGGGGGTTCGGCCACCGCTGTGGCACGCGCCTCCGCCCCCGCACGGGCGGGGAACGGCCTCCGCCGCGACTGTGGGGGACGCGGACGGGCCGGCGTTACTTGCGGGAACTACTTGGTCAGGTCCCCGAACTCGCTCTCGAGGGCCGCGCGCTGGTTGGTACCCAGGCCACGGACGCGGCGGGACTCAGCGATGTTGAGCCGCTCCATGATCTGCTTGGCACGAACCTTGCCGACACCGGGCAGGGATTCCAGCAGAGCCGAAACCTTCATCTTGCCGATGACGTCGTCCTTGAGGCCGTTGGAGAGGACCTCGGACAGCGAGACGCCGCCGTTCTTGAGCTTGTTCTTGACCTCCGCACGCTCTTTTCTGGCCTTGGCGGCTTTCTCAAGAGCGGCCGTGCGCTGCTCGGGTGTGAGGGGAGGAAGGGCCACGCCGGGTCACCTCGGATTTCTACTCGTTTGTAGAGGGCGGACGCCTGCGCAAGTTAGTAGGTCCGACCCCCCTTAGGCAACGCAAAGTGGCCCTTCAGCGGCTATTTCATCGAAGGAACTACTGAGGGTCACGATTCAATTGCGGTCAGAGACGAAAATCAGGACCTTGGTCCCGATTGAGGGGACCGAAAACCGTGCCACCAGCGCAGGTCACACAGGGGTGACGCGGGTCACTCTCGGCGTCGGAATCCGGTTTTCGGACGCACGTATTTGGTGACCGTCAGTGACCCACAACTGCGCGTGATGGGATCACTGCGACATCCCGCCCACACCTCCCTCCGCTCCCTTCCGCTAGGTACGGGCCCCGGCGCGCCGCACCGCGGCGGCGATCGCCGCCGCGGCCGCGCCGGGGTCCGCCGCCCTGGTGATCGGCCGGCCGACGACCAGCAGGTCCGCCCCGGCCGCGACGGCCTCCTCCGGGGTGGCCACCCGGGACTGGTCACCCCTGTCCGCCCCCGCCGGGCGCACGCCCGGCGTGATCAGGGTGACGTCCGGGCCCACCTCGTTCCTCACCAGGGCCACCTCCTGCGGCGAGCACACCAGGGCACGGGCCCCGGCGCCCACCGCCATCACCGCCAGACGCCGCACCGCGTCGCGAGCCGGACCGAGCAGCCCCACCTGCTCCAGATCCTTCTCACTCATCGAGGTGAGTACCGTCACGGCGGCGATCCTGGTGTCCGGCGCGGCCTCCACCGCAGCCCGGACCATGTCCGCTCCCCCGCCGGCGTGCACCGTGAGGATCGACGGGCGCAGGCCCGCGACACTGCGCGCCGCACCCGCCACCGTCGCCGGGATGTCGTGCAGCTTCAGATCGAGGAAGACCCCGACCCGGTTGGCGCCGCGCACCGCGCTGACCACCTCGGGGCCGTACCTCAGGTACAGCTCCAGCCCCACCTTCACCGTGCTCACGTGCGGTGCCACGGCGGAGGCCCAGGTGGCGGCGGTCTCGATGTCGTCGGCGTCGATCGCCACGGCGATCGGCGCGGGCGCGGTGGGCGCGGTCATGTCGGTTTCCCCTCTTCGTCCGACACCGTACAGTCGGTGTCAGCACCTGCACCTGTGCTTACGAATGTGCTTACGAAAGCACTAGCCGATGCACGTTCACTGTCATGTGCACACACCAAGGTGTGCGATTCCCCGGATGAGGCGCTTCATGCGCCCCCGTCATGTCACTTCCCCGTAACGGCTGCCGAGACGGCCGTGAGCGGGCCTTTTCCCGGATCGGACTCCCGGGATCCCGGACACGCGCGCCCGGCCGGAGAACGCCGTCTGAGCGCCGTTCAGCCCGACCTGGGCGTTCGCGCCCGGTCCGGACCAGGTCTCAGACCCCCACCCCCGATCCGTGGGCCGCCCCGACCAGGTCGGCGGCGCTCCCCATCCCGCGCGCCTCCAGCGCCTCCGTGAACTGCCGGAGCACGCGCGCGCACGCGGACGGGTCGGAGAAGTTGGTCGTGCCCACCGCGACGGCGCTCGCGCCGGCCGCCATGAACTCGACCACGTCCTCACCCGTGCGCACCCCGCCCATACCCACGATCGGCACCTCGGGAAGGGCCTCGTGCACCCGGTAGACGCACCCCACCGCGAGCGGCCGGATCGCCGGACCCGACAGCCCGCCGATCCCGCCCGCCACGGCCGGACGCAGGGTGCGGGTGTCGATCGCCATACCGCGCACGGTGTTGATCATCGACAGCCCGTCCGCCCTCGCCTCGACGCAGGCCGTGGCCAGTTCCACGACGTCGGGCACGTCCGCGGAGAGCTTGGCCAGGACCGGGAGGTCGGAACGGGCGTGCGAGCGGACCGTGCTCACCACGGCCGCGGCGCTCGCGGGGTCGTCGACGAAGTACCGGCCGGCCGGATCGGCCGGGTCCGGGCAGGCGAGGTTGACCTCGATGGCGCTGACGCCGTCGGCCGCGGAGACGCGCCGGGCCAGTTCCCCGAACTCCCCCATGCCCGTCCCCGCGATGGACACGATCGCCCGTCCGCCCCGGGAGAGGAGCCAGGGCAGGTCGCGTTGGAGGAAGACGTCGACGCCGGGCCCCTGCATGCCGGTGGTGCTCAGCATCCCGCTGGGTGTCTCGGCCATGCGCGGCGCGGGGCGCCCGGCGTGCGGTTCCAGCATCACCGACTTGGTGGTGACCGCGCCGATCGTGGAGATGTCGAAGAAGCGCGCCAGCTCACGTCCGGCCCCGGCGCAGCCGGCGGCCGTCACCACCGGGTTGGGCAGCTCGGCGGCGCCGATCCGGGTCCTGAGGTCCGTGTCCACGTTCCCACCCTCCAGGTGTGTGCCGGTCAGGCGATGTCGCGCGCGGACTCGGCCGCGCGGGCCGCCTTGGAGCCCTTCCACCCCGGCGCGCCCAGGGCGTCGAAGGGGATGGAGCCGACGTCGTCGAAGCGCACACGCTCGCCCCGGAACACCGGGCCGTCCACGCAGGAGCGCACCATCCGGGTGACACCGTCCTCGCCCACGACGGGGATCACACAGGTCATGCAGATGCCCGTGCCGCACGCCATCGTCTCCTCCACCGACACCTGGACCGGCACCCCGTGCGTGCCCGCCACCGCCGTGACCGCGCGCAGCATGGGCATGGGGCCGCAGGCGTACACCGCGTCGGAGCGGGCCTCCTCGATGACCCGGCCGAGGACGTCGGTGACCCGGCCGCGCGTGCCGAAGGAACCGTCGTCGGTGGTGAAGACGGCCGTCTCGGCCACACGGCGGGCGGTGATGGCGCTGAACACGCGGTCGGACGAGGCCGCGCCCAGGACGAAGTCCACACGGCAGCCCCGCCTGCGCAGGGCCTGGGCGAGCGGGAACAGCGGGGCGCTGCCCGACCCGCCGCCCACGAGCACGCAGTTGACCGGGTCGCGCGGCAGCGGGAAGGGGCGGCCCAGCGGACCGACCACGTCCAGCAGGTCGCGCGACCTTCGTTCGGACAGCCACGCGGTACCCGTCCCCCTCACGGAGAACAGGAACTCGACGGTGCCCCCGTAGTCGGGCTTGACGTCGTGGATGGCGAAGGGACGGCGCAGCAGGGTGCTGGAGTGGTCTCCGCCCACCCCCACCGTGACGAACTGCCCCGAGCGGAAGCGCTCGGCTATGCCCGGTGCGACCACGGTGATGGCGTAGTAGGCGTCCACCCTGCGCACGTTCAGCACGGGGCACCTGATCTGCACCGGTCCGTTGTCGCTCATGGTCGCGTTAGCCTTCCTCGCCTCGGCCGTGCGTTCGCCGTGGGCGCACGGCCCACGGCGAACGCACTCTACTGCGTCCGGGCCCGGTGTCCGGCCCGGTTACGCACGACTGGCGTCGAGGGTGCTCGCGTGCTCCTGGAGGGAGCGCACGCCCACGTCGCCGCGTACGCGCGCCTCGATCGCCTGCACCGCGGCGGCCAGCCCCTGGACCGTGGTCACGCTGGGCACGCCGCGGACGACGGCCGCGGTACGGATCTCGTACCCGTCCAGGCGCGGTCCGGCCTGACCGGCACTGCCGAAGGGGGTGTTGACGATGAGGTCGACCCCGCCGTCGTGGATGAGCTGCACGATGGTCGGCTCGCCGTCGGCGCCGGGGCCCTCGCTGTGCTTGCGCACGACGGTGGCGCGCACCCCGTTGCGGCGCAGGACCAGGGCGGTGCCCTCGGTGGCCAGGATCTCGAAGCCCAGGTCGGCCAGGCGCTTGACCGGGAAGATCATCGAGCGCTTGTCGCGGTTGGCCACGGACACGAACACCCGGCCGCCGGAGGGGAGCCGCCCGTTGACCGCCAGCTGCGACTTGGCGTAGGCGGAGCCGAACTGCACGTCCAGGCCCATGACCTCACCGGTGGAACGCATCTCCGGGCCGAGGATCGTGTCGACGCCCTCGCCCTGCTTGTCGATGAACCGGTTGAAGGGCAGCACGGCCTCCTTGACCGAGACCGGCGCGTCGGCGGGCAGGTCGCCGCCGTCGCCCTCGGCGGGCAGCATGCCCTCGGCGCGCAGCTCGGCGATGGTGGAGCCGGCCATGACACGGGCCGCGGCCTTGGCCAGCGGCACGGCGGTCGCCTTGGACACGAACGGCACGGTGCGGGAGGCGCGCGGGTTGGCCTCCAGCACGTACAGGACTCCGGAGGCGAGCGCGTACTGGACGTTGAGCAGGCCGCGCACGCCGGTCCCCCGGGCGATGGCCTCGGTGGAGTAGCGGATGCGCTCGATGTCCTCGCTGCCCAGGGTGACCGACGGCAGGGTGCACGCCGAGTCGCCGGAGTGGATCCCGGCCTCCTCGATGTGCTCCATGACGCCGCCCAGGTACAGGTCGGTGCCGTCGTACAGGGCGTCGACGTCGATCTCGATGGCGTCGTCGAGGAAGCGGTCGATCAGGACCGGGTGCTCGGGACTGACCTCGGCGTTGCGCCGGATGTAGTCGGCGAGCATGGTCTCGCTGTAGACGATCTCCATGCCCCGGCCGCCGAGCACGTAGGACGGGCGGACCATGACCGGGTAGCCGATCTCGTCCGCGGCGGCCTTGGCCTCCTCGAAGGAGTAGGCGGTGCCGTGCTTGGGCGCGGGCAGCCCGGCCTCGGCCAGGACCTTGCCGAACTCGCCCCGGTCCTCGGCCAGGTCGATGGCCTCGGGGCTGGTGCCGATGACGGGGACCCCGGCGGCCTTGAGGCGGCGGGCCAGTCCGAGCGGGGTCTGGCCGCCCAGCTGCACGATGACCCCGGCGACCGGCCCGGTGGCCTGCTCGGCGCGGACGACCTCCAGGACGTCCTCCAGGGTGAGCGGCTCGAAGTAGAGCCGGTCGCTGGTGTCGTAGTCGGTCGAGACGGTCTCGGGGTTGCAGTTGACCATCACGGTCTCGTACCCGGCCTCGGACAGCGCGAAGGAGGCGTGGACGCAGGAGTAGTCGAACTCGACGCCCTGGCCGATGCGGTTGGGTCCCGAGCCCAGGATGATGATCTTGGGCTTGTCCCCGGTCGGGACCTCGGTCTCCTCGTCGTAGCTGGAGTAGAGGTAGGGCGTGCGGGCGGCGAACTCGGCGGCGCAGGTGTCCACGGTCAGGTAGACGGGGTGGATGCCCAGGGCGTGGCGCAGTTCGCGGACCACGTCCTCGCGTTTGCCGGTGATCTCCCCGATCTGGATGTCGGAGAAGCCCAGCCCCTTGGCGTCGCGCAGGAGGTCGGCGTCGAGCTTGGGGGCGCCGGCCAGGGCGCGGGCCGTCTCCTCCAGGCGGAGCATCTGGTCGAGGAACCACGGGTCGATCCGGGTGGCCTCGTACAGCTCCTCGACGGTCGCTCCGGCGCGCAGGGCCTGCTGGACCTGGCGCAGGCGGTGCTCGGTCGGGGTGGCGGCCCGGCGCAGGAGGTCGTCCTTGTCGCCGGTCCCGCCCGCCCAGCTGAAGCCGACGCCCGCCTTCTCCACCGAGCGCATGGCCTTCTGGAGGGCCTCGGGGAAGGAGCGGCCGATGGCCATCGCCTCGCCGACGGACTTCATCGTGGTGGTGAGGGTCGGGTCGGCGCCCGGGAACTTCTCGAAGGCGAACCGGGGGACCTTGACGACCACGTAGTCGAGCGTGGGCTCGAAGCTGGCCGGGGTCTCCCGGGTGATGTCGTTGGGGATCTCGTCGAGTGTGTAGCCGACGGCGAGCTTGGCGGCGATCTTGGCGATCGGGAAGCCGGTGGCCTTGGAGGCCAGCGCCGAGGAGCGGGACACGCGGGGGTTCATCTCGATGACGATGACCCGGCCGGTGGTGGGGTGGACGGCGAACTGGATGTTGCAGCCGCCGGTGTCCACGCCGACCTCGCGGATGACCGCGATGCCGATGTCGCGCAGCTTCTGGTACTCGCGGTCGGTCAGGGTCATGGCGGGGGCCACGGTGATGGAGTCACCGGTGTGCACGCCCATGGGGTCGAGGTTCTCGATGGAGCACACGACCACGACGTTGTCGTTGGTGTCGCGCATCAGCTCCAGCTCGTACTCCTTCCAGCCGAGGATGGACTCCTCCAGGAGCACCTCGGTGGTCGGGGAGAGCGCGAGGCCCTGGCCGGCGATGCGGCGCAGCTCGGTCGCGTCGTGGGCGAAACCGGAACCGGCGCCGCCCATGGTGAAGGACGGCCGGACCACGACCGGGTAGCTCAGCTCCTCGGCGGCGTCCAGGCACTCCTGGAGGGTGTGGCAGATCCGCGAGCGCGCGGACTCGCCGCCGATGCGCTCCACGATCCCCTTGAAGGTCTCCCGGTCCTCGCCGGACTGGATGGCCTCGATGTTGGCGCCGATGAGCTCGACGCCGTACTTCTCCAGGATGCCCGCCTCGTCCAGGGCGACGGCGGCGTTGAGCGCGGTCTGCCCGCCCAGGGTCGGGAGCAGGGCGTCGGGGCGCTCCTTGGCGATGATCTTCTCGATCATCTCGGTGGTGATCGGCTCGACGTAGGTGGCGTCGGCGATCTCCGGGTCGGTCATGATCGTGGCCGGGTTGGAGTTGACCAGGATGACCCGCAGGCCCTCGGCCCGCAGAACCCGGCAGGCCTGGGTACCCGAGTAGTCGAACTCGGCCGCCTGCCCGATCACGATCGGGCCGGAGCCGATCACGAGGACGGATGAAAGGTCACTACGGCGCGGCATGCTCTTCCTCTACTACTGCTTGGCAGCCGGTGCGGGCTGGGCGGACATCAGGTCGCAGAACTCGTCGAAGAGCCCGGCGGCGTCGTGGGGGCCCGCGGCGGCCTCCGGGTGGAACTGGACGCTGAACACGGGGCGGTCCAGCAGCCGCAGGCCCTCGACGACCTGGTCGTTGAGGCCGACGTGGCTGACCTCGGCCCGGCCGTACGGGGTGTCGAAGGGGGTGTCGAGCGGCGCGTCGACGGCGAAGCCGTGGTTCTGGCTGGTGATGGCGACCTTCGCGGTGCGGGTGTCGCGCACCGGCTGGTTGACGCCCCGGTGGCCGAAGGTCAGCTTGTAGGTGCCCAGGCCCAGGGCGCGGCCCAGGATCTGGTTGCCGAAGCAGATGCCGAAGAGCGGCCTGCCCGCGTCCAGGACGCCGCGCATGGCGGCGACGGGGCCGTCGGCGGTGGCGGGGTCGCCGGGGCCGTTGCTGAAGAACACGCCGTCGGGGTCGAGGGCGAGGATGTCCTCGGCGGTGGCGCCGGCGGGGAGCACGGTGACGCGGCAGCCGCGCTCGGCCAGGCGCTGGGGCGTCATGGCCTTGATGCCGAGGTCGACGGCGGCCACGTGGAAGCGGGTCCGGACGCCCTCGGGCGGCAGGACCTCGTAGGCCGCGTCGGTGCTGACCTCGGCGGCCAGGGCGGACCCGGCCATGGGCGGCTGCTCCAGGATGCGGGCCCGCAGCCGCTCCGGGTCGGTCTCGACCGTGCTGATCGCGGCCCGCATGGCGCCGCGGTCGCGCAGGTGGCGGGTCAGGGCGCGGGTGCCCCTGATCGCGATGCCGACCACGCCCTGGCGGCGCAGCTCCTCGTCGAGGGTGCGCTGGGCGCGCCAGTTGGAGGGGATGCGCGCGGGCTCGCGGACGACGTACCCGGCGACCCAGACCCGGCCGGACTCGGGGTCGTCGTCGTTGACGCCGGTGTTGCCGATGTGCGGCGCGGTCATGGCGACGATCTGGCGGTGGTAGGAGGGGTCGGTGAGGGTCTCCTGGTAACCGGTCATGCCGGTGTTGAAGACGGCCTCGCCGAAGGTCTCCCCGGTGGCGCCGAAGGAGCGGCCGTGGAACACGCGGCCGTCCTCAAGCACCAGAATCGCCGGTCCGCCGGTTTCCTCGGACACGTTCTCCCCCTCTACCGCACCAGCACTGACCTGGGTGTTCGCTGTCGTGTTCAACTGATCTTCCCCTCCAGGACCGTGGGAACCCCGCGCAGGAAGGTCGCGCGGACCCGGCCGGGCAGGGTCATGCCCCGGAAGGGGGTGTTGCTGCTCTTGGTGACCATGGCCGCGCCGTCGATCCCGACGGGGGCCGCCGGGTCGTACAGGACGACGTTGGCGGGCTCACCGGCGGCGAGCTCGCGGCCGTGTCCGGAGACCCTGCCGATGCGGGCGGGCGCGGTGGACATCCGGTCGGCGACCTGGGCCCAGGTGAGCAGGCCGGTGTCGACCATCGCGCGCTGGACGACCGCGAGGGCGGTCTCCAGACCGACCATGCCCATGGCCGCGGTGGACCACTCGGTCTCCTTGGCCTCCACGGGGTGGGGCGCGTGGTCGGTGGCCACGATGTCGATCGTGCCGTCGGCCAGCCCCTCGCGCAGCGCCTGGACGTCCTCGGCGGTGCGCAGGGGCGGGTTGACCTTGTAGATCGGATCGTAGCTCTCGACCAGGTCGTCGGTGAGCAGCAGGTGGTGGGGGGTGACCTCGGCGGTGACGTCGCAGCCGCGGGCCTTGGCCCAGCGGATGATGTCGACGGACCCCTTGGTGGAGACGTGGCACACGTGCAGGCGGGAGCCGACGTGCTGGGCCAGGAGGCAGTCGCGGGCGATGATGGCCTCCTCGGCGACCGCGGGCCAGCCGGGCAGGCCCAGGCGGTCGGAGACACAGCCCTCGTTCATCTGGGCGCCCTCGGTCAGACGGGGCTCCTGGGCGTGCTGGGCGACGACGCCGTCGAAGGCCTTGACGTACTCCAGTGCGCGGCGCATGAGCAGGGCGTCGGAGACGCAGATGCCGTCGTCGGAGAAGACGCGGACCCGGGCGGCGGAGTCGGCCATGGCGCCGATCTCGGCGAGGCGCTCACCGGCCAGGCCGACGGTGACGGCCCCGACGGGGCGCACGTCGCAGTACCCGGCCTCGCGGCCCAGTCGCCAGACCTGCTCGACGACCCCGGCGGTGTCGGCGACGGGGTCGGTGTTGGCCATGGCGTGGACCGCGGTGTAGCCGCCCATCGCGGCGGAGCGGGAGCCGGTGGCGACGGTCTCGGCGTCCTCGCGGCCGGGCTCGCGCAGGTGGGTGTGGAGGTCGACCAGGCCGGGCAGGGCGATGAGGCCGTCGGCGTCGGTCGTCTCGGTACCCTCGGGGGCGTCCAGGTCGGGACCGACGGCGGCGATCCTGCCGTCGGTGATCAGGATGTCGACGGGGTCGCCGCCGAGCGCGCGGGCGCGGCGGATCAGGTGCGGTCCGTGGGTGTCGGGCATCGCTGTGTGGGTTTCCTCGTGTTCGTGTGCGGAAGGCGGGTGCGCGGGCGCGGCTGAGCGCGGGCGCGCGACCCGGGGGTGGCGGACGCGCGCCCGGCGGAGGCCGGTCGGGCCGTCGTCGGCGGTCAGGACCCGCCGAGCAGCAGGTAGAGAACGGCCATGCGCAGGCTCACGCCGTTGGCGACCTGTTCGGTCACGGTGCAGCGCGGGGAGTCGGCGACCTCGGCGGAGATCTCCATGCCGCGGACCATCGGGCCCGGGTGCATGACGATGGCGTCCTGGGGCATGCGCGCCAGGCGCTCGCCGTCCAGTCCGTAGTTGCGGCTGTACTCGCGCACGGACGGGAAGTAGGACTCGGTCATGCGCTCGGCCTGCACCCGCAGCATCATCACCACGTCGGACTTGGGCAGGACCTCGTCGAGGTCGTAGGAGACCTCGCAGGACCAGGTGTGCACCGAGACCGGCAGCAGGGTGGGCGGCGCGACCAGGGTGACGTGCGCGCCGAGGGTGGTCAGCAGGAGCACGTTGGAGCGGGCGACGCGGCTGTGCAGGATGTCGCCGACGACGGCCACCCGCAGCCCCTCCAGGCGGCCCAGCCGGGAGCGCATGGTGAAGGCGTCCAGGAGGGCCTGGGTGGGGTGCTCGTGGGTGCCGTCGCCCGCGTTGAGCACGGAGCCGTCGACCCAGTTGGCGAGGCGGTGGGCGGCGCCGGAGGCGCTGTGGCGGATGACGACGCCGTCGGCGCCCATCGCCTGGAGGGTCAGGGCGGTGTCCTTGAGGCTCTCGCCCTTGGAGACGCTCGACCCCTTGGCGGAGAAGTTGATGACGTCGGCGGACAGGCGCTTGGCCGCCAGCTCGAAGGAGGTCCGGGTGCGCGTGGAGTCCTCGTAGAAGAGGTTGACGACGGTGCGTCCGCGCAGGGTCGGCAGCTTCTTGACGGAGCGGTCGCTGACCCGGGCGAGCTCCTCGGCGGTGTCCAGGACGAGCGTGGCCTCGTCACGGGTGAGGTCACCGGTGGAGAGCAGGTGGCGCATCAGGAGTTCCCCTCCGTCGTACCGGGCCGCAGGCCCCCCTTGAGGGTGGTGGCGGGCCCGAGCAGGACCGCGTCGTGGCCGTCGGTCTCGGTCAGGCGGACGGTGACGCTCTCGCGCAGGGAGGTGGGCAGGTTCTTGCCGACGTAGTCCGCGCGGACGGGCAGTTCCCGGTGGCCGCGGTCGACGAGGACGGCGAGCTGGACGGCACGGGGGCGGCCGAGGTCGCCCAGGGCGTCCAGGGCGGCGCGCACGGTGCGTCCGGAGAAGAGGACGTCGTCGACCAGGACGACGACCCGGTCGTCGAGTCCGCCCGCGGGGATCTCCGTCCTGCCGAGCGCACGCGCGGGGGCCATCCGCAGGTCGTCGCGGTACATGGTGATGTCGAGGGAGCCCGTGGGGACCTTCAGCTCCTCGACGCGTTCGATCCGCCGGGCCAGGCGCTGGGCGAGGGGGACGCCGCGTGAGGGGATGCCCAGCAGGGTGACGTGTTGGCCGCCCTTGGTGCGTTCGAGCACCTCGTGGGCGATGCGGGTGAGGGCCCGGTCGATCTCGGGACCGTCGAGGACGGCCCGGCCGTCCTCGGGTGTGTCGGGTGACGCCGCGGGGTCGGTGGACCCGGTGTCACCCCTCGTCTGGTTCTGCGCACGCAAAGTAGTGACCCCTTCCCTGCCTCACGGGACAGGTCGTTAAAGGATGTCGATCGAGCCCACGCTACCAGCGACGACCCGGAACCCTCCAGAGGCGGGCGACGCCAGCCCGTCACAAATGTGACTCTCGTCACATGAAGAGTGGGCGCTTAGTCACTCAAGGGTGACCGTTTCATGACTGGCCGGATTGGCCCCACGAGTAGGCAAAACATGAAAACGCCTGCCAGAACGGGCTTTTCGCCCATCTGATCCGCCCCACTCGCCCCGATCAGTACATACATGAGAGGTGTCTCACTTACGCACGGTTTGGCCACTGATTCGTCGCGTTTCACACCAACGGCTTGACCTGGAAGCCAGACCCCCCTAGCGTCACTGTCTGTAACCATTGCCGGGTGGGGTTGCACCCCGTGACCACCGATGGACCGCCTCGGCGGCCCGCCGAGGACGAGCGGACGTCTCCCCCACCACGCCAGCCACCGTCACGGCCGGGAGCGACAAGAAGATGCCATCCGAATACGCGAAGTCCCTCGGTGCGCGGCTGCGTGCCATCCGCACCCAGCAGGGCCTGTCCCTGCACGGCGTGGAGGAGAAGTCCCACGGTCGCTGGAAGGCCGTCGTGGTCGGCTCCTACGAGCGTGGCGACCGCGCCGTCACCGTCCAGAAGCTCGCCGAGCTGGCCGACTTCTACGGCGTCCCCATGTCGGAGCTGCTGCCCGGCGGCGCCGCCCCCACCCCCCTCGGCCCGACGCCCAAGCTGGTCATCGACCTGGAGCGGATGCAGCAGCTCCCGCAGGAGAAGGCCGGCCCGCTCTCCCGCTACGTGGCCACCATCCAGAGCCAGCGCGGCGACTACAACGGCCGCGTGCTGTCCATCCGCCAGGAGGACCTGCGCTCACTCGCGGTCATCTACGACAAGTCGCCGTCGGACCTGACCGAGGAGCTGATCAACTGGGGCGTCCTCGACCCCGAGGCGCGCCGCGCGGTCGACGCCTTCTAGGGAGCCGACACACCGCCCCGGACGGGCAGCCACGAGAACCGGCGATCCACTGGACGCCGGTTTCTTGTGTGTCCGGGGGCCGACGGGGCCGCCCCCGGGGGCCCGGACACGGGAACGGCGCGGCCGGACGTGGGGCTTCCCCTCCCCAACCCGACCGCGCCGCCGTCCGCCGGGGCGACCCGCCGGACCGCAATCGAACACCAGTTCGACTGGACACCAGTTAACCCCAGCCCGGGGAACGCGTCAAGCGCGGCGGTCGCGGCCGGTCTAGGCTTGCGGAGTGGTAGCAGACACCGAACTGCGCGAACTCGCCCCCGCGGCCTTCGCGCACGCCGTCCCCGCCCTCCTCCGGGTGTACGAGGCGGCCATGCGCCCTCCGCCCGAACAACTGCCCGGCCGGGCCGCCATCATGAACGGCCACGCCCACCACCGCGGCTTCCGCTCGGTGGTGGCGGTGCGCGAGGACAGACCGGTCGGCTTCGCCTACGGGTTCCACGGCCACTGCGGCCAGTGGTGGCACGACATCGTCACCGAGGCGCTGCGCGAACGCGGCCGGGCCCGCCTGGCGCGCCGCTACCTGTCCGACCCCCTGGAGATCGCCGAGGTCCACGTCCACCCGGACGCGCAGAACCGGGGGATCGGCAGGGGGATGCTGCACGCCCTGTGCGAGGGCAGGGCCGAGCGCACCGCGGTGCTGTCCACCCGCGGGGGGCCGACCGCGGCGCGCCACCTGTACCGCTCGTGCGGGTTCACCGAGGTGCTGGAGGACTTCTCCTTCCCGGGCAGCCCGGACCAGCCCTTCTCGATCATGGCCGCGCGGCTGCCCCTGCGGAACTCCGGGGGGCGACCTCCCGGTAGATCTCCCTGGTGGCGGTGGACTGGTTGAAGGTGATGAAGTGGATGCCCGGCGCGCCCTCCGCGAGCAGCCGCTCGCACATGCGCTGGGCGTACTCGATACCGAAGGCCCGCACGGCCTCGGGGTCGTCGCCGAGGCCCTCGTACCGCCGAGCCAGCTCGGCCGGGAAGGGAGCCCCGGACAGCTTCTCCGAGTGCGGGATCGAGGCCAGCTTCACCACGGGGAACACCTCGGGGATGATCGGCACCTCACAGCCGCGTGCGGCCACGCGGTCGCGCAGTCGCAGGTAGTCCTCCACGTCGAAGAACATCTGTGTGATGGCGTAGTCGGCGCCGGCCTCGCACTTGCGCACGAAGTGGTCGGTGTCGGTCCCGACGTCGGCCGAGCGCGGGTGCTTGTAGGGGAAGGCCGCCACGCCGACGCTGAAGTCGCCGCTCTCCTTGAGCAGCCGGACCAGCTCCTCGGCGTAGGTCAGCCCCTCCGGGTGCCGGACCCACTCGCCCGTCGGATCGCCGGGCGGGTCGCCGCGCACGGCCAGCATGTTGGACACTCCCGCGGCGGACAGCCGTCCGATCAGGTGCCGCAGCTCCGCCACCGAGTGGTCGACCAGCGTCATGTGCGCGACCGGCAGGAGGGTGGTGTCGGTCGCGATACGCTCGGTGGTCTCCACGGTGAGGTCGCGCGTGCCGCCGCCCGCGCCGTAGGTGACCGAGACGAAGGAGGGGCCCAGCGCCTCGATCTCACGGATCGTACGCCAGAGCCGCGCCTGGGACTTGGGCCCGCGCGGGGGGAAGAACTCGAAGGAGAACATCGGTTCGCCCGAGTCGAGGAGTTCCCTGATCTGACGCGGCCGCGCGGCCGGGTTTCGGAGCCCCGCGGGGCGTGTCGGTGCTGCCAGCATGCACACAACCTTAGGCAAGCCCCCCTCACCCCTCGGAAGGGACGTCCCACTCCGTGAGACCGCGGACGCCAAATGTGTCCGGACACACCCTCCCGGGGCCGGGTGCGTCGGAGCGGGACCGCCTGCGACCATCGGCCGATGACAACGCGCTCCCCCCGCTCCCCGTACGTCCTGCCGCAGCTCCTGAGATTCGCCTGGCTCCAGGCGCGGGCGTGCGCCTTCGCGGTGTGCATGTTCGCCGGCATGGCGGCGTCCACGGTGGTGCCCCTGCCGCTCCCCCGTTACGACGCGCTCCTGCTGTACGCCGTGGCCGTGACGGCGGTGTTCTGGGGGCTGGGGCTGGAGAGCGGACGGGAGATCGCCGCGATCGCGGGCTTCCACGTGGTGGGGCTGGCCTTCGAACTGGCCAAGGTAGGGCTGGGATCGTGGTCCTACCCCGAGCAGGCGTGGGCGGTGCTGTGGGGCGTGCCCCTGTACAGCGGGTTCATGTACGCGGCGGTGGGCTCCTACATCGTGCGGGCCTGGCGGCTGTTGGAGCTGTCGCTGGTGGGCTACCGGGCCCGGGCCACCACCATCGTGGCGGTCGCGATCTACCTCAACTTCCTCACCCACCACTGGCTCCCCGACCTGCGTGCGCTGCTGGCGGTCGTGCTCATCGTGGTGACGTGGGGGACCTGGGTGTCCTTCACCGTGGGTGAGGCGCGTTACCGGATGCCGCTGTCCCTGTCGTTCCTGTTGATCGGGGTGTTCCTGTGGGTGGCGGAGAACGTGTCCACCCTGTTCGACGCCTGGCGGTACCCGCACCAGGCGGACGGGTGGAGCTTCGTGCACGTCGCCAAGCTCGGCTCGTGGGCGCTCCTGGTGACAGTGTCCTTCGTCCTGGTCGCCAGCTGGCGCCAGACCCGCGGCGGCGGGGAGGGACACGCCCCGGACGTCCGTTGAGCGAAAGTCGGCGGGCGGTCCGCGCAAACCGAACCACCCGTTCCCACCAGCCACTAGTGTGCTGGGTATGGTCGCTTCCCCTTCCTCAGCCGCATCCGTCTCACCCGTCTCCGTGATCCGCTCCGCAGTGGACGGCGAGCTGGCCGCGTTCTGCGCCACGCACCGGGTACGGCTCCTGGAGATCGGCACCGAACTGGCCCCGGCCATGGACGCCCTGGAGGCGATGCTCTCCGGCGGCAAGCGCCTGCGCCCCACCTTCTGCTACTGGGGGTGGCGCGGCGCGGGCGGCGGCGAGGACGACGAGCGGATCGCGCGCGCCGCGGCGTCCCTGGAGTTCCTCCAGGCCTGCGCGCTGATCCACGACGACGTGATCGACCGCAGCGACACGCGGCGGGGGCTGCCCGCCACGCACAAGCGGCTGGAGGCCCTGCACGCCGAGCACGGGTGGAGCGGCGACAGCGAGGGGTTCGGGCAGGGGGCGGCGATCCTCATCGGCGACATCTGCCTGGCCTGGTCCGACGAGATGTACCAGGCGAGCGGGTTCGCCCTGGAGACGCTCCAGGCCGGGCGGCGGCCCTTCGACGCGATGCGCACCGAGGTGATGGCGGGACAGTACCTGGACACCCTGGAGCAGGTGCGCGGGACCGGGACGCGTGAGGCCGCGCTGCGCGTGATGCGCTTCAAGTCCGCCAAGTACACGATCGAGCGCCCGCTGCACCTGGGCGCGGCGCTGGCCGGGCGCCTCGACGCGCTGGAGGGCGTCTACACCGACTACGGCCTGCCCCTGGGTGTGGCCTTCCAGCTGCGCGACGACGTCCTGGGGGTGTTCGGCGACCCGGGCACCACGGGCAAGCCCGCCGGGGACGACCTGCGCGAGGGGAAGCGCACCCTGGTCGTGGCCGAGACCCTCGCCCGCGCCGACCGGGCCGACGCCGACCGGTTCCGCGCCCTGCTGGGAACGCCGGACCTGTCGGCGGAGTCGGTCGAGTGGATGTGCGGGTTGATCGCGGACTGCGGAGCGCTCAAGGCGTGCGAGGCCCTCATCGAGGAGTACGCCGCGCAGGCGGTGGCGGCGCTGGAGAGCCCCGAGCTGGACGCCGCCGCCCGCGAACCGCTCCGCCGGCTGGTGGTGGCGGCCACCTCGCGGACGCACTGACCGCCCGGCGGACCACCCCGAGAGGGATGTCGGGGACGGACTGGACGAAAGTGGGTTGTCCGCCCCCGAACCCGCCCGGTTGAATCGACGGCAGTCACGTCGCGAATACGGGGGGTCTGCCGCATGCCGGGGCGAACCGCGTCACGGGGACCGAGCGGGGCGGGGGAACGCGCGCTCGCGCCGGACCTGGCCCGCGGGTTCATGCTGTTGTTCATCGCGATCGCCAACACGGTCTGGTACCTGTGGGCGGTACCGATGGGGGACCTGGTGGGCCACCCCGAGCCCGGGGGCGCGCTGGACGCCGCCGCACAGTTCCTCACCGTCGTGGCCGTGGACGCGCGCAGCTACCCGATGTTCGCGTTCCTGTTCGGCTACGGCATCGTGCAGCTGGCCACACGGCAGGAGGCGGCCGGGGCCGACCCGAGGGACGTCTCCGCCCTGCTGCGGCGGCGCAACCTGTGGCTGCTGGTGTTCGGGTTCGTCCACGCCCTCCTGCTGTGGATGGGCGACGTCCTGGGCGCCTACGGCCTGGCCGGCCTGCTGCTGTGCTGGCTGTTCCTCCGGCGCAGGGACACCACCCTCCTGGTGTGGGCCGGGTCCCTCACCGGCCTGCTCGTCCTGCTCTCCGCCGCCGGCCTGCTGACGCTCGCGCTGCCGCAGACCGGGGCGGAGCCCTCGGCCACGAACCTCATGGACCCGCTGGCCGACAACATCGAGAACACGTCCCCGCTGGGCGCGGCCCTGGACCGGATCCTGGTCTGGCCACTGATCGTGTTCGGCCAGGGTCTGCTGGGGATGGTGGTGCCCACGGCGATCCTCCTGGGGTTCTGGGCCGCGCGCCGCCGGATCCTGGAGGAGCCCGAACGCCACCTCGCCCTGCTCCGCTGGTTCGCCTTCGGCGGGATCGCCGTCGGCTGGCTGGGCGGACTCCCGACGGCGCTGGTCCAGACCGGCCTCTGGGACGTGTCCCCGGGTGACGCGTTCGCCCTGCTGGACGCCTCCACCGGGATGGCGTGCGGCCTGGGGTACGTGGCGCTGATCGCGCTGATCGCCCGCCGCGTCCAGCGGCGCGGGCGCGGGCCCGGCGTCGTGCTGACCGCGCTGACCGCCACCGGACGGCGTTCGCTCTCGTGCTACCTCGGCCAGTCGGTGCTGTGCGCGCCGCTGCTGTCCGCCTGGGGTCTGGGTCTGGGCGCGCGCATGACGTCGTGGAGCATGCTGCTCTTCGCGGTCGGGGTGTGGCTGGTGACGGTCGCGGCCGCCTACGCGCTGGAGCGCGCGGGCCGACGCGGTCCGGCCGAGGTCCTGCTGCGCCGCCTGTCCTACCGGCGCCCTCTGGGCGGGCGGCCCGCGGTGTCCGCCGACGGCACGGACCAAGAGCGCACCACCCGCTGACCGGAAGCCGCAAAAACGCGCGTGCCGTTCGGCGTCCGACCCGCCCTGATCCCTCAGGATGGGGTGTCATGGGCGACGATCACATGACAAACCACACCATAGGGGTGACGGGGGCGACCGGGGCGGTCGGTGGACGCGTCGCGGCCCGGATCGCACGGCTCGGGCTGACGCAGCGGCTCATCGTCCGCGACATCAACCGGGCCCCCGAGTACCCGGGCAGCAGCGCCGCCATGGCGGCCTACGAGGACACCGCGGGCTTCGAACGGGCCTGCCGCGGGGTGGACACGCTGTTCCTCGTGTCGGCGACCGAGTCCCAGGACCGGATCGACGCGCACACGAGCGCGGTGGACGCGGCGGTGGCGGCGGGGGTGTCGCGGATCGTCTACCTGTCCTTCCTGAACGCCGGTCCCGCGGCCACCTTCACCTTCGCGCGGACCCACTTCTTCACCGAGGCGCACATCCGGCTGTCCGGTGTGGACCACACGTTCCTGAGACCCAGCCTGTACCTGGACCTGTTGCCGCGTTGGGCGGACGAGCACGGTGTGGTCCGCGGTCCCGCCGGTGACGGGCGTGTGGCCTGGGTGTCACGCGACGACGTGGCGGACGTGGCGACCGCCGTGCTGACCGACCCGGCGGTGGTCGCGGTGGCCTCGAAGGCGACCTACGACGTGACCGGCCCGGAGGCGCTGACCCTGGGCGCCACGGTGGACAAGCTGTCCTCGCTCACCGGCCGCACCATCCGGTACGTGCCGGAGACCTGGGACGAGGCGCTGGAGTCGCGCCGCACCAGCGGAGCGCCCGAGTGGGCGGTGGAGGGCTGGGCGTCGTCGTACGCGGCGGTCGCCACCGGTGAGATGGACGTGGTCGCGCCCACCGTGCCGAAGCTGACCGGGCACCCGGCCCAGTCCATCGAGGGGTTCCTGCGGCGCCACCCGAGCGCGCTGGCGCACGTGGCCGTGTGACGCCGCAGGAGGTGCGGGGCCGGTTACCCGGCCCGTTCGCCCCGGACCTCTCCGGAGGCGCGGGCGACCAGCCGGGCGCGCAGTTCGGCGGCGGCCGCCCTGGGGTCCTCCGCCTCCGTGACCGCCCGGACGACCACGACCCGGCGGGCCCCGGCGTCCAGGACCCGGTCGATGGTGGACAGGTCGATCCCGCCGATGGCGAACCACGGCTTGTCGGTGTCCAGCGCGGCGGCCGCCTCGACCAGTTCCAGCCCGGCCGCGGGCCGTCCCGGCTTGGTCGGGGTGGCCCAGGTCGGACCCACGCAGAAGTAGTCGCTGCCGATCTCGGCGGCTGAGGCGGCCGCGGCCTCGATGTCGTTGTTGGAGCGGCCGATGACCGGGTCCGCCCCGATGATGTCCCGGGCCATCGGGACGGGCAGGTCCCGCTGGCCCAGGTGCAGGATGTCGGCGCGTACCGCGCGCGCGATGTCGGCGCGGTCGTTCACGGCGAGCAGCGCGCCGTGCCGCTCGCAGGCCTCACGCAGCACCTCCAGGGCCGCGATCTCCTCACGGGCCTCCAGGCCCTTGTCCCGGAGTTGGATGATGTCCACGCCCCCGGCGAGGGCGGCGTCCGCGAACTCGGCGAGATCGCCGCGCCCGCGCCGGGCGTCGGTGCACAGGTACAGAAGGGATGCGTCCAGGTGCTTGCGCAGGCTGGTTCCGTGGCTGGTCCTCACGCTGCCCACCCTAGGGCCTGTGCCGTGGGCCACCCAAGGGGCGCCGCCGGGGTGCCTCGAGATGGGCGCGCCGCGGGCGTCCGTCGGGGCGGTGGCGGGCGAGGGGCGGGCGGGATCCCCGCTCCGGGGCACCCGGACACGGGCCGGAGCTCGGCACGGACCCCGGAGGGGTGCGGCTAGAAGGCCATCCCCTGGGCCCGGCGGCGGACCTCGGTGCCCCTGTTCTCCCGCATCGCCTGGATCGGCGTCCCCGGCAGGGAGTCGTCGGGCGTGAACAGCCAGCGCAGGGCCTCCTCGGTGGAGAACCCCGCGTCGGTGAGCAGCACCAGGGTCCCCGGCAGGCCCTTGACGAGGTCGTCACCGTCGAGGAAGGCGGCCGGGATGGACAGCTCTCCGGAGCGGACGACGCCCATCATGCGGTTCTCCCGGATCAGCTGCTTGATCCGGTTCGGGCTCACGCCCAGCGGCGCCGCGGCTTCCCTGAGGGTCAGCCACTCGCCGACCAGTGCGTCGATGTCGGGTTCGCGTTGTGTCACGTTCCCAATCTGCCACATCGGCGGAGGCAGCCGACACCCTCGCGCCCCCGCTCCGGGAGCCGCCGGGGAGATCCCCGTCACCGCCTCCCGACCGGGGTCATCTAGGATGAACGCGGAAGTGAACGTCCCGCGGGAGCCGGGTGGACCCGGCTGAGAGGGAGGCTGCTCCGGCCTCCGACCGCACGAACCTGATCCGGGTCATACCGGCGAAGGGAGTGGAGCACGGCGCCATGCGCACATCGAACGAGCCCCACCCTGCGGCCAGTCGTCCTACCAATGTCGGCGACCGGGTGGTCGTGATCGGCGGGGGCGTCATCGGACGGGTCACCGCCTGGCGCGCCGCCCAGCGCGGACTGTCCGTCACCCTGGTCGAACCCGACCCCGTCGAGGAACCCCGGCGCGCCCGGGCCTCCTCCGCGGTCGCGGCGGGCATGCTCACCCCCGCCACCGAGGCGGTGTTCGGGGAGGAGCGGCTCGTCGGACTCGGTGTCCGGTCGACGGGCCTGTACGCCGACTTCGTCGCCGAGCTGGAGCGGGCCAGCGGCGTGCGGGTGGGGTACCGCACCACCGGCACCCTCCTGGTCGCCTTCGACCGCGACGACCTGGCCGTCCTCACCGACCTCCAGGACCTCCAACGGCGCGTCGGCATCGTCGGCGAACGCCTCACCAGCCGCGAGTGCCGACGCCTGGAGCCCATGCTCGCGCCGTCCGTACGCGGCGGCCTGCACGCCCCCGACGACCACTCGGTGGACCCCAGACTGCTGCTGCGGGCCCTGGCCGCGGCGGGTGAACGGACGGGGGTGGCCACGGTGGCCGACCGGGCCGAGGAGGTCACGGACACCGGATCCGGGGGCGCCCCCCTGGGTGTGCGTCTGGCGGGCGGCCGCGTCCTGCCCACCGACCAGGTGGTCCTGGCCGCGGGCTGCTGGAACGAGCGGATCGCGCTCCCCGAGCCGGTCGTGCCGCACCTGCGCCCCGTCAAGGGCCAACTGCTGCGGATGCGCCCGCCCTCCGGCGAACCGCCGATCGTCTCCCGCACGGTCCGCGGCCTGGTCCGGGGGTTCCCCGTCTACCTCGTGCCCCGCGAGGACGGCGAGGTCGTCGTCGGCGCCACCCAGGAGGAGCTGGGGTACGACACCGCGCTGACCGCCGGAGGGCTCTGGCAGGTCCTGCGCGACGCGCGCGAACTCGTCCCGGGGGTGACCGAACTGGAGATCACCGAGACCTGCGTCGGCCTGCGCCCGGGTTCGCCCGACAACGAACCGCTCCTGGGCCCCACCCGGATTCCGGGGGTGCACCTGGCCGGCGGACACTACCGGCACGGCGTCCTGTTGACCCCGGTCACCGGCGAGGTCATGGGCGAGGTCCTGGCCGGCGGCGCGCTGCCGGAGTACGCGCGCCCCTTCGCCGCCGACCGCGAGTCGGGCGTCGGCCACACGAGCACGTGGGAGAAGCAGTGGAACTGATCATCAACGGCGACCGGCGCGAGGTCACCGAGGACACCACCGTGGCCGCGGTCGTGCGCGACCTGACCGCCGCCGGGGACGGCGAGGTTCCCGGCGGTATCGCGGTGGCCGTCAACGACGAGGTGGTGCGACGGACCGCCTGGGCGGACACCCGCCTGAACCCCGACGACCGTGTGGACGTCCTGACCGCCGTCCAGGGAGGCTGACCATGACCGACATCCTCGACGACCCGCTGGTGATCGCCGGCGCCTCCTTCGGTTCCCGGCTCATCACCGGTACCGGCGGCGCCCCCTCGCTGGAGGTGCTGGAGGAGGCGCTCGTCACATCCGGGACCGAACTGACCACCGTGGCGATGCGCCGGGTCGCGCCCGGCACCCGGGGGTCGGTGTGGGACGTCCTGACCCGCAACAAGATCCGCCCCCTGCCCAACACGGCGGGCTGCTTCACCGCCGCCGACGCCGTGCGCACCGCCAGGCTCGGCCGGGAGGCCCTGGGCACCGACTGGGTGAAGCTGGAGGTCGTCGCGGACGAGCACACGCTCCTCCCCGACCCGGTGGAGCTGCTGGACGCGGCGGAGCGGCTGGTCGACGAGGGCTTCACCGTGCTCCCGTACACCAACGACGACCCCGTCCTGGCCCGCCGCCTGGAACAGCTGGGGTGCGCGGCGGTCATGCCGCTGGCCGCGCCGATCGGCTCCGGCCTGGGCATCCGCAACCCGCACAACCTGGAGCTGATCGTCGAACAGGCCGGGGTCCCGGTGATCGTGGACGCGGGGATCGGCACCGCCAGCGACGCCGCCCTGGCCATGGAGCTCGGCTGTGACGCCGTCCTGCTCGCCACGGCCGTGACCCGCGCCCAGGACCCGGTGCGGATGGCGTCGGCCATGCGCGACGCCGTACGCGCGGGGCGCGGGGCACGGCTGGCGGGGCGGATCCCCGTCCGCCGACACGCCCGGGCGTCGTCCCCGGCGGCCGACTAGGGCGTGTGTGACGGACGCCGCCGGAGCCGCCGGCGGCGTCACGTACGGTGGGGAGCACGCGGTGCTCCCGGAGCGGCACCGCACGACCGACGACGACCCAGGCGCGAACGCCTCCCGCACAGGCGGTGCGGCACGGCGCCACCGCGATCCGCGGGGCGGCCCGGGCACGAGCTTCCGCTATCGTGTCGGTTCGACACCCGGTGTCGGGTACGCGCCACCGGCCGCGAACGCCCGCGCTCCCCGCAGCAAGGACACTACTCCGCCGTGGACATGACGACTTCCGATCCCCTCGTAGGCTCGACGCTGGACCGACGCTACTTCGTCGAGTCCAGGATCGCCGGTGGCGGGATGGCGACCGTCTACGTCGCCCACGACCTGAGGCTCGACCGGCGACTGGCGCTGAAGGTGATGCACCCGTCGCTCGCGCAGGACCCCACGTTCGTCCAGCGCTTCATCAACGAGGCCCACTCCGTCGCCAAACTCTCCCATCCCAACGTGGTCCAGGTCTTCGACCAGGGCGAGGACCAGGGCCACGTCTTCCTGGCCATGGAATACGTGCCGGGCCTGACCCTGCGTGACCGGCTGAAGGCCGCCGGGCGGCTGGGGCCGCGCCAGGCGCTCCAGGCGATGGCCCCCGTGCTGGCCGCGCTGGGCGCCGCCCACCAGGCGGGCATGATCCACCGGGACGTCAAGCCGGAGAACGTCCTCATCACCGAGGACGGCCGGGTCAAGGTGGCCGACTTCGGTCTGGCCCGGGCCGTGGAGCAGTCCAACCAGGGCCTCACCCGCACCGGCACCCTCATGGGTACCGCCGCCTACCTCGCGCCCGAGCAGATCGAGCAGGGCGTGGCCGACGCGCGCACGGATGTCTACGCCGCGGGCATCATGCTCTACGAGCTGCTCACCGGCGGACAGCCGCACACCGGTGAGACGCCGATCGCCATCGCCTACCAGCACGTGACCGAGGACGTCCCGCGTCCCTCGCACTTCCTGCCGGGGCTGCCGCCGGAGGTCGACGACCTGGTCACCAAGGCCACCGAGCGCGACCCCCGCTACCGGCCCAGCAACGCCGGACAGTACCTGGCCAAGGTCCTGGAGGTCCTCAACCGGCTGCCCGAGGACGGGGAGTCCGAGGCAGGACCGATGGCTCCGGTCGCGCAGCCGGGTGCCGGAACGGCCGTCGTGACCGCCCCGCAGCTCATCGCGGGCGGCGCCGGTCCGGGCACCGAGAACGCCACGATGGTCGTCGACATGAGCGGCGCGGAGCTGGACGGCGGCGGGTACGGCGACGACGGTTACGGGGACGACTACGCCGAGGACGACGCCGACGCCCTGCGCAGGCGGCGCAGGCTCCTCCTCGGGATCGGCGCGGCGATCGTGGCGATCGTCGTCTTCGTCGCCGGGTGGTGGCTCTTCCTCGGCCGCTTCGAGAGCGTTCCGGACGTGACCGGGGACAGCATCGACGTGGCCCGCGACGCGGTCCGCACCGAGGGCCTGATCCTGGTGGAGGCGTCGGAGCCGGTCTACAGCGAGGTCGAGGCCGGCGCGGTCGCCCGGACCGAACCGGAGGCCGGGGAACGGCTGTCACCCGGGGACGAGGTCACGGCGTACGTGTCCATGGGTCCGCAGCTCGTGCCGATGCCCGACCTGGAGGGCGAGGACATCGCCAACGCGATGGCGATGATGGAGGAGCTCGGCTTCGCTCCGGACCGTCTCGTGGAGAACCCCGTGGACGCCGAGGGTGTGGCCCCGGGTGAGGTGATCTCCACCGACCCGCCCCAGGGCGAGGACGCCGACCGCGAGGAGGAGGTCACCATCACGATCAGCCGGGGCATCCAGGTGCCCGGGGTGGTCGGCCAGGAGTTGGAGGAGGCGCAGCGGACCCTGGAGGACCTGGGCCTGACCGTCGACGTCGTCGAGGAGGAGAGCTCGGACGTCGACGAGGGCCTGGTGATCACCCAGGACCCCGACAACGGCAGCACGGTGGGCGCCAGCGGCACCGTCACGCTCACCGTCTCCACCGGACCGCCCGGTATCGAGATCCCCGACGTGCGGGGCATGCGCATCAACGAGGCCCGTGAGGCGCTCAAGGACGCCGGGTTCAAGGTCAAGGTCGAACGCATCGCGGGCGGCAACGTCGTGGCCAGGCAGTCCCAGACGGGCGAGGCCCCGGAGGGCACGGAGATCGAGATCATCGCGACGCCCGGCGGTATCGACTTCGGTGACTTCGGCGGCGGAGACGACCAGGACGACGACTGAGGCCGTCCCCGGAGGGGGCGGGCGGGGTGCGCGCACCCCGCCCGCCCCCTCCCGCGTGCGCCGTCCTCCTCCCGGGATAGGCTCGCCCGCATGGAGAGCGAGGCGATCCGGGTACTGGTGGTGGACGACCACCCGATGTGGCGCGACGCCGTGGCGCGCGATCTCCACGAGGCGGGCGTCGAGGTGGTGGGGACGGCGGGCGACGGCGCCAAGGCGCTGCGGATCGCCCCGGCCGTCCGGCCCACGTTGGCCGTCGTGGACCTCAACCTGCCCGACATGACCGGGGTGGAGCTCACCTCGGGCCTGGTGGCACTGGCCGAACCGCCCCGGGTACTGGTGCTGTCGGCCAGCGGTGCCAGCGACGACGTCCTGGCCGCGGTCAAGGCGGGGGCGACGGGATACCTGGTCAAGTCGGCGGGCCGGGAGGAGCTGCTGGACGCGGTGCGCCGCGTGAACACCGGTGCGGCGGTCTACACCCCGGGCCTGGCGGGCCTGGTCCTGGGCGAGTACCGGCGCCTGTCGTCCGCGGGCTCCCCCGGTGCCGCCGAGGCGGACCCTCCGGTGCTGACCCCCCGGGAGACCGAGGTCCTGCGGCTGGTGGCGAAGGGGCTGGCCTACAAGCAGATCGCGCGGCGGCTGTCCATCTCCCATCGGACGGTCCAGAACCACGTCCAGAACACCCTCACCAAACTGCACCTGCACAACCGGGTCGAACTGGTCCGATACGCCATCGACCAGGGCCTCGACGAGTGAACCGCCGGTGAATTCCCCCGCGGGGTTGGCCTGGGTCGCACCCGGACACTATGGTCTAGACCATATGGCGGCGGGTGCCGCCCGCAGACCCACAACGTCGAGGAGAAGTCGCATGCGAGTCGGTGTTCTGACCGGTGGTGGAGACTGCCCCGGTCTCAACGCGGTCATCCGCGCCGTGGTGCGCAAGGGCATCAAGGACCACGGCTACGAGTTCGTCGGCTTCCGGGACGGATGGCGCGGCCCTCTCGAGGGCGACACCATGACTTTGGACGTGGAGGCCGTGCGCGGCATCCTGCCCCGCGGCGGAACCATCCTGGGCTCCTCCCGCACCAACCTGATGAAGATCGAGGGCGGTGTCGAGCGGGTCAAGGACAACATGGCCGGTCTGGGCGTGGACGCGCTGGTCGCCATCGGCGGTGAGGACACCCTGGGCGTGGCCCGGCAGCTGCACGAGCGCGGTGTCAACGTGGTCGGCGTGCCCAAGACCATCGACAACGACCTCAACGCGACCGACTACACGTTCGGTTTCGACACCGCCGTGAACATCGCCATGGAGGCGATCGACCGCCTGCACACGACGGCGGAGTCCCACCACCGGGCGCTCGTGGTCGAGGTGATGGGCCGGCACGCCGGCTGGATCGCGCTGCACTCGGGCATGGCCGCGGGCGCCAACGTCATCCTCGTCCCGGAGCGACCGTTCGACATGGACGAGGTCGTCAAGCACGTGGAGAGCCGGTTCCGCACCCAGTACGCGCCGATCATCGTCGTCGCCGAGGGCGCCCACCCCAAGGAGGGCCAGATGGAACTGGCCACCGGCGAGAAGGACTCCTTCGGCCACGTGCGCCTGGGCGGCATCGGCCAGCGCCTGGCCGACGAGATCGAACGCCGCACCGGCAAGGAGGCGCGCTCGGTCGTGCTCGGCCACGTGCAGCGCGGCGGCACCCCCACCGCCTTCGACCGCGTCCTGGCCACCCGCCTGGGTCTGCACGCGATCGACGCCGTCGCCGCCGGCGACTTCGGGAAGATGGTCGGCCTCCAGGGCACCTCCGTCGTCCGCGTCGACCTGGCCGAGGCCACCGACACCCTCAAGACCGTCCCGGCCGAGCGGTACCAGGAGGCCGAGACCTTCTTCGGCTGACCCCCTCGGCCACCCGCCACCGCGCACTGACGCCCGCCGTCGCCCCCGTGGCGCGGCGGGCGTGGGCGTTCGTCCCCGTGTGTCCGGTACCCCCCGAAAAACGTCCGGAGCGGTGGGCGCGGTGTTCGATACTGGAAGGGGACGGCGGGTGTGCCCGGTCCCGCCGCCGTCGCATCCACCTCGCACCCGGGCGCATCCACCGGAGGTAGCACCATGTCCGCGTCGCTTGAGTCCGCGCCGCTCCCCGCAAACCCGGCCGGAGCCGACGCCGGACTGGGCGAGCTCTGCGTTCTGATGAAGCTCGGGGAGATCGTCCTCAAGGGCTCCAACCGCAAGCTGTTCGAGCGGCGGCTGCACAACAACATCCGCAACTCCGTGCGCGACCTCGGCGAGATCCGGCTCTCCCAGCGCGGCTCCGGGGTGATCATCGTCCGCAAGCCCGACGCCTCCGACATCGAGGTCGCCGAGATCGCCGACCGCATGGCCAACGTCATGGGGGTCGTGTGGGTGCACCTGGTGCGCCGGGTCGCCAAGGACATGGACGTCATCACCGACGTCGCGGTGCGTTCCATGGCCGACCGCCGCGGGACCTTCGCCGTGCGGGCCCGCCGCCGCGACAAGCGCTTCGAGCTGACCTCCGCCGAGTTGGCGGGCTACCTCGGCTCGAAGATCATCGAGGCGCACGGGTACCCCGTCAACCTCAAGCACCCCGACAACACCCTGTACGTCGAGGTGGACAAGGACGAGGCGTTCGTGTTCACCGACGGCGTCCCCGGTCAGGGCGGCCTGCCCGCGGGGATGAGCGGACGCGGTCTGGTCCTGATGTCCGGCGGCATCGACTCCCCCGTCGCCGCGCACCGGATGATCCGGCGCGGACTCAAGGTCGACTTCCTGCACTTCTCCGGGATGCCGTTCACCGGCCCCGAGTCCATCTACAAGGCCTACAGCCTCGTGCGCCAACTCGACCGGTTCCAGGTGGGGTCGCGGCTGTTCGTGGTCCCCTTCGGCAAGGCCCAGCAGCAGCTGAAGAGTTCGGGGGTCGAGCGGCTCCAGATCGTCGCCCAGCGGCGGCTGATGCTCAAGACCGCCGAGGCCCTCGCCGACGACCTGGGCGCGCAGTGCCTGGTCACCGGGGACGCGCTGGGACAGGTGTCCAGCCAGACGATGACCAACCTCACCGCCCTGGACGACGCCGTGGACCTGCCGATCCTGCGTCCGCTCATCGGGATGGACAAGACCGAGATCATGGAGCAGGCCCGCCGGATCGGCACCCTGGCCATCTCGGAGCTCCCGGACGAGGACTGCTGCACCATGCTGACGCCCCGCCAGGTGGAGACCGCGGCCAAGATCCCGGACCTGCGGCAGATCGAGAAGCGGCTCGACGCCGAGGAGCTGGCCGAGTACCTGGTCGGCACCGCCCAGGTCCACAAGCCCAGCTTCCTGGGCCAGGAGGCCCCCTCGCGTGTGGAGGGCCGGGCGGCCGCCACCATCGCCTGACCGGTGCCGCCCCGTCCGTGCCGGGGGCAGGGACGGGGCGGCACCTTTCCGGGCCCGCGCTCCGCGCAGCCCCGGACGCGGGCCGTCGCGAAGACGCGGGTTCCCTCTCCGTGAAGGCTCAGAGGGCGGCGAGCTGACGGCCCGGGGCCGGGGTCAGCTCACGGCCGCCGAGGGTCGCCAGGGTGCCCGCCACGTCGCGCAGCTCGGCCAGGTCCTCCTCCAGGAGCGCCTGGGGACCGTCGCACAGCGCGTTCTCCGGGTCGGGGTGCACGTCCACGATGACGCCGTCGGCGCCGATCGCGATGGCCGCGCGCGAGAGCGGCAGGACCAGTTCGCGCCTGCCCCCCGAGTGCGACGGGTCCACGATCACCGGCAGGTGGGACAGGTTCTGCGCGACCGGGACCGCGCTGATGTCCAGGGTGTTGCGGGTGGCCTTCTCGAAGGTGCGGATGCCGCGCTCGCACAGGACGATGTCGAGGTTGCCGCGCTGGGCGATGTACTCGGCGGCCATCAGCCACTCCTCGATGGTGGCGCTCATGCCGCGCTTGAGCAGAACCGGCTTGCCCGCGTCGCCCGCCGCCTGGAGCAGGGCGAAGTTCTGCATGTTGCGGGTGCCGATCTGGAGCATGTCGGCGTAGGAGGCGACGAGTTCGACGTCGGCGGCGTCGACGACCTCCGTCACGATCGGCAGCCCGGTCTCCTCGCGCACGTCGGCCAGGATCCGCAGCCCGTCCTCGCCCAGTCCCTGGAAGGCGTACGGCGAGGTGCGCGGCTTGTAGGCGCCGCCCCGGAGCAGGGACGCACCCGCGGTCAGCGCCATGCGCGCCGCCTCCAGGGTCTGCTCGGGCGTCTCGACGGCGCACGGACCCGCGATGACCGTCATGTGGTCGCCGCCGATCGGCACGCCGCGCACGGTCACCACGGATCGGCTGCTGTGGTTCTCGCGGCTGACCAGCTTGTACGGAGCAGAAATACGAAGAACGTCGCTCACGCCGGGTTTGGCGGCCAGTCCCAGGTCCTGGAAGCGCTCGACGTCGCCGACCAGGCCGATGATCGTGCGGCTCACGCCGCGTGTCACGTAGGCCTCGCCCCCGGCGGAGGAGACGAGTTCGACGAGATCGTCGATGTTGTCGGAAGTGGCGTCCGGTGCCATCACGATGACCATGTGCGTTGTCCCTGCTAGTCGTATGGGTGGCTGAGCACGCGCGATGAGTGCGCTTCACCGGGTGGGCCGGTCCGGAACGCCAAGGAGCCCCGGACCGTCCGGCCCGGGGCTCCTTGTGAGGTCTTGTCTGTCAGCGCAGCGCTTGACAGGCGACCGTCCGAGGATCGGGCCGGTAGCCATAAAAGCGCCAGAAGTTCCGCTGCATGGAAGCGACTATAGCGCACGGTCGGCGATCCGCCACACAACCGGGGGGAGTGACCTAGCTCTCGTGTCGGCCTGGCAGGATGGCCAGATGTCGACCTTTCCCCACAGGACGGGAGGACCCGCCCACCAGGAGCGGGCACGAAAGCGGGGCCGACAGGCCGGAACCAGACGAACGGAGGACGGATTGTCCGACGGCACGGGGGACGGTGACCGGGGGGACACGCGGGCGGCCCGGCTGCCGCCGGGCCAGGCGCTGCGGGGCGAGCACAAGGCACTGCACTACGGGCCCGTACCGACCTTCCGGCCGCACAGGTGGGATTTTCGGGTGATGGGGGCCACCGAGACACTCGGCAGCCACCGGTGGACGTGGGAGGAGTTCGGGCGGCTGCCCGTGACCGACGCGGTGAGCGACTTCCACTGCGTCATGCGCTTCAGCGTCCCCGGTGTGCGCTGGCGGGGCGTCCGCGCGGTGGACCTGGTCCGGGTGGCGCCGCCAGGACCCGAGGTCACGCACGTGATGGCCTGGGGCGAGTACGGCTACAGCGCCAACCTGCCGCTGGACGTCTTCCTGGGTGAGGACGTCGTCCTCGCCACGCACCGGGGCGGTGCGCCGCTGGCCCCGGAACACGGGTTCCCGCTACGCCTGGTGGTGCCCAGCCTGTACGGGTGGAAGAGCGTGAAGTGGCTACGCGCCGTGGAGTACATGACGAGGGACCGGCGGGGCTTCTGGGAGGAGCGCGGCTACCACAACCGCGCCGACCCCTGGAGTGAGCAGCGGTTCTCCTACCAGGAGGAAGCCGGGCACGGCCCACCGCTGTAGGTCCTCCTGCGGTCAGGCGCTCCCCCGCACGCGTTCGCGGGGGAGCCGCACCTCGACCTCGGTCCCCTCACCGGGCTCGCTCACGACCTCGGCCGTCCCTCCCAGGTCGCGCAGCCGCCCCAGGACCGACTGCGCCACGCCCAGGCGACCGTCCCGGCGCGCCTCCTCCAGTCGGCCGGGGGCGATGCCGGGACCCTCGTCCCTGACCGACACGGTCACCGCGTCGTCCTCGTCCTCCACCAGAACCCAGGCGGGCGTGCCCTCGGGACAGTGCCGTTCCACGTTGTCCAGGGCGGCGGCCACGGCCGCGGCGAGTTCGCGTGCCGCCCGGGCCGGGAGGAGGACCGGTGTGGCTGGCGCGGACACGGCCACGTGCACCGACTCCGACCGGCGCACGAGGTCGCGCAGGTCGAGTACGCCGGATCCGTCGGCGCTCCCGGTTCCGGGGCCGTCGGGCGCGGACGCCCGGAGCGCGGCGGATCCGGCCGCGCCCCCCTGGTCCCCGCCGTCGACGAGCCCGTCGGTGAACAGGGAGCGCAGCAGCACCTCCTGTTCTCCGGCCATCCGGCCCAGTTCGGCCGCCTCTCCCCCGGCCTCCGCGCCGCGCCTGCTCACCAGGGCCAGCACCTGGAGCACCGAGTCGTGGACCGACCGGGCCAACTGCTCGCGCTCGCGGATACGCGCCTCCAGGGCCACCGCCCCGGCGAAGCGCTCCTCCGCGCGTTCGGCCACCTGCGCCATGTAGCCGACGGCCAATCCGGTGAGGAGGAGCAGCACCACGCCCCGGACGGTCGCGTCGGTGACGGCGGCGCCCATGACGACGCGCAGGGTGATGTCGGCGAAGCCGTAGAGGAGGGCCACCGCGGCCGCACCGCGACGGCCCCGGATGACGCTGACCGACAGCGCGGCTCCGGCGAACCAGTAACCGCTCAGCGGCGGTGCCTGGGTCAGGTAGTAGGCGGTGGCCGCGGGGGCGGTGGCGAAGAGACAGGCGAAGGCCACGGTGAGGTCGGCGGCCAGGAGTCGGCGCGTGCGCCGCGCGGGGCGGGCGTAGGCGCGGGTGGTCACCGCGGTCCACACGACCATGAGGGCGAGCACCGACCAGGCCAGCCAGGGACGGCTCAGGTACGCGTGGTGCTGCACGGCGAGGACGGCGGAGTAGCCGAGGGAGGCGGCGCGGAAGACGGCGATCGCCCGCCAGAGGGGGACGTCGAAACCCAGGGCTCAGACCACCGCCCCGTCGTCGGGGCCGTCGCCGCCGGGTCTGCTGTCGGTCATCCGCAGGATGAGCACGACGAAGCTGACGAGGAAGGCGGAGATCGCCACGAACATCAGCCAGTTGGGCAGCGTGATCCCGACGAAGGCGGCCCCGAAGAGCAGGGTCGGTCCGCCCAGGAGGCCGAACCAGGCGGCGATGCCCACGCGGTCGCCCTGGAGCAGCGGCGGCGGGGGCGGCGGCTCGTAGTGGCCCTCGCGGTCGGCCTCGGCCCGGCGGCGCGCCTCCTCCTCGGCGGCCTCACGGGCCAGCGCGTCACCGCGGTCGAAGGGCGGTCCGTCCGCGAGCAGGTCACCGAGCTGGGGCTCCTCGCGTTCGTCGGGGACGCTCAGGTTCTCCGCGTCGGGCCAGGCGGCCCGGCGCCGGGCCGCGGCGGTGTCTCCCTCGCCCTCGTAGAACCGGGCGACCAGGTCGTTCCAGACCTCGTCCTCGTTCGGAGGGTCCACGGGGGGCGCGTCCGGGTCGCCGTGGGCGGGCGGCCCCTCCAGGAGGTCCCCGCCGCCCGGGGGGTCGGTGACCTCGGTGGTGGGCACGCCGCCGCTCCGGCCGCCGACGTCGGGCAGCTCCGACCCGAGCACGCGCTCGGCCGCGGCACGCTCCTCGGCGTCCACGTACAGGTGGTCCGTGGGCGGATCCTCGGTCTCTCCACCGCCTCCCGGTTCGAGGACGTCCTCCTCCAGGGGCACGGCGTAGGCGGCGATACCGCTGCGGCGCAGCGCCTCCAGCATCCGGTCGGCGTGGGAGGGCGCGAGCAGGACCAGAGGAACGTAGGCATCGGCGAGCAGGCCGTTGCCCCGACGTTGTGTCATCGGACGGCTCCTTCCCCGCTTCTCCTCTGCTCTCGCACGAAGGCGAGGCTTCCGTCGAAGATCTCGGCGGCGTCGTGGTCGAGCGTCGCCACGTGGTAGCTGTCGTGGAGCAGGTGGATCGTCAGTGACGTGTTGACCGCCCTCCTGGCGAGCATACGCAGACTCCGCGGCCCGACGACATGGTCCTGGGGGCTGCGGTAGGCCAGGATCGGCGCTCGCAAAGCGGACATGCCCTCCTGAACCGCGCGCCACAGCTTCGGGAGTGTCGCGGCGGCGCCCGTGGGCGTGCGGGTGTAGCCGCCCTCCCTCTGCCCCGGCTTGGCGACGTCGCTCGTCAGCCCCGGTATGGAGGGCATGACACGCGTGACCAGCCCGCGGAACGGGGCGATGAGCGGGAGCCGGGGATCCTCCACCACGAGGGAGGGGTTGACGAGCACGGCGCCGCGCACGGTGTCGGGGTGTTCCTGGGCCAGGCGGAGGGTCAGGGCACCGCCCATCGAGAGCCCCATGACGAACACCTCGTCACACCGGGCCGCCAGGTCCAGGAGCGCCCGTTCGACCGCGGAGTACCAGTCGTCGCTGGTGGTGCGGTTCATGTCCTGCCAGGTGGTGCCGTGCCCCGGCAGCAGCGGCACCTCCACGCTGTGCCCGGCGGCCGCCAGGTGCTCCGCCCAGGGACGCATGGAGTAGGGGGATCCGGTGAAGCCGTGGCAGAGGAGGACGCCGACCCCGGACCCCCGGTGGCTGTACGGCTCCGCGCCAGGCAGCAGGGGGATGGCGGCGTTCGGTCTCATGGAGCGGCTCCAGGGGCTCGTGCGGTACGGGCGCGGGTGACGGCAGGCCCCCGGCTTCAGGCGTGAGGTTAGTCGTTCGGAGTTCTGTTCGCCATCGAGGGTCCGACCCGCCGCACCGTGTCCCGTCGGGGGTCCGGTTTCGCGTGTTTGGGCCGACACCAGCCGATCGCCACGGGAACGGTATCCTTTACCAGGCCGGGCGCGGCCGTCCGATTGGCGGCGCTTTGGCAGTCGCCCCCGTGCGATGGGAGGATGGCGCACGTCAGGGAACGCTCCCCCACACTCGTCGGGCGGAGGCGTCCACGACCTTGTTGGCCGAGCGGGACAGTGAACCGTGGCAGACCCTGCCCAGGACTCCCCGCGTGTGCAGGGGTGATCTCAACGATGTTCTACTGGGTGGTCAAGGCGATCCTGGGGCCGGTCCTGGCCGTTCTGTGGCAGCCGCGCGCCGAGGGTGTGGAGAACGTGCCACGGCGGGGCGCGGCGATCATGGTGAGCAACCACCTGTCCTTCTCCGACCACTTCTTCGGACCCCTGCCGCTGCCGCGCAAGATCACCTTCCTCGCCAAGTCCGAGTACTTCACCGGAACCGGGGTCAAGGGTCTGGTCAGCCGGGCGTTCTTCACCGGTGTGGGGCAGATCCCGATCGACCGCTCCGGCGGGAAGGCCAGTGAGGCGGCGCTGCGCACGGGCCTGCGCGTACTCAAGCGCGGCGACCTGCTGGGGATCTACCCGGAGGGCACCCGCTCCCCCGACGGCCGCCTCTACCGCGGCCGTACGGGCGTCGCGCGGCTGGCCCTGGAGGCCAAGGTCCCGGTGGTGCCGATGGCGATGATCAACCTGGAGAAGATCATGCCCCCCGGCCGGACCGTCCCGAAGCTGGGAGTGCGCCCCAAGGTGGTGTTCGGCGGGCCGCTGGACTTCTCCCGCTACCACGGGATGGAGCGCGACCCCCGGGTGCTGCGCGCCGTCACCGACGAGATCATGTACGCGCTGATGTCGCTGTCCGGCCAGGAGTACGTGGACCGGTACGCCCAGTCGGTCAAGGCGGAGCTGGAGGCCGAGGCCAAGGAGGCCCGCCGCGAACAGCACGCCAGCGACAAGGACCGCAGGCGCGCCGAGCGCACCAGGCGCAAGGAGGAGCGCCGCACCCGCAGGGAGGAGAAGCGAGCCGAGCGCAGAGCCGCCAAGGAGGGCGCTCGGGACGGCGGAGGGGACCCGGACTCCGAGGGCTGAGCCCGTCCCACACACGAGCGGGGCGCGGCTCCGGTGCGATCACCGGAGCCGCGCCCCGTGCTCGTGCGGGGCCTCCGCTTGGCTTCGGCCCGGGTTCGGACGCCGCCCAGGGCAGGGATGCTTCCTCCCCGGCCGCGCCTGACGCTCCTACCCCGCCACGCGGCCCGCCTCCTCGTGCGGCGCCCCGCCGACGCCCGAACGACAACCCCCTCGGGCAACCGCCCCGGGCAGCGGCCGGGCTCAGTGTCGGGCCAGGTCTCCGGCGCCGACGATTCCCGCCTCGCCGCCGAGCTCGGCCAGGCGCACCTCGGCCAGGCGTCGGTGGGGGCGCCCGGACACGTGGCGGGCGAACGAGTCGCGGACCGGGTCCAGCAGGATCGCCCCCGCGTCGGACACACCGCCGCCGAGGACGAAGCACTCCGGGTCGAGGATGGCGGCGAGATCGGCCAGTCCCAGCCCAGCCCACTCACCGACCGCGGCGAAGCACTCCAGGGCGGTCGCGTCGCCCTCCAGTGCGGCCTGGGCGACGACCGGGCCCTGGACGCGCTCCACGTCCCCGTCGGCGAGCTTGAGCATGCGCTCCGCCCTCCGGGGGTCGGTGCGGGCGCGGTCCTGGGCCTCGGCGACCAGGGCGCGTCCGCTGGCGTACTGCTCCCAGCACCCGTGGTTGCCGCAGGGGCACCGGCGGCCGAAGGGCACCATCCGGTAGTGGCCCACCTCAGCGGCGACACCGAAGCGGCCCCGGTACAGGGTGCCGTCCAGGACCAGTCCGCCGCCGATGCCGGTGCCCAGGGTCACGCAGACGATGTGGCCGCGGCCGCGCCCCGCACCGAAGCGCGCCTCGGCCCAGGCGGCGGCGTTGGCGTCGTTCTCGACCACGACGGGCAGGCCGACCCGCTCCTGGATCCGGTCGCGGAGGGGATGGTCGCGCAGGCCGAGGTTGACGGCGATCTGGACCGTGGCGCGGTCCTCGTCGACGAACCCGGCCACACCCACGCCGACCGCCCCGCAGTCCGCCTCGGGGCGCCGGTCCCGCAGTTCGCGCACGGCGCGGGCGACGACCTCGGCGAGGGCCTCGGGGTCATCGGCCGGGGTGGGGTACTTGACCTTGTCCAGGATCTTCCCGTCGAGGTCGACGACCCCGGCGGCGACCTTGGTCCCACCGATGTCTACGCCGATGGTGAGCATGGGGGCGACTCCTCCGTACTTACGCCCGAACTCTGACATAAGTAACAAGGTTCATGACAGAGATCTTGCACATGGGGTACAAACCATTCGATTAAACCAGCCCGCAACCCCCGAGAACACCCCTTCGGTGAAACCGGCGGTTCTAGGCCGGTCCGCCCCCCGTGACCTGCGTGTCCGCACCCGGCGCGTCGGCGCCGCCACGCTCCGCCCCCGGGGCGTCGTTGCGCGTCTGCTCCAGGGAGCGCTCGACCACACCCCAGGTACGCCCGAGGGCACCGGCCATGACCAGACCCGCCCGGCCCAGGTGCCCGGCGAGCTCCGGCGCGCTCGTCCGTACGATGTCGAGGACCTCGCCGAGCGGCCGGCGCTCCGGCTCCGCCTCCAGCCGGATCGCCTCCGACCACACGTCCTCACGGGCGGGCGGCGCGGTGAACGCGCTGACCCCGCGCCGGACGCCGGCGGCCAGCAGCGTGCGCTGGAGGCCGTCGACCAGTCGCAGCGCGTCGTCGACGAGGTCGGAGGCGGGCGGGCGCCCGCCGGGAGCAGCCTCGTCCCGACCGTTGTTCTCCGTCATGTCAGACCTCCCAGGGGCCGGCTTGCCGTTGGCTTCACGTTAACCGGCCCCGGAGCCGCCCCACAGGCTCCCCGGGGCCGAATCAGGGGGGAACCAGGGACACCCCGCCGGGGGCCGGGTCCCACGTCCTCCCCACGCCCCCCGACTCCAAAAAAGCGACATTTCACCCGTTGTTAACGTCAGATGCACAAACATCACGCAGGCGATAGTGTCGCGTGCGCGGAGGGGGGCCGGGGCGAACCGTCCACCTCACACGTCCACCCACGTCAGACACCGGGTTCGGTCACCGTTGGATACCGAACGACATCCCGTCCTACTCACGAGTAGCATGATGTTGTTACGGTCGTCACGTCCCCACACATCGAAACCCCGTACATGCCCAGGAGCCACACCGTGCGCGAATACAGCTCTCCCGCGAAAGCTGAGATCTCCGACGACGCGCGACTGACCGACACGCTCTACGCGCGCGCGGCCAGTGAGCCCAACGCCGTCGCCGCCCGTCGACTGGAGTCCGGACAGTGGCGCGACGTCACCGTCGCCGAACTGCACGGCGACGTCACCGCGTACGCCAGGGCGCTGATCAGCGCGGGTATCGAACACGGTGACCGGGTCGCCCTGATGTCGCGCACCCGCTACGAGTGGACGGTCGTCGACTACGCGATCTGGTCCGTCGGCGGCATCACCGTCCCGATCTACGAGACCTCCTCCACCGAGCAGGTCGAGTGGATCCTCTCCAACTCCGGGGCCAAGGCCGCCTTCGTGGAGACCGACGCGCACGCCGAACGCGTCGAGTCGGTCCGCGAGAAGGCCCCCGACCTGGGTCCCGTGTGGCGTTTCGAGGGCGACGACCTGGCCTCCCTTCGCTCCACCGGCTCCGACGTCGACGAGGAGACCCTCGACAAGCGCCGCACCGCGGTCAAGGTCGACGACACCGCCACCCTCATCTACACCTCGGGCACCACGGGCCGCCCCAAGGGCTGCAAGCTGACCCACCGGAACTTCCTCTTCATCGCGCACTCGGCGCTGGAGGGCCCGGCCAGGCAGATCCTCAAGGGGACGACCAACCCCTCCACGCTGCTCTTCCTCCCCCTGGCACACGTGTTCGCACGCTTCGTCCAGGTGATGGTGATCGAGGGCAAGGCGGTCCTGGGCCACTTCTCGTCGGCCGGCCCCGAGCTGATCGACCAGTTCTCCGTCTTCAAGCCGACCTTCATCCTCGCCGTCCCGCGCGTCTTCGAGAAGGTCTTCACCAAGGCCGAGCAGAAGGCCACCGCCGAGGGCAAGGGGAAGATCTTCGGCGCCGCCGCGAACACCGCCATCGAGTACAGCAGGGCGCTCGCCACCGGCCAGGTGCCCTTCGGGCTCAAGCTCAAGCACGCCGTGTTCAAGAAGCTCGTCTACAGCAAGCTCATGGACCGTCTGGGCGGCCAGTGCGAGTACGCCGTCTCCGGCGGCTCGGCTCTGGGCGACCGGCTCGGCCACTTCTTCCGGGGCGCGGGTCTGACCATCATCGAGGGCTACGGCCTCACCGAGACCACCGCGCCCACCACGGTCAACAGCCCCTCCTTCAACAAGATCGGCACGGTCGGCCAGCCCCTGCCGGGCACCAGCGCGCGGATCGGCGACGACGGCGAGATCCTCGTCAAGGGCGACCACATCATGGTCGGCTACTGGGACAACGAGAAGGCCACCAAGGAGGCCTACACCGAGGACGGCTTCTACCGCACCGGTGACCTCGGCGCCCTCGACGACGACGGCTTCCTCAGCGTCACCGGCCGCAAGAAGGAGATCATCGTCACCGCGGGCGGCAAGAACGTCGCCCCGGCGGTCCTGGAGGACCGCATCCGGGCCCACACCCTGGTCAGCCAGTGCATGGTCGTCGGCGACAACCGCAAGTTCATCGCCGCCCTGGTCACGATCGACCCCGAGTCGTTCGAGCAGTGGAGGTCCGACAAGGGCAAGACCGGCGGGATCGCCGACCTCACCGAGGACCCCGACCTCAACGCCGCCATCCAGGAGGCCGTGGACAACGCCAACAAGGCCGTGTCCAAGGCGGAGGGCATCAAGAAGTTCCGTATCCTGCCCAGCGACTTCACCGAGGAGAGCGGCCAGCTCACCGCCTCCATGAAGGTCAAGCGGCACGTGGTGAACAAGAACTGGAGCAGGGAGATCGACGAGATCTACAACGTGTGATCCCGCCGCCGTTCCCCCGGGAGCCGGCCGTCCCCGAGCGCGGGGGCGGCCGGCTCCCTCGTGTGCGGGCGCCCCCGGTGTCCGGGCCCCGGGGAGCACCCCCTGACGACGCGGGAGGTCCCCTCCGGCCCGTTCGGGCGGCGGCCCCGTGGCGACCCGCGGCCGTCCTCCCCCGGCGCGTCACGGGCCCCAGGGAGCACGCACCGCCCGTGCCCGGGCTCCGTACGCGTTCGCCTCCCGCGCCGGCGGCCCCGGACACACGCGACGGGCCCGGCCGAGACACGGCCGGGCCCGTCGCCCTCCAGACGCTCGTCCTAGTGGACGGCGGACTCCTTGTCCTCGGCGGAGTGGTGCAGGTGGTGGCCGCTGTGCGGCTCCACACCCTCGAAGGACACGCTGTCCTTCGTGTACCAGTGCGCCAGGGCGCGGCGGAGCCTCCCCATGGCCTTGCGCTTCTGGGGGCTCTCCACGCCCTTGTCGTCGGTCTCCTCCCCCAGAGCGGTGGAGGTGATCGTCGGCTTGCTCAGGAGAGCGTCCACGGTGTCCTGCGAGCTCTCCTTGTGCACCTCGATGAACTCACCGCTGGGCAGCTGCTGGATGACACCGCTCTCGTACCCGTGCTCCAGGGTCTCGCGGTCGCGCCGCTGCAGACCCAGGCAGATCCGCTTGGTGACGATGAACGCGATGACCGGGCCGACGATGATCGCCGCACGGAAGATGTACGTGGTCACGTACAGCTCGATCGAGAACGTCTCCGACAGGATGTCGTTGGATCCGGCGAGCCAGAGGATGCCGTAGGCGGTGACGCCCGCGACGCCCAGCCCCGTGCGGGCCGGGGCGTTGCGCGGCCGGTCGGCCACGTTGTGCGGCCGCCTGTCCCCGGTGATCCACGCCTCCAGGAACGGCCAGGCGGCCAGACCGCCGAACAGCAGCCCCATGAGGCCCAGACCCGGGACGAGGACCGCCATGGGGACCGCGTACCCGAAGATCTGGAAGTCGATCAGGTTCGGGAAGATCCGCAGCGCGCCCTCCAGGAAGCCCATGTACCAGTCCGGCTGGAGGCCGGAGGTGATGGAGGTCGGGGTGAACGGACCGAACAGGTGGATCGGGTTGACCTGGACGAACGCGGCCAGGCCTGCGGCCACCGCGAACGTGAAGAAGAAGAACCCGCCCGCCTTGACCGCGAACCCGGGGAACATGGGCGTTCCCACCACGGTCTTGTTCGTCTTGCCCGTCCCGGGGTACTGCGTGTGCTTCTGGTGCCACAGGATCATGAAGTGCGCCACGATCAGCGCGAGCAGCAGGGCCGGCAGCAGCAGGATGTGCAGCATGTACAGGCGCGGGATGATCAGATCGCCGGGGAACTCCCCGCCGAAGAGGAACATCGAGACGTAGCTCCCGACCAGCGGGAGGGCCATGATCACACCCTGGAGGATGCGCACGCCCATGCCGGAGGGCAGGTCGTCCGGCAGCGAGTAGCCGAAGAGGCCCTCGACGATGGCGATCGTGAAGATACCGACGCCGATCAGCCAGTTGATCTCGCGCGGCTTGCGGAACGCGCCGGTGAAGAACACACGGAGCATGTGCACCACCAGCGAGGCCACGAAGATCAGCGCGGCCCAGTGGTGGATCTGCCGGACGAGGAACCCGCCGCGCACATCGAAGTCGATGTGCAGGGTGGAGGCGTAGGCCTCACTCATCTCGACGCCCTGGAGGCGCTCGTAGGAGCCGTCGTAGACGATCTCCGCCATGCTCGGCTTGAACCACAGGGTCAGGAAGACACCCGTGATGAGCAGGATGATGAACGAGTACAGCGCGATCTCGCCCAGCATGAACGACCAGTGGTTCGGGAAAACCTTGCGCAGGTTCTTCTCACCGGTCTTGGCGAGGTGGAAGCGGTCGTCGATGAAGTTGCCGACGCCGCGCAGCGCCTTGGGTGCTTGCGTGGTCTTACTCATCGACTAGTCCTTCGCGTAGTCCCAGAACGTCGGCCCGGGCGGCTCGGTGAAGTCGCCCGTCGCGACGAGGTAGCCCTCGTCGTCGACGCCGATCGGCAATTGCGGAAGGGGACGGTGCGCCGGACCGAACACGACCCTGGCGGCGTTGGCCGCGTCGAAGGTCGACTGGTGGCACGGGCACAGGATGCGGTGCGTCGTGCGCTCGTACAGCGCCGCCGGGCAGCCCACGTGGGTGCAGATCTTGGAGTAGGCGACGATTCCGTTGTGCGTCCAGTTGATCCGCGGCTCGTCCTGGCCCTCCACCGTGTCGGTCATGCCCGACTTGTAGTCGCCCTCCGGGATCTTGATCAGGAGGATGACGGACTTGGCCTTGTCGTTCAGGCTCAGGTGGTAGTTCTCAGCGTACTCCGAGGACTCGCCCTCGCCGTGACCGCCCTCGCCGTGCTCGCCCTCGTGCGGGGCGTAGGGCAGCGCCGAGATCATGCCGTTGGGCGAGTTCTCCAGGTCCTCCGCCTTGATGAACCTGTCGGTGCCCTCGACCACCATGCGGACGCCGTCCGCCCACGGGGTGTCCCTCAGCTTGTCGCCGGGCAGCGGACCCGTGTCGCGCAGCAGCACGATCGGGGCCAGGCCCAGCGGCAGCATGGCCGCGATGAGCGTCCGCCGCATCAGCGGGCGCTTGGTGAAGCCGCTCTCGTCGGCGCTCTTCATGAAGAAGTCGCCGAAGGAGCTCTTCTCCTCGTCGCTGGAGGGCAGGTCGTCGTAGGGCGAGGAGACCTCGTAGTGGGGCATCACCCTGCGCGCCCACACCGTCATACCGGCACCGATACCGAACAGCGCGACGGTGAGCGTGGCACCGAGGAACATGTTCGAGTACTGGCCGATCTGCGGGTCCGCGATCGCCGGGACGTCCTCCGCGTTCGGCGGGAACAGGAAGTAGGAGACCAGGAAGCCGATACCGCCCAGGAAGGCGATGACGAACCACAGCGAGGCGATCTTCTCACCCCGGCGCTGGACCTCCTCCGGCTGCGCGTGGGTCTCGGAGGCCGGGTAGGGCCCCTCGTGCTCGGCCTCGGCGGCGGCGGTGGTGGAGACCACGCTCTCCTCGGCCTCGGAGGACGGGGTGCCGAGCACGCGCTCGGGACCCTCGGCTCCGGCCTCGGTGTTGTCGTTCTTGTTGTTCTCAGTCATGTGCACGCTGCTTCGCGGTGATCCAGATCGCGCAGGCGATGATCAGTGCCAGGCCGATGGTCCACGAGATGAAGCCCTCGGCGACCTGGCCGACACGCGCCAGGTCGAAGACGCCGCCGGCGTTCGGCTCGTCCTGCAGGGTCTTCACGTACGAGATCAGCTCCTGCTTCTCGTCGGACGTGATGACCATGTCGGAGAACATCGGCATGGCGCCGGGGCCGGTGACCATGGCCTCGTAGATCTCGCGCGCGGTGGCGTCGCGGATCTCGGGGGCCCAGCGGCCGTCGGTGAGGGCGCCGCCGCCACCGGACCAGCTGTGGCAGTGCGCACAGTTGGTCAGGTACAGCTTCATGCCCATCTCGGTGTCCTCGGCACCGGCGATGTAGGCCTCGTACTCGGCCTCGAACTCCTCGAGCGCGGCCTCGTACTCCGCCTCGGCGGCCTCCACGGCCTCCTCGTACTCCTCGTCGGAGTCGAAGTCGGCGCGGTTGACCCGGAAGTCGTCCTGCTGGGGCGCGGCGTCCGGGACGTGGTAGGGCACGTCCGCGCCGCTCCGGCCCTCCCTGATCTCCGCGTTGTAGTACGCGATCAGGTTGACCAGGTCCTCCTCGGACATGGCCATGGGCTTGCGCGGCATCTGCGCGTCCGGGTTCATCGACGGCATACGGCCGGTGCTGACCTGGAAGTCGATCGCCGCAGGGCCGACCTCACGCAGGTCGGGGCCGGTCTCGCTCCCCGAACCGTCGTAGTTGTGGCACGTGGCGCACGTCTGGTCGAAGATCTCCCGGCCCTCGGCGACGTCGACGTCCTCGGGGGACGGCGCGTCAGCGGCGAGGGTCTGCGCCTGCGCCTGGTCGGTGGTGGGGGCCACTGCGGCGTACCCCACCCCGAACAGGGCTAGCGCGAGGATGACGACGACATACCCCGCCAGGGGATGCCGTCGCCGCGCGGTAATCCATTTCACGGTTTCCCCGTTTCGGGTTACTGGATGAAGTAGATGGTGAAGAACAAAGCAATCCAGACGACGTCGACGAAGTGCCAGTAGTAGGACACGACGATCGCGCTGGTCGCCTGCTGGTGGGTGAAGCGCTTCGCGGCGTACGTGCGTCCCAGCATGATGAGGAACGCGATCAGCCCACCGGTGACGTGAAGCCCGTGGAAGCCCGTGGTCAGGTAGAACATCGACCCGTAGGCACTGGACTGGAGAGTCAGGCCCTCGTGCACGATGAGCTCGTAGTACTCGTAGGCCTGCCCCAGGATGAAGAACAGACCCATGGAGAACGTCAGGAAGAACCACGCGCGCAGCTTCTTGACGTCGCCGCGCTCGGCGGCCCAGACGCCGGCCTGCGCGGTGAAGCTCGAAGCCACGAGCACGATGGTGATGGTGGACGCCCACGGCACGTTGAGGTGCGTGGCCGGCCACGGCCCGAGTTCGGGGTTCCCGTTGGTCACCGATCGGATGGTGAAGTACATCGCGAACAGCGCTGCGAAGAACATGAGCTCGTTGGCCAACCACACGATGGTGCCAACGCTCACCAGGTCAGGACGCTTTGCCGCACCATGCTCTGGTGTCGGTGTTGTTTTGAGGTTCGCGGTTGCTGTCGCCACGGGAGCATTATTACGGCATCTCGCGGAGACCCGTACTCGACCCCCCGTAAGGGGGCGGATCAGTACCGGTTTCGACCATCCAGGCGCCCCGGACCGGGGCGTTCACCGTGACTCGGGCGTTACTGTACCCACTCGGCCGCCGGACGCGCGTCAGCGACCCGCCCACAGCCGCCGACCGGCGTGATCCTGGGCGGCTGAGGCGATCCGTACCCCGCTGGAGACCGCCCCAACCCACCCCCGCCAACGCGCAGGTATCGAAACGATCACCGTTGCACAACGGCACGCGTGGGACGGGTGAGCACGCCCCCGGGGAGTGCTGGCATCCTGGAGGTGTCGAAGGTCTCAAGCCCGGGTCCCCGTCGCACGGAGGCTCTGGGCACCGGGACCGTGAGGCAATAGAGTCGACGACGAGAGAACCAACGAACGCCCGGCCGTACCCCCTCGACGGCGGCCGAGGACCGACGTGATGGGACGGTTGCGCGATGGTGGTCAGCGGTACGGACACGGGTGCCCGGATGCGCGTGCTGGTCTACAGCGACAATGCGCAGACCCGGGAGCAGGTGCGCATGGCCGTCGGCCGCCGACCGGCCGCCGACGTGCCCCGCGTGGAGCTGGTCGAGTGCGCGACCGCGCCCGTCGTGATCCGCAGGCTGGAGTCGACCGACCCCGCCGAGCGCGTCGACGTGGCGATCCTCGACGGCGAGGCCTCCCCGGTCGGCGGCATGGGCCTGTGCCGCCAGCTCAAGGACGAGATCTTCCGCTGCCCGCCGGTCCTGCTCCTGGTGGGCCGCCGCGACGACGGTTGGCTCGCGACCTGGTCCCAGGCCGAGCAGGTGGTCAGCCACCCGATCGACCCCGTCGCGCTGGCCGAGTCGCTGGCGGAGCTGATGCGTCAGCGCGCCGCAGCCCTCAGCGGGTGACCCGGTGGGCACCCCCACGACTCTGAGCGACCGCGAGAACGCCGACAGGGAGATGCGTCGGCGTTCCGTCGTGCACGGAGCACTCAACCACGGTGCGGACACCGGGCGATGGCGTGGCTGTGCCCCGTCCCGTCCCCTGGGGCGCTGAGCACCGGTCGGCCGCCGTCGCGCGCCACCGTCTCCGTACGCCCCATGTCCGAACGCGCACCGTGGAGTCGAAGCGAAGATGAACACCGTCCCACCCAACCCCTCCGACGACCAGTCCGCCGTCACCGAGCGGACCTGGTCGAACCTGATCACCGCCCTGCTGGGCGGGGTGACGCTCAGCGCCGCCGACACGACCTGGGCGATGAACGAGATCATGTCCGGTTCGGCGACCGACGCCCAGATCGCCGGGTTCGCCGTCGCGCTGCGCGCCAAGGGCGAGAGCGTGTCCGAGGTGACCGGCCTGGCCCGGGGCATGCTCGACAACGCCGTCCGCATCGGCGTCCCCGGACCGACCCTGGACATCGTCGGTACCGGTGGCGACCGCGCGCACACCGTGAACGTGTCGACGATGGCCGCGATCGTGGCGTCGGCCGCGGGCGCGCGCGTGGTCAAGCACGGCAACCGCGCCGCGTCCTCCTCGTGCGGGACGGCGGACGTGCTGGAGCGCCTGGGCGTGGTGCTGGACCTGCCGCCGAAGCTGACCGCCCGGGTCGCGGAGGAGGCGGGCATCACCTTCTGCTTCGCGCCGCTGTTCCACCCGTCCCTGCGCTACGCCGCCAAGCCGCGCCGCGAGCTGGCCGTGCCCACGGTGTTCAACTTCCTGGGGCCGCTGACCAACCCCGCGCAGCCCACCACCTCGGCGATCGGGGTGTTCGACGAGCGCATGTGCGAGGTGATCGCGGGCGTGTTCGCCGGGCGCGGCGCCTCGGCTCTGGTGTTCCGCGGGGACGACGGCCTGGACGAACTGACCACGTCGACCTCGTCGACGGTGTGGGTGGTCGGCGACGGCGAGGCACGCCGGGAGCGGCTGGACCCGGCGGACCTGGGGATCGAGCGCTCCGGGCCGGACGCGCTGCGCGGAGGCGACGTGGAGTTCAACGCCCAGGCCGTGCGTGACCTGCTGGCGGGTCGGCGGGGGCCGGTGCGCGACGCGGTTCTGCTCAACGCGGGTGCGGCACTGGCGGCGGTGGACGGCGTGGGGGAATCCCTGGTGGAGTCCGTGCGCGCCGGCTACGAGCGCGCCGCCGCGGCCGTGGACAGCGGGGCCGCCGAGCGGACGCTGGCCACGTGGGTGGAGACCAGCCAGGGCCTCGCCAAGCAGGCCTGACGCGAGGGGCGCACCGGGCTCTGCAGGAGGAGCCGAGCCGCCAGCGAGGAACGAGCCAGGCGAAAGCGACGACGAAGAGCCCGGTACCCCGCGCCCCGAACCCCGGCCGAGCCCGCGAGGCCGCATGAACACAGCGAGAGGCGCACGGGGGTGTGCAGGACGAGGCCAGCCGCGAAGCGAGGAACGAGCGACAGGCGCCGCCGAGGACGAACACCCCCGTACCCCGCGCCCCGAACCCCGGCCGAGCCCGCGAGGCCGCATGAACAGGAGCGCGGGACCGGTCGCTGCCGGTTCCGCGCCCCCGAGCGTCTCCCGGGTTACCAGCCCAGGGCGAAGGCGGACTCCAGGTCGTGCTTGGAGTAGGCCTGGAAGGAGATGTGGGTGTCGGAGGAGATGACGCCGGGCACCTTGTTCACCCGCCCCGGGATCACCTCCGCCAGGTCCTCGTGGCGGCGCACCCGCACCATGGCGATGAGGTCGACGCCGCCGGTGACCGAGTAGACCTCGCTGACACCGTCGATGTCGGCGATCGCCTCGGCGACCTCGGGGATGCGGTGGACGTCGGCCTTGATCATGACGATCGCGGTGATCACGGTGCCTCCATGGCGGGTCGGCGCGGGACGGGCCCCGGGCGAAGGGCGCACCGTCAGTAGACGTCGGACAGCCGCGTCCCGGAGCGCCATCGCAACCGGTAGACCACCACTCCCGCGGCCACTCCGGCGAGGAATCCGTACACGTGCGCCGCGTAGGCGACGTTGGACCCGCCTCCCGGGGTGGTGGAAGTGGTGACGTAGAGAAGATACTGAACCGCGAAGTAGCTGCCCACCAGGGCCCACCCGGGCAGTCGCATCGGGATGGCGACGAACACCAGCGTGGTCACCCTGCTGCGGAACTGCACGACGAGGTAGGCGCCGAGCACACCGGAGATCGCCCCGGAGGCCCCGACCATGGGGATGACGCCCTCGCTGTCGGCCAGCGCGTGCCCGTAGGCGGCGGCCAGGCCGGTGAGCAGGTAGAGGGCGAGGAAGCGGACGCGTCCGATCCGGTCCTCCACGACCGGGCCGAAGACGAACAGGTACACCATGTTGCCCAGTAGGTGCGCCGCGCCGCCGTGGACGAACATCGAGGTGAACACGGAGAGCCAGACGGACTTGCCGTCGAGCCCGCCGCACTCGGGGGTCATGGGGGGCGCGAGGTCGGTGCGGCCGAGCATCTCGTCGGGGACCGCGCCCCAGCGCATGAAGTAGTGGTCGATCGCGCAGAAACGCTCCGCGAGTTCGACCGGGTACCAGACGGCGGTCATCGCCAGCGGCGAGGCCAGGTACACGAGCACGTTGACCGCGATCAGCGTGTAGGCGACCACGGGGGCGCGGCGGACCGGGTAGTCGTCATTCAGCGGAAGCGCGGCCATGCGCCCAGTGTGTCATCCCGGTGTGGGCTTCCGCTCCGCGCAACGGGCAGGTCCACTCGCCCTCGATCTCGACCAGCCTGGTGGTGGGGTGGACGAGCCAGTCGAGGATCAGTTCGGTCTCCTCGGCCGTGGCCCGCGGTGTGGGTCCGACACCGGCCGGGACCCGTTCGGCGGTGGCCGTGAGCGAGGCCAGGAAGGCCCCCGGGTCGGTACCGGGGCGCAGGACGGCGCTGGCGGCCAGGCGGCCGTGGCGGACGACGCAGGTCTCCCATCCGGTGCCGCCGGGACGCGAGGCGACCAGGTGCGGGACGGCGGCGATGGCGGACAGGCGCTGGGCGCGCCGGGCGCCGCGCAGGAACGCCACGAGCCGGTCGCGGTGCGTGGCCGCCTCCTCGTAGCGCAGGTCGGCGGCGAGCTCGGCGATGCGGTCGGTGTGGGCGGTCACGACGGCCTCCGGGTCACCGGTCATCGCCGAGCGGGCGGCGTCGGCGTGGACGGTGTAGGAGGGGTGGCTCTCGGTGCCGTCGCACGGGGCTCCGCACCGGCCGAGCTGGGCGAGGACGCAGGGCTCGACCAGCCGGTCCCCCGTTCGGGAGGCCAGGGGGCGTCCGCCGGGGACGGGGGTGAACGTGTGCGTGCACTGGCGCAGCGGGAACGCGTGCAGGAGCGCCTCCCTGGCGCGTTCGGCCTCCTTGGCCGAGGAGTAGGGGCCCAGGTGGGGTGCGCCGTCGTCGCGGACGGCGCGCACCACCGAGAGCCGGGGGTAGGCGTCGGTGGTGAGCTTGACCCAGAAGACCCGTTCGGGGTTGCGCGACCTGCGGTTGTAGGGCGGTTTGCGCTCGGCGATGATCCGCAGCTCCCGGACCGAGGCCTCCAGTTCGGTCGTGCAGACGATGGGGGTGAGGCCCTCCACGAGCGCGGTCATCTCGCGTATGCGCTGGCGGTTCTCGGCCGCGGTGAAGTACGACCGCACACGGCGGCGCAGGTTGGCGCTCTTGCCGACGTAGAGGGTGGCGCCGCGCGCGTCGGTGAAGACGTACACCCCCGGTTCCTCGGGCAGGTCCTCGGCCAGGTGGCGCCGGGCCCGCTGGGCTCGGCTGGCGGGCTTGGTGACCGTGCGCAGCTCCTCCAGGCTCCGCACTCCGGCGGGGGCGAGGCGGTCGATGAGTCCGTGCAGGACGCCGACCGTGGCCCGGGCGTCGTCCAGGGCGCGGTGGGTGGGGGTGGTGGCCACGCCCAGGTGCGCGGCGAGCGTGCCGAGCCGGTGGTTGCGGACCTGGCCGCGGTCGAGCACGGCGCGGGCCAGGCGCAGGGTGTCCACGACCGGAGGGTCGGGCCAGCGCTGTCCCAGCCGTTCGCAGGCGGCCCGGAGGAATCCGGTGTCGAAGGCGGCGTTGTGCGCGACGAGCGCGGTGTCGGGGTCGGCGGTCAGCAGGGCCAGCAGGTCGGGCAGGACCTCCTCCAGGGAGGGGGCCGTGGCCACCATGGACTGGGTGATACCCGTCAGGAGGGTGACGTTGGCCGGGATGGGCGTGCCGGGGTCGACCAGCGTGGAGAACTCGTCCAGGACCTCTCCGCCGCGCGTCCTGACCGCGCCGATCTCGGTGATGCGGGACCTTCTCGCGCTGGTCCCGGTGGTCTCCAGGTCCACCACGACGAACGTCGTCGCGGCCAGCGGGGTGCCGAGGTCGACGATGCTCGTCTGGACGCCGGTGGACGGGGAGGACTGTGGACCCACGCGGTCAGGGTAGTCGGCGCCGGCGACCGAACGGCAGACGAATACGGGCTGACCTGCCCGACATGGAAAGATGGGGGTGAAGGGGCGGAAGTTTCCCTGCGCCCCGGGATGAGCACGATCGAAGGAGGAAACCGTGGGGATCGCGATGCCGGGTGACAGTGAGCGGTGGCGGTGCACCGGGTGCGGCAATCTCACGCGGTTCGACGTGACCCGCACGGTCCGCTCCGAGGACTTCGTCCACCAGGACCTGGCCGGTCGCGGCCTGGTCGAGGAGCGGTCGGTGCTCACCGAGACGGTGGAACGGGTCCGGTGCCGCTGGTGCGGCGCCACGGACAGCGTGGAGATCGTCCCCCGCCCGGACGCCGACAGCTCGGCCGCCGACACCTCGGCTGAGAGCACGACGGGTCGGGCATGAGCGCCCGCCCGGAGGCGGGCGGCGACTCCGACGGCACGGAGCCGCTCGGCCGGGACGAGGGGTCGGACCGCGACGGTCGGGACGACGCCGAGGACGAGCGGCTGCGCAGGCCCCTGCCCGAGCAGGTGCGGGCGAGAGTGGTCGAGTACGGCTCCGACGTGCTGGGCGGCATGCCCACGAGCGAACTGCCCCCGTTGCTGCGACGGGTGGCGCGGTTCGAACCGCGCCGCCGCGCCAGGCTGGCCGGACCGCAGATCGCCGCGCAGTTGGAGACCGACGACGGCTTCCGGGAGCGGGTGGCCGCACGCGTGGACCAGGTCTGGCCCGAGCTGGCGGAGGGGTTGCGCTCGGGTGTCGTCCCGCCCGCCGCCGATCCGGTGGCGGTGGCGGCCTGCGCCTACCTGCTCCGCCCCCGGGGGTGGCCGGGGATCATCGAGGGCGTCCACGCCGAACTGGAGCGCCAGAGCAGCGCCAAGGAGGCCGACGAGGCCGCCGAGGCGCTGGACTCGGTGCGTCGGCAGCTGGACGAGACCAGGCACAGCCACCAGGCCGACCTGGAACGGCTGCGCGGCCAGCTCCGGGAGCAGCGGGCCGAGATCTCCGAGCTGCGGCGCAAGGTCCACACCGAGCGCCAGCGCGCCAAGGAGGCCAGGGTCAGGGCCGAACGCGCCCTGACCGAGACCGCGGACCGGGAGAGTGAGTCGGCGACCCAGGTCGGCGCCCTGGAGTCGGAGAACCGGCGGCTGCGCTCCAGACTGGCGGAGGCCGAGGCCCAGGTGGAGAGCGCCCGCCGCGCGGTGCGCTCGGAGCGCAACGCCGACGAGGCGCGGCTGCGCGTGCTCCTGGACGTGCTGGTGGAGGCCTCACACGGACTGCGCCGCGAACTGGCCCTGCCCACGTCCCTGGACAGCCCCGCCGACCACGTCGCCGCGGCCGCGCGGGAGCAGCGCCGGGTGCCGTTGGGCGGACTGCCCGACGACGACCCGGGACTGTTGGAGCACCTCCTGACCGTTCCGCGCGTGCACCTGTTGGTGGACGGCTACAACGTCACCAAGACCGGCTACGGAACGCTGCCGCTGGCCGACCAGCGCACCCGGCTGCTGGGCTCGCTGGAGGGGTTGGCGAGCCGGACCAAGGCCGAGATCACGTGCGTCTTCGACGGTGCGGACGTCGACACACCTCCGGTGGTCGCCCGGCCGCGCCGGGTCCGGCTGCTGTTCAGCGCGCCCGGGGAGACCGCCGACGAACTGATCGTCCGGCTGGTGCGCGCCGAACCCCCGGGGCGGCCGATCGCGGTCGTGACCTCGGACCGGGAGATCGTGACGGCCGTGCGTGCGGCCGGGGCGCGGGCGGTGCCGTCGCCGATCTTCCTGCGCAGACTGGAGCGGCAGGGCTGAGCGGCCGGGCACGGCGGCGACCGGCAGTCGCACAGGTTCGTTGCCTCTTCGTGACCATGACTCGCGCGCGTGCGTCTGCCTGGAACAACACCGCTGGTGGGATCCGGTGGACCGCGCGCGCGGCCGTGTGTGTGTCGGGCCCCCTGGTTGAGGGGGGCGGCACGGTCCGCTAGGTTCTTCCCGGAGCGTGAGTGCTCTACCGGGTAGAACGCGACACCTGTGCCCACCGCCCGGCCGGATCCCCCCGCTCACGCGCGTCCGCGCCCCCGCGCGGACGACCTCCCCGTTGTCTCCCCAGCACCCCCGTGCGGATGTCCCTACCCCAAGGAGCGTGGACCGCCATGAAGAACGCCGGTGGTCGGCGTACGGCTCGCCGACTCGCGACGACCGGTCTCGGTGTGGTCGTCGCCGGAACCCTCATCTCCCCCGGAACCGCCCACGCGGAGCCGACCCAGGAGGAGGTCGAGGACCGCATCGAGGAGCTCAACCAGGAGGCCGACACGGCGGTCCAGGCCTACAACGAGGCCGAGGAGGACCACGAGACCGCCAAGACCCAGTACGAGGAGCTGGACGAGCAGGTCGGGGACGAGGAGGAGCGCTACAACGAGCTGCGCGAGCGCGTCCAGCAGTTCGCCAGCGCCGCCTACCAGTCGGGCGACCTGGACTCCACGGCCAACATCCTGACCTCCGAGGGCCCCGAGGCCCTCCTGGAGCAGAACGACGACCTGAACTACCTGTCGGAGCAGCAGCTCGCCCAGTTGGACGAGTTCGGCGAGTCCTCCGAGCGCCTGTTCTCGCTCAAGGACGAGGCTGAGCAGGCCCTGGAGGAGGCCGAGGAGCGGCTGGAGGAGGCCGAGGAGGCCAAGACCGAGGTCGAGGAGGCCATCGCCGAGCAGGAGGAACTGCTGGCCCAGTTCCCCGACGCCGACCCCACCGCCGACGCCGACGCCAACGACACGGGGGGCGCCTCCTACACCGGCGGCGCCTCGGGCAGCGCGGGCGCCGCGCTGGACTTCGCCTACGCCCAGGTCGGCAAGCCCTACATCTACGGCGGCACCGGCCCCAGCGGCTACGACTGCTCCGGCCTGGTCCAGGCCGCCTGGCGCGCGGGCGGGGTGAACCTGCCGCGGACCACCTACGCGCAGGCCGAGGTGGGCCAGCGCATCTACGACATGAACGCGCTCCAGCCGGGCGACATCATGTTCTTCAGCAACCTGGGCCACGACGGGCTCTACGCCGGGAACGGGCAGATGGTGCACGCCCCGCGCACCGGCCGCAACATCGAGGTCGTGGGCCTGGCCGCCTACTGGGCGAGCCAGTTCCAGTTCGCCGTGCGCCCCTGACCCCGCGTCAGGCCGCCATTGGGGGCCGTCACCCGAGAACGGGTGGCGGCCCCCGTGCCGTGCCGGATTAGGGCCATCAATGGTCTTTTCGGACACTTGGAGCAATCCAAGCGAAGGTAACGAAACAGTTGAGAGCGGAGCGACGGATGCACTAGTGTTCATCGCCGAGCGTGGTCGCTCCTCTTCACCACTCCCCTGGTGGTGACGGCCCCGCCCGGGTCGGGCGCACCCCCACACCGTTTCGGTCCAGCCGTCGGACGCCCCAGACCCACCCCCGGTGCAGCCCCTCGGTTCCCCAGCAGGACCGGACCGAGGGGGGAAAGGTGTTACCCCATCGTGTCCGGATCCCGTCGCGCCCGCGGCCGCCACGCCGCGGTGGTCGCCTCCCTCGCCTCCGCCGCCCTCCTCGCCCCCTCCGCCGCCCTCGCCGAACCGACCGCCGAGGACGTCCGCGCGGAGATCGAGTCCCTGGAGGAGGAGTTCAGCCAGCTCAACGCCGACTACAACGAGGCGGAGGAGGCGCACGAGGCCGCCGAGGAACGGCTCGACGAGATCACGACCGACCTCGAGAACACCCGCGACACCGTCGCCGAGCTCGGCCTGAGCGTGCGCGCGCTGGCCAACCTCACCTACACCGGCGTCGACCTGACCTCCCCCGCCCAGCTCTTCGGCGCCACCGGCCCCGAGGAGGTCCTGGCGCACGAGGCCGACCTGACCTACCTCTCCGAGCAGAACGACCACGACCTCGCGCGCTACTCCGAGGAACTGGAGTACCTGGAGTCGCTGGAGGCGGAGGCCGCCGAGGTCGAGGAGGAGGCCGCGCAGGCCCTGGAGGAGGCGGAGGAGGCCACCGAGGAGGCCGAGGAGGCCATCGCCGAGCAGGAGGCGCTCCTTGAGGAGCTCACCGAGGAGGAGCGCGCCGCGGCCACCGAGAACGTCGCCAACACCGACGGCGGCACGACCGCCGGCGGCGGGGGCGGCGGCGACGCGGGCGACACCGGGTCGTCCGGGAACGGCGGCGTCGAGTACACCGGACCGGCCTCCGGCAACGCCCAGGTGGCCCTCCAGTTCGCCTACGACCAGATCGGCAAGCCCTACGTCTGGGGCGGCACCGGCCCCAACGGCTACGACTGCTCCGGCCTGACCCAGGCCGCCTGGGCCGCCGCGGGCGTGAACCTCCCCCGCACCACCTACGACCAGGTCAACGCGGGGACCCGCGTGTCCTGGGACAACATGCGGCCCGGCGACCTGATGTTCTTCTACGGGTCCAGCCCCAGCCACGTCGGCCTGTACGCGGGCGACAACGTCATGGTCCACGCCTCGACGTCGAGCAAGCCGATCGGCACGGTGACCCTCAACAGCTACTACCGGCAGAACTTCTACATCGCCGTGCGCCCCTAGCGCGGTTCCGCGCGGCACGGGCCGGGCCTCGACCCTAGACTCGCGTCCGTGCCGCGAACCCTGATCATCACCAACGACTTCCCGCCGCGCCCCGGGGGGATCGAGTCCTTCGTCCACGAACTGGCCCTGCGCCGCCCGGAGGGCTCGGTCGTCGTGTACTGCTCCTCCCCCTCCGAGAGCGACGCCCGGGCCGATCCCGACTTCGACCTGCGCCAGCCCTTCCCCGTCGTGCGCGACACCGCACGCGTCCTGCTGCCCACCCCCCGGGTGGCGGCACGGGCCCGGGCCATCGCCGACCTGGAGGGGTGCGACGCGGTCCTGTACGGCGCGGCCGCACCCCTGGGCCTGGTGGCCAGCACCCTGCGCGGCCACGGCACCGTTCGGCGCCAGGTGGCCCTCACCCACGGCCACGAGACCGGCTGGTCCGCGCTGCCGGGGGCCCGCGGGGCGCTCAGGCGGATCGGCGACACCACCGACACCGTCACCTACCTGGGCGAGTACACCCGCCGCCGACTGGCCCGCGCCCTGTCCCCGGAGGCCGCCGACCGCATGCGCCGCCTCGCTCCAGGTGTGGACACCGGACGCTTCCGCCCCGGCGCCGGGGGCGAGGCGGTCCGCGCCCGCCACGGGTTGGGCGGGCGCCCGGTGGTGGTGTGCGTGTCCCGGCTCGTACGGCGCAAGGGGCAGGACACCCTGCTGCGCGCCTGGCCGCGCGTCCTGGCGGACGTGCCCGACGCGGCGCTGCTCATCGTCGGGGACGGCCCCGAGGCGGACGGGCTGCGCGCGGCCGCGCGCGGCACGGACTCGGTGGTCCTCACCGGAGCGGTGCCCGCGGAGGAGCTGCCCGCACACTACGACGCGGGGGACGTGTTCGCCATGCCGTGCCGGACCCGGCGGGGCGGGCTGGACGTGGAGGGCCTCGGCATCGTCTACCTGGAGGCGTCGGCCACCGGGCTGCCCGTGGTCGCCGGTGACTCCGGCGGAGCCCCGGACGCGGTGTTGGCGGACGAGACCGGGTACGTCGTCGACGGCTCCCTGCCCGGGCCCACCGCACGGGCGCTCATCCGCCTGCTGCGGGACCCCGGACGGGCCGCCCGGATGGGCGCACGCGGCCGGGAGTGGGTGTCGCGGGAGTGGAGCTGGGAGCGGGTCTCACAGCACCTCGACGAGCTTCTGAGCGCCCCCTGAGCGCACGGGGCGGGTGTGGCCGCGCCGCGGGCCGCACAGCGCACCGCTACAGATCGTCACCGTGCACGGAGCCGGGGGTACCGGATCCGTCGGTCGTCTGCGGCTCTCCGGTGACGCTGTGCTCCAGCCACTCCTCCCACGAGCGCTGGTGGAACCCCCAGCCGTTGTCCCACTCCAGCTCACGGGAGGTACCCGTGGTCACGAGCAGGTCACCCATGAGGGAGCGCTCGTAGAACCACCGGGCGTCGGTCACCGACATGTTCGTACAGCCGTTGGAGGCGTTGGCGCGGCCCAGGTTGCCCGCGTTCCACGGGGCGGCGTGGGTGAACTCACCGCTGTTGGACGTGCGCACCGCCCAGTCGACGTCGAGGCGGTAGTAGCCGGGCGACCCCTGGGGGATGCCGACCGTGGCCGAGTCCATCACCAGCGTCGCGTACTTCTCCATGGTCACGTGGATCCCGGAGGTCGTGGTGTTGAAACGGCGCAGGCCCTTGCCGTTGCTCACCGGGATGGTGCGCACGGTCTCACCGTCCACCGCCACCTCCATGCGGTGGTCGGGAACGTGCATGGTGGCCACGAGCTCACGGCCGACCTCGAAGTCGATCCGCCGGTCCCGCGTCCCGTACACGCCCTCCGCGGCCTCCACACCGGCCAGCCGCAGGTCGACGCGGACGCGTTGGTAGGGCTCCCAGTAGCCGCTGGGCCGGAACACCGCGGTCTCGTCGTCGATCCAGTTCCAGGCGCCCTCGGTCACCTTCTCCGAGGTGACCTCCATGGAGTTCTCCACCTGGCGCTTGTACTCGACCGGCTGGTCGAAGGTGACGACCACGGGCATGCCCACACCCACGACGTCGCCCGTCCGGGGAAGGTTCGCGGCCAGTGCGAGCCGGTGCTCGCCGCCCACGTCGGCGGTGGCGAACTGGGAGACCACCTCGGTCTCGCGGCCCGTCCCGTCCTCGGCCGTGGCGTACACGCGCACGGAGGCACCGGGACGCAGGTTCCAGTCGCTCACCCAGGAGGTCCGGTCCTCGCTCAGCTCCCCCTCGGCCTCCTCCGGCCCCTTCCGGCCGCCGGCCCGGGCGACCGTCCGCGCGGTCCCGGACCCGGCCAGCTCCTCGTGGGCGACCTGTGCGATCCGCACGTCGGTGACGGTCCCGCCCTCGACAAAGACGCGTACCGGTGTGTTCGGGGGGACGGAGGCCTCCCCGGGAGCCGGGGTCACGGTGATCCGCGGACCGTCCCCGCCACCGGGTTGCGGGGTGTCCCCTCCCCCGGTGGTGCAGGCCGTCGCCAGGAGAACGGCCACCGCCGTTCCGGCTGCCAGTCGACGCACCGCCGACCGGGAAACTCGACCGATCACGCCAGGGCCTCCCGCCTCACGAAGGGGTCGCCGCGGGACCGCCGCACAAGGCGAACCCCGGTGGCCGGACGGACTCCGCTGACACGGAACCCTCCGGCCACCGGGGCGGCGACCTCTACACCCTACCCCTGGCGATCATCCAAGTACAGAAGGTGATCATCCGGGCGGGTCAGGACATCAGTGCTGGAACTCCTTGCGGTAGTACTCGAAGACCCAGCCGATGGAGGTGAGCATGACGGCCAGCGCGCCGATGAACACCATCCACCAACCGATCGCCACACCCACCGCCATGAAGGCGACGGCCAGCGCGACGAACATCGGCCACCAGCTGTGCGGGCTGAAGAACCCGAACTCTCCGGCGCTCTCGGCGATCTCGCCGTCCAGCCGCTCCTCCGGGGGAAGCCCGTGGAAGTGCTCGCTGCGGCGGGTCGCCTGCCAGAGCCAGAAGCCGATCATCCAGCCGAAGCCGATCGAGACCACCAGGGCGGTGGAGCCCGCCCACTCGATGGAGCCCGTGTCCTGGTAGGACCAGTACATGTACAGCAGGGCGGCCAGACCGAAGAAGGTCGATACGCCCATGAACAGATAGGCCTGCATCTTCATCGTGAGCTCGCCCTACTCCTTCGTGGCGCCCGCCGGGACCGCGCCCGGGGCCGCGGCGTGCGGGTGGTTCAGGTCGAACGCCGGACGCTCGGACCGGATCCGCGGCAG